>JAZRNQ010000141.1:0-17210 GCA_045648285.1 Bacteroidales bacterium | reverse complement strand
TTGCGTTACCACCGTATGTTACGCCGAGGGCACTACCGATACCGCATAAACCAATCATAAGAGCGATACCTACATAAGCTAATACTAATGCTGTTGTCATAATGTTAATGTTTTTTATTTGTTAATTTTTAATTTAATTTTCTAATTTTCAAATTTCAGTTTTAAGTTTTCAATTTTTCTTAAATGGTGTATACTCTTTAGCTCCACCGACGAATCCTGAGTTCTTGTAAAACTCGACGAATGTCAGACGCATAGGGTGAACGAAAGCACTCAATGCCGACAAGGCTATGTTCATGGTGTGACCGAAGACTAATATCAAGACCATCACTATTGTTCCAAGTACTGGTATGTCTGGTTTCATGTTCATGGCTAAGTCGTTGAAGACTAATCCTAAGATTGAACCTGACAAGCCCAAGGCGAACAATCTGATGTATGATAAGACGTCACCGAGGAGACCTGTTGCCATGTTGTATGTGTCCCATAATCCAGAGCCTATGTTCTTGAACGGAGCTGCAAATGAGTTGATAGGTCCATTCAATAAATAGATGAGGACTGCGCCAACGCCCATGCAGATATAGAATGGAACGCCGATGCCGTCAATCAGGAAGCTGACGATACCACCGAGTAATAAGACTACCCATCCTATCGTCGATACCGCTGCACCGAAGCCGTAGAGCTTGGTCATGTTGATAATCTTGAGACACATGCCGAACAAAATCTGGAACACACCTATTATCAATGACACATAGAATGCTGAATAGATGCCGTCTGGCTGGAACATGATGCCTTTGAGTTTGTCTAGCACAGGTATGCCTTCAACGTCGAGCAATGGAACTCCGAAGAAGGTTCCGCTGATGGTTCCCATGATGACGGTGCCGAATCCTAAGAAGAAACCGAGCCATAGTATGTTGTTCATGTCTTTGAGTTTCTTGCTTAAAATCAAGGCTAAGGTGATGACGCAAATCAATGCGCCGTAGCCGAGGTCGCCCATACAGAATCCGAAGAACATCACGAAGAACGGTGCGAAGAATGGTGTCATATCTAACTCCCAGTAAGTAGGGATAGAATACATATTACCAATCATCTCGAAGAGTCTAGCGAATCTTCTGTTCTTAAGTTTGATAGGAGGGTTGTCGACATTCTTCTCTGGCTCTGTTGCCTCGAAGTAGACTTCTTTATCGCCGAGCCATGCGATGGTGTCGGCTTCAATCTCTGTTGGAACCCAGCCTTCCAATAACATAATCTTATCGTCGGCTAATGAAGAAGCAGCTTCACTTACCTTATAGAAGTCAGCGTCGTCCTGAACAGCAGTCTTATATTCGTTGAGCTTAGCGATGGCATCTTCAGCTATCTCGCTGAGATATTGTCTTGTCTCACTCAACTTGTTCTTCAACTCATCAAGCTGTGCTTTGATTTCTGACTTCGACAGTGAAGGGAAATGATATTTCTCTGCTTCGATGTTAACTTCTTTATCTTTAGAAGTAAGGGTGGTGAAGTATTTGAATCCAGATATTTCGTTGATGACGAAAGCATTGAATTCTTGTTCCCATTTTTCGTCGTATTTATTCTGTGGCACGCTGAAGAATCTCAAGTCCCAGTTGTTATTCTGAATCTGCTTGATTTGTTCTTCAGGGAACTCACCCCAGAGGTTATATACGCCATCCTCTTTCTGCAATGATGCAATCTGCTGCTGTATAGAATCTATCTCCGCGAATTTAGCGTCGATGAAAGCAATCAACTCAGCATTACGTAAGTCTATCAACTTGTTGTCTTGTTGACTTGTTGACTTGTTGTCTTTTTCTAACAACTTAATGACATTGTTAATGTGCTTCATCTCCGCCATCTTAGCCTTCATGACTTCATCTTGAAGAGTCTGTTTCTTGGCATGTACGTGAACGACGCCGTGGTCACGGAGCTCGACGAGGAATTGTTTGTAGTCGCGATGATAAATAAACATCGTCAATTTTGTCATAGGTGTAATCATAATGCTACCTCCTTTTCTTGACGCATTTTAACTATCTTCTGAGCTGCTTTAGAGAGATTCTCTTCGTCTTCCATGACGCGTTTTATCTTTCTTATGGCATCTTCGAAACCAGGTATCTGCACCTTTTCATAAAGGTTGACTTTCTGTGTGGTTTTCTTTCTTGCCTTGCTGAGCAGCTCCATCTTACGAACCCAGAACTCGCGTTCCAGCGTGATGTCAATCAAAGACTTCATATATTCTATTCCGTCTAAGATCCATGCTGGCATGTTGAACACGCTGAATTCTTTTATCTCGTACGATGCACCTTCATATACTGGAGTGTTGACGCCGGCGATTTTCTTGGTGCTGCATCTAACCTCTTTTACGCTGAGGATGTCGGGCTTGAACTCGCCCCATAGACGCAAGATGTCGCTGGACTGTTGCAAGATAGCTTCGAGTCTCTCGTCAAACTCCTCGACTTTTTCCTTCGAGCGTTTCACTTCGAGACGCAGCGCCGACTCCTTGCTCTTGATGGTAGGAAGCGTACGCACGCGTATCTTCAACTGCTTCTCCAGTTGCTGCATCGATGTTTTGTTATATTGAAATTTTATTGCCATAATTTCATGTTTTTAATTTATTGGCAATGATTATTCTTTACCAGTCCAATATTGATCCATGAATTCTTTCTTGATAGACACCTCTGATTTGTTGAAGTGTTTGCCGAAGAGATTCCATGCTGTGTCGAGCATCTGTTCGATTTTAAGGTCGACGTCGATGGCGAGCAGTTCGTTAGAATATTCTTTAGCGAAGTCAAGAACACGTTCATCGTAGTTTGTCAAGTCGAAGCCGTTTTCCAGTTTGGTACGAGCGTTGGCAGCGTCGGCATAGAGACGGATACAAGCGTTCATAACCTGTGGGTGGTCGGCACGTGTCTTCTTTCCGATGACGAGCTGTTTCAAACGTGACAAGCTTCTGAATGGGTCGACGATAACCTTGCCGATTTCAGTGTCTTTACGTAAGAAGAGCTGACCTTCTGTGATGTAACCAGTGTTGTCTGGGATAGCGTGTGTGATGTCGCCGCCTGACAATGTTGTAACAGCGATGATGGTGATAGAGCCGCCACTTGGGAATTGTACCGCTTTCTCATAAATCTTAGCCAAGTCGGAATATAAAGAACCTGGCATAGAGTCTTTAGATGGGATTTGATCCATACGGTTAGAAACGATACTCAAGGCGTCAGCATACAATGTCATGTCTGTCAAGAGAACCAATACCTTTTCGTTCTTGTCGACAGCGAAATATTCAGCTGCAGTAAGAGCCATATCTGGAACGAGGAGACGTTCAACAGGAGGTGCCTCTGTGGTGTTGACGAATGATACGATATGGTCTAAGATACCTGCATTCTCGAACAAGTTCTTGAAATATAAGTAGTCGTCGTTGGTGAGACCCATGCCGCCGAGGATGATACGGTCGGCTTGTGCCTTCATCGCAACATTAGCCATCACTTGGTTGAATGGCTGGTCAGGGTCTGCGAAGAATGGAATCTTCTGTCCTGACACCAAGGTGTTATTCAAGTCGATACCAGCGATACCAGTAGCGATGAGTTCTGATGGCTGCTTACGTTGAACTGGGTTCACTGAAGGACCGCCGATTTCACGTTCTTCACCATCTACCTCAGGACCGCCGTCGATAGGCTGACCGAAGGCGTTGAAGAAACGTCCGCACAACTCGTCACTTACTTTGAGAGTAGGAGCCTTGCCTAAGAATATCACTTCTGCATTTGTTGGAATGCCTTCTGTTCCTGAGAAAACCTGTAAGGTGATCTCGTCGCCCCAGATCTTAACGACCTGTGCCAAACGACCATGTATATATGCAAGTTCATCGAAACCTACACCTGTAGCCTTCAAGCTACATGTAGCCTTTGTGACCTGACTGATCTTTGTATAAACTTTTTGAAATGCACTCATATATATAGTTTTTTTATTTTCAATTATTTGATGATTCTTTCTTCAAGAATAGCGTCGGCTTCTCTCTCGGTGTTATTGAATTCTTCTGACTTGAAGACGGTGTAGTTCAACTGTCTGAAGACGTTGATGAGTCTCTTGAAATAGATACCAACTTCTTCAAAGTTGTCGAACTTTAAGTTAGAGCGTGTGATGCCGACGATTTTCTTCAGCATATATTCCTGACGTTCCAATGATGTTGAAGCGTCAATCTTGTCGAATGCATCTTGTTGAAGGATGACGAAGTCGAGGAGTTCTGACTTCCATAAAGTTACGTGGTAGTCGATTGGCACACTGTCGTCACCAAGGATGTTGATTTGTTCTTCTGTTTCCTTACCACGAATCAAGATGTTACGTGCTTCGCTAACTATCTCTACCCAGTTTTCATCGAGTTTTTCTTTTGCATATTCTATGAATTCTGGATATTCTAGATATTTAGAATATGAGTCGATGGTGTCGATAGCAGGGTAACGTTTTGAGTCGGCACGGTTTTGTGACAGAGCGTAGAAACAGCGAGCTGCTTTCTTTGTTGATTCTGTCACAGGTTCCTTCAAGTTACCACCAGCTGGAGAAACAGTACCGATGAATGTTACTGAACCTGTCTGTCCGTTGTTGAGATAAACGATACCGGCACGTGCGTAGAAACCAGCGATGATAGCTGACAAGTCCATTGGGAAAGCATCTTGACCTGGGAGCTCTTCCAGACGGTTTGACATCTCACGTAATGCTTGTGCCCAACGTGATGTAGAGTCGGCGAGCAAGAACACCTTCAATCCCATAGCGCGGTAGTATTCGCCGATTGTCATAGCTGTGTAGACAGAAGCTTCACGAGCAGCTACAGGCATGTTGGATGTGTTAGCGATGATTGTTGTTCTTTCGTACAATGAACGTCCTGTGCGAGGGTCTTCGAGGTGTGGGAACTCAGCGAAGATTTCCACGACTTCATTAGCACGTTCACCGCAGGCAGCCATGATGATGATGTCGGCGTCAGCGTATTTTGCCAATGAGTGTTGGAGAACGGTCTTGCCTGTACCGAAAGGACCAGGGATGAAGCCGGTACCGCCTTCGAGGATTGGGTTCATAGTGTCGATGACACGAACGCCTGTCTCTAACAAACGATAAGGACGTGGTTTGTTCTTATATGCTTTGACAGCAAGTTTCACAGGCCACTTCTGTACCATAGTGACGTTATGAATCTCGCCTTCCTTGTCTTTCAATGTAGCAACGACATCTTTGATGGTGTATTCGCCTGCAGCGGCTACACTCTCAACAGTGTATTCTCCTTCGAATTTGAAAGGTACCATAATCTTATGGTCGAGCCAGTTTTCTTTTACGTTACCGAGCCAGTCGCCAGCGATGACCTTGTCGCCTTTCTTTGCCAATGGAGTGAAAGCCCATTTCTTGTCGTCTTCGAGAGCTGGTGTGTAGAGACCTCTCTTCAAGAACACGCCTTCCATCTTGTCGAGGTCGTTCTGAAGTCCGTCGAAGTTCTTTGACAACAGACCAGGACCGAGTTCTACTTCAAGCATGTGTCCTTCGAACTCTACCTTAGAACCTGGCTTCAAGCCACGTGTGCTTTCAAACACCTGAACGTATGCTATGTCTCCAATAATCTTGATAACCTCAGCCATCAATTTCTCTTCTCCTAAGAAGATGAAACATATCTCGTTCTGGAATACGTCACCTTCAATACGAACCAAGACCAAGTTGGAGATGATACTTACTACTTTACCTAATGTCTTATTCATGTTATATGTTTTTGTTATTAAATATCAAATTCTTTATCAAACTTAAATCCTTTCTTGAAACGGTCGAGAAGCTCACGGAATATGGCCTTGCCTTGTTCTGTGGTCATCTTGCTCCAACGTTCCAGTATCATCAGTTTGAGCGTAAATTCAATCACATTGTCGAATGTGAAGTATTTGTTTCCTGTCATCTCATCGAGAAACTCCCAATAAAGCATGTCGATTCTATACTCGCGTTCTGCGATATTGTCTCTTTCGAAAAGTGAGAGAATGGTGTCGACGTAAGGATAATCGTCAGATAACTCGAAGTCTTTAGCACGTGATGTCTTTAATTGCTTTGTGAAATAAGAGTCGCCAATGACTTCTTTCTCGATGTCGAGATGATATTTACGACAGTTCAATGCCGTGATGAGATTCTTTATGTTTAAGGAAAACTCTGCATACTTTCTCACGAGTTTCTGTTTCTGAGAGAGCATGTAGTTCCAATATCTCTCACTTAGTTCTGCTTCTGGAAGTCGCTTGCTGACTTCTTTATCATCTTTCTGCAGGTCGTGAAGATATTCCTTAATATAAGAAGGTGTGAACATAGGATCCTGAATCTCGTCTTCCAACTGTGATGCTGTGAACACTGTTTGAAGATTATTGTCAGGTTCTTGTTTCTGTAGAAGACGAATTATCTGAGCGTTGTCGTTAGGATAGAAGAAAAGGTTGATGGTGTCAACTTCTTCTTTGGTCAGATAGTCGTTGAGATATGTACGTAACTCCTGAACGGAAAGGCTGAGTTTCTTGTCGTCAGGACTTATCTCTGGCAGACCTGCTATCAGGCAATAATAATTTCCTCCTGCTATGTTCATATCATTAAAGTAATAATGAGACAAATAATAGTAAAAAAGATATACCTGAAAATCTCAGATATATCTAATTCTTATCTATGAAAACAACAATTTCTTTGAATAATCTTTGAGATAAGCGTTGAAGAATTCTTCAAAAACTTTTTCAGAGAATGTCAATTTGTAGCTACCGTCTTTAGGTTGGATTACAAAACCTTCCTTCTGATTGTTGTTAGTTACAATTGTAAGATTATTGTCGAATAAGTTTTTATGTTTTGCGAGAAGATATTTTTCAAAACCTTCTTTTTCCTTATCGTTCATTATTACGTTAAGATCGACATTACCTTCAGCGTTCCATTTCTCTATGATTTTCGCCATCAGTTCTCTTACGAAGTCTTCGTCTTTGAAAGCTGCTGTCGTCATATCAACGGCAATGTTATTAGCTATCAAGCTGGTTACTTGCTGTTTCAAAGCTGCCACTGCTTGTTTTGCACTCATGCCGAGTTCTGTCTCTGTCTTTTGACGTAATGCAGCTGACTCGTTCTGTGCTTTTTCCATTATAGCCTTAGCTTTGTCTTCAGCATCTTTAACTATGTTCTCAGCCTCTTGCTGAGCCTTGTCGAGTATATCTTTAGCATCGTTTTGTGCTTTTTCTATACCTTCTTCGTAGATTTTCTTTGTTAGAAGTTCTAACTTATTGTCGTTGTTTTCCATAGTTTTAGCTTTTAATTTGTTAAGCGTCGATATTTGCGTATGTTGCGTTTTGTTCTATAAATTCGCGTCGTGGACCTACTTCATCACCCATCAGCATTGAGAATACGTAGTCGGCTTCGGCTCCGTTTTCAATAGTAATCTGACGTAATGTTCTATGAGCTGGGTCCATTGTTGTGCTCCATAACTGTTCTGGGTTCATTTCACCGAGACCTTTGTAGCGTTGGATGTGTAATCCCTTGTCGCTGCCGTCGGCTGATAACTCTCTTGTTATCTGAGCACGTTCTTCTTCTGTCCAGCAGTAACGTTCTGTCTTGCCTTTCTTGATGAGATATAAAGGTGGTGTCGCGATATAGACATAACCTTTATTAATAAGTTCAGGCATATAACGGAAGAAGAATGTGAGAATCAATGTCGAGATGTGGCTACCGTCCACGTCGGCATCGGTCATAATCACAATCTTGTGATATCTTAATTTTTCTATGTTCAAAGCTTTGCTGTCTTCTTCTGTTCCAATAGTAACACCCAAAGCTGTGTAAATGTTCTTGATTTCTTCGCTCTCGAAGATTCTATGTGGCATTGCTTTTTCCACGTTAAGAATCTTACCTCTCAAAGGAAGGATAGCTTGGAATGAACGGTCGCGACCTTGTTTTGCTGAACCGCCCGCTGAGTCACCCTCAACGATGTAAAGCTCTGTCTTCTCTGGATTCTTGTCTGAGCAGTCTGCCAATTTTCCTGGAAGTCCTGAACCTGACAATGCGCCTTTGCGTTGTACGAGTTCTCTTGCCTTACGTGCCGCATGACGTGCAGTAGCTGCAAGAACAACCTTATCGACAATCATCTTAGCTTCTTTTGGATGTTCTTCCAAGTAGTTGTTGAGACGGTCGCTGACTATCTTGTCGACGATACCCATCACTTCGCTGTTACCGAGCTTGGTCTTTGTCTGTCCTTCGAACTGTGGTTCTGGAACCTTGACAGAGATGATAGCTGTCAAGCCTTCACGGAAGTCATCGCCGTTGATTTCGAATTTCAACTTAGCGAACATGCCTTGTTTCTCAGCGTAAGCCTTCAACGTACGTGTCAAGCCACGACGGAAACCAGAGAGGTGGCTACCACCTTCGTGTGTGTTGATGTTGTTAACGTATGAGTGAAGGTTTTCAGAGAATGATGTGTTATATTCAAGTGCGATCTCAACTGGAACGTTGTCGCTTTCGCCAGCGATGGTGATTGGTTCTGGTGTGAGTTTCTCACGGTTCTTGTCCAAATAATCGATGAAGTCGGCAAGACCGTTTTCTGAATGGAATGTCTCACTCTTTGGAGCTATATTCATCTCTTCATCCACTTCACGTTCGTCGCTCAATGTGATGGCGATACCTCTGTTGAGGTATGTCAGCTCGCGCATACGTTTTGCCAATGTTTCGTAGTCGTAAATATTGGTGAGGAAGATAGAATCATCTGGAGTGAAGGTGATGATAGTTCCAGTGTCTGATGCTTCGCCTACTACTTCAACAGAAGTGATAGGTTTTCCGTATTCATATTCTTGTTTGAATATCTTGCCTTCGCGATGAATCTCTGCTGTGAGGTGTTTTGAAAGCGCGTTGACGCAACTGACACCGACACCGTGGAGACCGCCTGATACTTTGTAAGAACCTTTGTCGAACTTACCACCAGCGTGTAACACTGTGAGAACGACTTCCAATGCTGAGCGTTGTTCTTTCTCATGCCAGCCTGTTGGAATACCACGGCCGTTGTCGGCTACTCTGATAGAATTGTCTTTTAATATCTTAATATCTATAGTGTTGCAATAGCCAGCCATCGCTTCGTCGATGGAGTTGTCAACAACCTCATATACCAAATGGTGCAAACCTCTAACGTTGACGTCGCCGATGTACATGGCTGGACGCTTACGAACAGCTTCAAGTCCTTCTAAGACCTGAATGTTACTAGCATTATAATTGCTTTCTGCAACTTTTTTTACTTCTTCTGTCATTTCTCTTATATGTAAATGATGTTTTTTATTTCTAATGTAGAAAACGAAAATTTATCCGCAAATGTAATAAAAAAAATCGTGCTAGTCCAACAATAGCACGATAAAATTTATTGTTAAAATTACATTTTTTATTGAAAAAAATATAATGGAAAATCGCCTTTTAACCAATAAGGTATTGCCTTACCCTATATTTGTCTCGCCCCTTCAAAACTCAACTCCTCATACCCTCAATTCCTCAACTCCTCAACTCCTCAATTCCTAACTTACAAAAACCTGTACTTGAATCCGACAAAGGCCTGGAAGCCGTAGCTAGGATAGTTATAATAGATTTGGTATTTGTTATGAATCAGATTCTTTACCTCTGCATAAAAAGAAAGGTCTTCGTTAAAATTGTAGTCGCAGCCTAACTGTATGTCGACTATTGGTTTCAATTCTTTGATGTCGTTATAGGTGTTGCCGGTCAAAGCATATCGTCTGCCCTCGAGATATGTTGCCATGTTAAAGTTCCAACGTTCGTTCATTTGGTAAATTCCTTTCAATGTCAATTCAATCTCTGGCTTGTACCATGCGTGTGCTATTGTGATTGGGACATCAGCGGTTAGACGTGCTTTGATGAAGTCATATTTGTTATAAGCGAAGTCGGCGACGGCTTTGATGTTGTCGTTGATTCTTGCATGTAAATCGACGTTGAAGTTGAATACATAACAGTCGTTTAAAATAATGTCGAAGGCTCCGGCTTGCGTTGTTGAATTGATGAAGAATACATGATTGTCGATTCTTCTGTATCTTACACCAACATGTCCGTTCACCATGTTCAAAGCTTTGAACTTCAATCCTCCCTGGAAGTCTATCCATGTCTTTTCATAATCGAATTCCGCATAGTTCAAAGGATTGCTAACCACAAAAGGATTTTCTTCTATTATCTCTTTTAAAGTATTGATTTTCGTCATGCCGCCAAGTCCTGCATAGAACTCTATGTTTCTCTGGAAGAGATAGAGGCTTCCTTTGATATCAGGATATATGCCGCCCATGCTGATAGAGTTGGTTTTGGCATCGACTCTGAAACCTAGATGAAGTTTGTAATATTCGCCGTCGAAGGCAAGGTGCGGATTGGCTGATATTATGAATTGTGATTGCTCGATTACGTTTAAGTCGGCATTTACGTCAATGGCTAAAGTCTGTGTGCCTTTACCATATCTGAACCATGAATTTGAATGTTCAAGATGTGCCTTGAAACGTAAGAAGTTTTCTTGCATGCCGTTTTGAATTCCAGAATAACTATACTTCAAAGAGAACTCGTCATATAATCCTTTGTAACTCGATTTGTTGTTATTCGCTGTGACATCGGCATTCAGAGAATGTATTTTTCTAGCATCGCCAATTGCCATGTCATTGATATGATATGTGTCATAATGATAGTCGACATGTGAGTGTAGCTGAAACTGCGAAAAACGATTTGTCATTGATAACGCAAAAGCATTATTCATATATTTCAAGTTAGGGTAGTCTTTCATGCCGAGCCATGTTGAGTTATGGTCGACACCGATGCCCAGACTTGTTCTTTTTGTGATGTTTGAATAATGACGGAAGAGGAAGTCTGGTGATAGTCGTGTTCCTATTCCAGCCTTGATGAAATTGTTTGTGATGCTTGTCTTGTTGTTATGTGTATAACTTAACGGGCTGATTGGTTCTAATTCTGCCTTGTATCTGTAAGAGAAGTCTTCAGTGTTGATTTCATAATTAGGTATGCTGAAGTCGCGCTTTGGCATGTCGGGTGTCTTGATAAGACGTTCCGACTTCTGTATCTGTGGAGCGTACTTGCCTTCCACCGTTACTTCCGCATTACGAGATTGAGAGTTTAATGTTGAGCTTATTAAAACAAACAATACAACTATGATGATATTTATATTTTTCATGATACTCTTCCTTATTCGTTTGATGTGTTTTCGATGAGGTCTAATTTCTCTTGTGCTAAGTCGATAACTTCTGTGTAATCGGCTTCGTCTTCAGGATAGTTTTCTATCACGCTCTTCAGAGTTTCTTTAGCTTGGAAGACATTATCTTTAGCAACGTAGACATCGCTTAAGATTATGAAAGAACGTGCAGCCCAGTTTATGTAGTTGCTATATCTGTCTGAAACGAGGAACACTTTTTCTTCGGCATCATCGTATCTCTGTGTGTTGTACAAGCACACTGCTGAGAGATATGCGCATTCAGCACCAGTTTCCGTATTGTCGACATCCGAATAAATCTCGAAATATTTAAGAGCTTCGGAATAATCTTTCTTGTCGAAATATGACTTGCCTAATATGTAGTTTGCTTGTTTTTTCTGATTTTCGTTGATGTCTTGCATTCTTATCAGTTGGTTGGCTTTTTCTATGGCCTTGTCATATTGATTGTCGAAGTAGTAGCTCTTCATCGAACCTTCTATTGCTTCCGTTATGACTTGTTGGTTTTCTGTTATGTTTAACAGTCTTTCATAATATTTTGCAGAATTGGAATAACTCGATTCATCGTAATCCATTCTTGCAATCAGAAGCAAAGCTTGGTCGGTGTAGTCGTTGTCATTTTGGTTGATGATATATTCTATGTGAGTTCTGATACCGTCGGTTTCATTAGTCATCTCCATGGAATTCATAGCGTAATAGTGAACGTCAAGTAGATATGCTCCGTTAGGATGTTTTTCGATATATTGTTTTGCGCCTTTTATGACTTGTTGGTATTTCTTGCTTGAATAGAAGTCTTCGATATTTCTGAAAGTAAGAGAGTCTTGCTTGTCGATGCTGATTTCTGCGAGATTGTTTTCTGCGATATAGTCGAAATATGATTGAATTTCATTGTTATCGCGATAGATGCTGCTGATGATATTCAAAGCCTCTCTCGATTCTTCGGTGTTAGGATATTGAGCGATGATTGTTTTAAGGCTTTCGAGTGCCTTGTCATTTTCATCGTTATTGTAATAAATCATACCTATCTTCATCAACGACTTACGAGCATATTGTGAACGAGGTCTTTCTTTAATGACTTTGTTGAATGATGTTATCGCAGATTTGTTGTCGTTGCTGTTGAGCTGTGCCATTCCCATTTCATAGATAGCTCTGTCGTAATAGACTGACTTCTGATGTCTTACTATTAAAGTGTTGAGGCTGTTTATTTTTTCTTTCGACTTACCCATTGCTCCGTATCCCATTGCTTGCTGGAAATAGATATAGTCGGCGTTTTTATTGCTTATCTTCAGTGAGTTATTGTAAGATGTTATGGCGTTGTTATACTGACGTTGGATGAAGTAACAGTCGCCGATGCGAGTCCAAGCGTCGCCTTGTCTTTCTTTGTCGGAGAGTTTGTCGTTATTGATGAACTCTTTGAATTTTACGGAAGCATTTGCGTATTCGTTGTTGTTTAAGTAGATATAACCCAAGTTATAATGTGCAAGGGCATAGACTTCTAAGTTGTTAGCGCCTTTGGTGTTGATAAATCTGATGTAAGCATCTTCTGCTTCGTTGTAATTTTTCATCTGATAATAAGAATCTGCCATCCAGTAGATAGCTTCTTTCTGGCTATCCGATTCTATATCTTTATTGTTAGATGATTTTTCGAAATATCTGATGGCGTCTTGGTATTTGCCTTCGTTGTAATATTGTATGCCTACGTTATAAGTTATATTAGACTGAATCTTCTTCAGTTCAGGGCTTAATTTTTCATATTGTTCCAATGTCTCGAGCACGTTGCTGTAGTCGTTGGAGTTGAGTAGCAAGTGTATCGCGATGTCTTGGAATTCGCTTATCTGGCTTGACTGAGGATACGATTTGATGTATTCGTTAAGGATGCTTATCGACTCATTGAAAGGGTCGATGCCTGGGATGAAGCTAAGCACTGCGTAGTTGTAGAGTGAGTTTTCTTTCAAGGTATCGTTGAAGTTCATCTTGTATGCCTTGAGGTATGTGTTTCTTGCGAATTTGTCTTGGTCTGTATTGCTGTAACATTGAGCCATGTAATATGAAGCATATTGAGCCAACTCATCGTTTTTGTCAGCGGCTTTGGTGAGATGTTCAATCGCACCTTGATAATCTTCGTTCTTCATTTTGCAGAAGCCGATGTTGAACTCTATTTCTCTTGGCAGTTTACGGCGTGAGTTCTGCATTGCGACATTGTAGTATTCTAGGCTTTTGCCGTAGTTGCCTTCTTGTTGCCACGACTCTGCAATCATAAGCGCGATGTCGGACTTACGGTTTTTGTGTGCTTTCTGCAAGACGTCATCGCCGTTCTCTATGACATCAGCGTAATTATTTTTGTTGAAGTTAATCTGAAGAATATAGATGTTAGCGATGTCGGAGTAGCTGTCGCTTTCTTTCAACATATTGAAATATTCCAGCGACTCTTCTTCTTGACCGTTGATGTACAAAATGTGAGCGTAATAATATCTTGCGTCGTTGGTGTAGGCATGTTCTGATTTTGCTAATCTTTCGAATATAGGTGTGGCTTGGGCGACGTTTTGTGTCTGGTAGTAGCAATATGCCTGCTTGAAATCAGCTTCGTCTTGTTCTTCTTTGTTTAAGTTATTGGAGTTGATGCTAGAATATGTCTTTAAGGCGTCACGGTATTTTCTTGTTTTGAACAAGTAATTGCCATATAATAATTTTGCCTGGTCGGCAACCAATGCTGTCGGGTTCTCTTTTATGAATGTGGTTATTTTGTTTTCGCCATCGGTTTCATCAAGGAATAGTGTAGATGCGGCTTCGTAATATTTCGCCATCACTACGTCTTCTTGTTTTTTATCATCGACAGATGAAATATATTGTTCAAAACATTCTATCGCTGAGGCGTAGTGTTTGTTTTCAAACAATAATAGACCTTTCTCGTAAAGGTTTTTAGGATTATATTGGTTAATTTCTTTTTGTGCTGAAACAGAAAGAGCTGCAAGTGATAGCATTATTGCAAAAAGAATCTTTTTCATGCTGAAATATGTTGTTTTGATAAAATAATTGCCACTTAAAATTTAACGACAAAGATAAGAAAAAAGTCTATAAGTCTACAAGACAACAAGACAACAAGACAACAAGTCGACAAGAATTGTTTGTGCTACCACTTATAGTCCTGTAGTCTTGTAGTCTTGTAGTCTTGTGGTCTTAAAAAAAACGGAGCCCTAAGACTCCGTTTTTTTTTCTTAAAAAGCATAAGCGGGATTCTGTTCCTTGTTTCCAAGGTGATTGTCATTTCTCTAGGTCTGTCGTTGCCGAAAGACTCAAGCAACCTACCCTCCCGACTTGGACGAGCAGCCCTCAGCGTCGGTATATTTGGTCTTGCAGCCCGTAAGGTTTACCCCGAAGCTATGTCACCATAACTTCGCGTGAGCTCTTACCTCACATTTTCACCCTTACTCCGAAGAGCGGTAATTTTCTGTGGCACTTGCTGTTATCTTAAAAGATACCTTCCTGTTAAGAAGTACGGTGCTCTGTGCTGTCCCGACTTTCCTCACGCAGAATTGCTTCTGCCTGCGACAATCGCTTTTCGAGCTGCAAAGATAAGGAAAAACTATGAACTATGAACTTTGAACCCTGAACTTTTTTTATATAACTCCAACTCCCAACTCCTAATTCCTAACTCCTAACTGACAAGAATCTTTCTTTCTCTCTAAAGTCTTTATAAATATTAACATTAGAGAATCCCATTTCGTGACATAAATCAGTCATTTCTTTTCCAAGATATTCGTTGATTTCGAACCAGACTTCGCCGTTTTCTTTTAAATTGTTTTTTGCAAATAGTAAAATGTTTCTGTAAAAAATCAATGGGTCGTCATCGCTGACGAATAAAGCGTTGTGAGGTTCCCAGTTTAGGACATTGTCGCGCATCTCTGTCTTTTCCAGGTCTCTAACGTATGGAGGATTGCTGACGATAATATCAAATTTAGTCTCTATTTTATTTCTTAAAGAAAGAATATCGTCGTGAATGAAAGTGATATCTACATTATTAATATTAGAGTTTTCTTTAGCTACATTCAAGGCTTTTTCTGAAATGTCAAGAGCGTAGACTTGACTCTGTGGAAGTTGTTTTGCCAGACTAATTGCAATACAGCCAGAACCAGTTCCGATGTCTAATATCGACAGTTGTCTGTTGTCTGTTGTCTGTTGTCTGTTGACAATAAGATGAATAAGTTCAGAAGTTTCTGGTCGTGGGATGAGCACGTTTTCGTTGACCTTGAATTTGAGGTCGCAGAATTCAGTCATACCTATTATATATTGTATAGGTTTGTTTTTTAACAAATCTTTTACGGCGAAATGGAAGGTTAGCATCTCCGATTCGCTGAGACGAAGATTTGTTTCCAATGCCATTTTAACTCTATCAATCTTGAAGTAATGCTCAAGTAAGATGAGAATCATTGTGTTTGCTTCGTCTTTATCGTATATCGAACAAAGCTGTTCGCTATAATACTTTCGTATGTCTTTTACTAAATTTGATGGTACTTTCATGCTTGCAAAAATATTGAAAAATATTTTATCTTTGCAGTTAATTATTGGCTAAAGGCTAAAGACAAAAGACTAAAGGTAAAATGTAAAACTGTTGACCGTTGACTTGAAATGTTCGAAGATACATATAAAATATTAGTTGAAGAAGGGGATGGCTTGTACAAGGAGAAGGGCAGTAAATTTATTGCCAAGGCTTTTGCTGTGCATAGTGAGGATGATGTAAAAGCGCGTGTAGCGGAGTTTAAGAAGCAGTATTTCGACGCGCGTCATCATTGCTACGCCTTTATAATAAATCCAGACAAGTCGTGTTATCGTTCGGCAGATGACGGCGAACCTGCAGGAACAGCTGGCAAGCCTATCCTCAATCAGATTTTGTCTAAAGACGTCACCAATGTATGTGTTGTTGTCGTGCGCTATTTTGGAGGAATAAAACTCGGAGTTCCAGGTCTCATTGCAGCTTATAAGGCAGCGGCAAAAGAAGCACTCGAAAATGCGACCATTATAGAAAAGACCATCGATGAGGTGTATTCTATCGTCTTTGACTATCCACTGATGAATGAGGTAATGCGAGTGTTGAAAGACGAGAATCTCGAACAACAAAATCCTAGGTTTGAACTTAACTGTTATCTAGAAATTTCGGTGAGAAAGAAAGATGCTGATAGAGTGGTAGATAAGCTGAAAAGATTGTATGGCGTCACTGTGGAATATCTTATAACTGTTTGATAATCCGACATTTGCAAGTTGATAATAATTCGCCCTCCTTTGCTCGTAATATAAATCAAAGAAAATTAATATTCAATATAATTTTGATTTTTTTATTAACTTTTTTGTCCTCATTTTTGTTGAAAATTTTGAAAGCGAAATCAGAATTTGTAATCTTTTGATTTTTATAATATTGTATTTTTTCAACAGATAGAATGAGCGAACATTGTGTCGAAATATGGAATAATTGTCTTAGGATGATACAGGAGAATACTCGTCCTCAGAGCTACAAGACCTGGTTTGAACCAATTAGGCCTGTGGCTTATGAAGGTGACGAGAATATCTTGACTATACAGGTTCCGAGTCAGTTTTTCTATGAATATCTCGAAGAGCAATACATCGATCTTTTAAAACTTACAATACATAAAATATTAGGTCCGACAGGTCGCTTGAAATATAGCATCGTGATGGATAACTATGGCTCTGACAATCCTCTGGATATTAAACTTCCAACGACTGACAGAACCAATACTGTAAATCCTGCTGTACGTGTACCTATTAATTTTGAAGATGAAGAGGATAAACAAGTCTTGAATCCTTTTGTCGTGCCAGGAATCAAAAAGATTAAAGTAGAATCGCAACTTAACGAAAACTATTCTTTCGACAACTTTATTGAAGGTGATTGCAACATGCTAGCACGTTCCGCTGGTTTAGCTGTGGCGAAAAACCCAGGAAAAACAGCTTTCAATCCTTTGTTTATTTATAGTCAGACAGGCTTGGGCAAGACTCACCTCTGTCATGC
>JAZRNQ010000140.1:0-11914 GCA_045648285.1 Bacteroidales bacterium | reverse complement strand
CCTTTGTAGAAAGGAAGTTTTACGATTGTTGCAGGGATGAGTTTTTCTCTCACTTTGATGAAGATTTCGTTACCGAATTTGCAGTGTGATTTTGCTACATAACCCATACCGATAGCTTTCTTTACAGATGGTCCCATTGTACCTGAAGTAACTTCGCCGATTACGTTGCCTTCTGCGTCGCAGATTTCATAGCCGTGACGAGCGATACCTTTACCTGTTACTTCGAAAGCGCGTAATTGACGTGTAACGCCTTCTGTCTTTTGTTTTTCGTTGTATTCTCTGTCGATGAAGTCGTTGCCGTCAACGAATTTTGTAATCCATGCTAAGCCAGCTTCGATTGGAGATGTTGTGTCGCAGATATCGTTGCCATATAAGCAGAATCCCATTTCAAGACGTAATGTGTCGCGTGAACCTAAACCAGCAGGTTTGATGCCGAATTCAGCGCCAGCTTCGAGAACTTTCTTGTAGATTTCAATAGCTGCATCGTTTGGCATGTAGATTTCGCAACCACCTGAACCTGTGTAACCTGTTGTTGAGAAGATAACGTCTTTTACACCAGCGAATTCTAAAATCTTGAATGTGTAATATTCCATATCTTCAACAGTTGTAGCTGTGAGTTTTTGCATAGCTTTGAGTGCCAAAGGACCTTGAACAGCGAGTTGTGACCATTGGTCGCTTTCGTTTACGAATTCAACGCCGAGTTCCATACCCATTTCTTCAGCGATAGCTGCCATCCATGCCCAGTCTTTGTCGATGTTAGCTGCGTTAGGAACCATGAAGTATTCGTCTTCAGCAACGCGGTAGACTAACATATCGTCAACGATACCGCCTTTGCCGTTTGGTAAGCATGTATATTGAACTTTACCGTCTGTCAAAGCAGCAACGTCGTTTGTTGTGCAGCGTTGTACGAAAGCGAAAGCTTTAGGACCTTTAGCGCGGAATTCGCCCATGTGTGATACGTCGAAAACACCAACACCTTTACGAACTGTTTCATGTTCGATGTTAACGCCTTCAAATTGAACTGGCATGTCAAAACCTGCGAAAGGAACCATTTTAGCGCCCATTTCACGGTGCATTTCGTTAAAAACGGTCTTCTTTAAATTTTCTGTATTTTCCATGATATAATGAATGATTAAATTGATTTTTTTTCTAGAACGCAAAAATAATAAAATAATATTCAAAAGATACGATTAAATGATATTTATTTTTTATGGCTAATATCTTTTCATTTTTCACCAAGAAACTTTAAAGCTATCTAAAAAAACTTTTATCTTTCGTCTTTAGACTTTTGTCTTTTATTATCTTTGCAAAACGAAATTTTATCGATGAAAAGATACATATTAATCATATTATTATCGTTGTTTTCACTGGCAAAACTTAATGCAGCTTACATCCTCATTCCGATGGATGAGACCCAAACGAATCATCTGAAAGCTTACGGGGTGGCGTATTGGATTTTGGAACGCGAGGTGGAGATAAGCTGGCTGCTTAACTATAAAGGCGGCAGTTATCTTGTCCCGTATCACGATATGTTTGAGCGCGAGTGTAAGCTGCGTAATGTGTCTTTTCAAGTCATCGCTGATGTTCAGGCAGAAGGTATTCTCGCTGAGATAGCAGTGCCTGACGTGAATATGGATGAGATGAAATTGCAGAAAGTGCCGCGCCTTGCGGTATATGCTCCAAAAACCATTTTGCCATGGGATGACGCAGTGACTATGGCTCTTACTTATGCCGAGATTCCATACGATATCATTTATGATGATGAGGTGATGGAAGGAGTGCTTCCGACTTACGACTGGCTTCACATGCATCACGAGGACTTCACAGGTCAGTTCGGTAAGTTCTGGGCGAGATATCGCAATTATCCTTGGTATCAAGAAGATGTTAAGAAACAGGAAGAGACAGCGCAACGACATGGATATAATAAGGTGTCGCAACTGAAACTCGCCGTGGTGAAAAAGATACGTGACTTCGTGGCTGGCGGCGGTTATCTTTTCTCGATGTGTTCTGCTCCCGACAGCTTCGACATCGCACTCGCTGCTGATGGTGTCGACATCTGCGACGTGATGTTCGACGGCGACGGCATGACTCCAGACGCTGCAAAAAAACTAAATTACGACAACTGCTTCGCATTTACAGATTTCACAATATCAACAAATCCTCAGGAATACGAAGTGTCAAATATTGACGTGACATTGAATCGTTCACATTCTGTGAAAGAGAATAACGATTATTTCCTTCTTTTCGATTTTTCCGCAAAATGGGACCCAGTTCCTACTATGCTGACACAATCACACGAAAGATTGATAAAAGGTTTCATGGGACAGACAACGGCTTTCGATAAGAGATTCGTTAAGCCAAGTATAGTCGTGCTAGGTGATAATGCAGCTCTAGGCGAAGATAGATATATCCATGGAAATTTCGGCAATGGTTTCTTTACTTTCTATGGCGGACACGATCCTGAAGACTACCAGCATCTTGTAGGTGACCCTCCTACGGAATTGGATATGTATCCTAATTCGCCAGGTTATAGGCTTATATTAAATAATGTATTGTTTCCAGCTGCAAAGAAAAAGAAACAGAAAACTTGATGCAATTCATAATTCATAATGCATAATTCATAATTAGTGTGATTTAGAATGTTTAAAATATTTATTTTTACAATCTGAAAAATAAGAGAAAAATAATTTAAAAAATATTCCAAATGAAGAGATTTGTACTTGTTACTTTAGTTGTGTTATTGTCGGTGGGACAATTATTTGCAACGCATGTCGATGTTAATACGGCAAAATCAATAGGTGAGAATTTTGTTAGAAATAACATGAAGTCGTTAAGAGGTTTTCAAAATTCAAAACATGTTTTGACGATAAGTGATGACAATGGTAATGCTTGTCTTTACATCTTTAATATTGAAGATAAAGGTTATTACATTGTTTCTGCAGATGATAGAGCTAAACCGATTCTTGCATATTCAGAAGAAGGAAGCATAGATGTAGATAATATTTTACCAGCAATGGCTTATTATCTAGAACATTACAAAAACGCTATTTCTTATGCTATTGAAAAAGATTTGAAAGCAGATGCTGAAATAGAAAATGAATGGAATTCTATTAGGACAAGAGGTGTTACAGGAAGAAATATTGGCAAGTCTGTTGAGCCATTGGTTGACTTGTTGTGGCATCAGATATACCCATATAATTATTTCTGTCCAACAGAAAAAGGAGGACCTGGTGGACATGCTTATGTTGGTTGTGCTGCTGACGTGATGGCGATGATTATGAAATATTGGAACTATCCAGAAAAGGGTAAAGGTTCACATTCATACATCCCAGAAGGATATCCTATTCAGACAGTGGATTTTTCAGAAACAACCTACAAATGGAGTGATATGCCGGTGCAGATTTTTAGTTTCTCTCCACAGAAAGAGATAGATGCTATAGCTGAGCTTATGTATCACTGCGGCGTAAGTATTGATATGAAATATGGTTCTACAGCAAGTTCTGGATATTCAGAAATGGTGCCAAATGCTATGAAGAAATATTTTAGCTACACTGCAAATATGCGCCACCTTTATCGTGATCAGCATGAATTGACAGAATGGGAAAAATTATTAAGAGATAACTTAGACCAAGGATTTCCTGTGTTTTATGCAGGCACCAGTTCGATGAGTGGTGGGCATGCTTTCTTATGTGATGGCTATACTGAAGATGGATATTTCCATTTTAACTGGGGCTGGTCGGGAGCATTGAATGGTAATTTCGCTATAGATGCACTCAATCCAACAGGAGCTGACTATAATGTAAATCAAAGAGCTATATTTGATGTGATTCCAGATTATGCTCATAAGTGCATGCCTAAATCTCCTGTTATTGAAACAGAGGTGAAGTCAGTTTATTCACATCAAGGTATTGTTCAAGTACAAGTTCCTGAAATTTCAGAATTGGAAGAAACTTTGGAAACAATAGATAAAGTAGTGATTTTTAGAAACAATAAAGAGGTGTTTTCTAAAGAAAATGTAGCTCCAGGTTCTGTAGTTGTATTTGAAGATGAGGTAGAAGAATATGGCATATACAACTATGAAGCTTATGCTGTAAGTAATGGTATAGTAGGTCGTAGAGGATATGCTTCCTTATTATATGGACCAACATGTGCTTGGGATGTTGTCGTTTCAACAACAAGCTATCAAGGCTGGAATGGCGCGACATTGAAATTTTTATGTGATGGTAAAGTGTTTGAGGAAGTTACTGTAAATGATGCTACACCTATTAATATATTAATGCAGGTGCCAGAAGGTGAGGTGGCAATAGAATGGACATCACCAAAAACTAAAATCTCTTCAATGTCAATAAAAATTGAGAATTCTAAGGGAGAGATGGTGTATGAGTTTTCTGGATCATCATCTGAATTACAAGAAGGTGTATTGTATTCTGGAAACAACAGCTGTGACAATTGTATGTCACCAGAAAAATTATCTGCTGAATTTGTTGTTGTTGATAATCAAGAGGGAATAATGGTTTCTTGGGAGAAGGTAGGAACACCTCAGTCTTTCAAGATTTATAGAAGCGATGACAATAAAGAATATAAAGAGATAGCTGTTGTTGCGTCAACAGAAAATAAATATTTTGATGCCAACCATATCAATGGTTTATATTATTATCAAGTGACATCATATAGCGATGATTGTGAGTCTATGCCAGCTGTGACAGAAGATAAAAATTCTGACTATGTTGTCGTTGAACAAGTGTCTGTTGATGAAAATGTAACAGCATCTATAATATATCCAAACCCAGTTTCTGAAAGATTGCATGTTGCATCTGAAGGATTGACTAATATTTCTGTGTATACGATTTTAGGACAAAAGAAAGTGGATGTAAGTCTTAATGCAGATGAATATATCCTCGATGTAACTGGTTTGGATAATGGAGTGTATATGCTCAAAGTATCAACAAAAAAAGGCAATTTTACACGTAGGATATGTGTTAATAAATAGAATAAAAAATATACAGGACTTATAGAAAAAAATATTAAATTTGCAGACTAACAAAATTGAATATTAATAAACAAAACACAAATGAAAAAATCATTCTTATTAGTTGCTATTTTGTTGGCTTTTAATTCACTATTTGCCGATAATCTAAATGTTGATCAAGCTAGAGAATTCGGACATAAGTTTGTTAAAGCTAACTTTGAACAAAAAGAAAACAATGAATTAGACTTAGTCTATACTATGAATTCAGAATCAGGAGAGCCATGTTTCTACGTATTTAACGTATCAGATTACGGCTTCGTAATGGTTTCTGCAACAGACCTTGTAAGACCAATTTTGGGTTATTCAGAAAATGGAATTTTCGAAACTGATAACGTTGCTCCAGGATTAGGTTTTATGATGGAAGACTACCAAGAATCAATTTCTTATGCAATGACTGCTACTATTGAAGCCCCAGCTTATGTTAAATCAGAATGGGAATCATTAGCTAAGACAGGAAGATTGAAATCACAAGAGAGAGGTGTTAAAATTGGACCTTTATGTCCAACATCATGGGACCAAAAATGGCCTTACAACTACTATTGCCCAGATTTGAATAGACCATTTGCTTCAAATGGTAAAGCTGTTGTTGGCTGTGTTGCTACAGCAATGTCTCAAATTATGAAATATTGGGATCATCCAACACAAGGTACAGGTTCACATTCATATAAACCAGAAATGGACGAATATGGTTATCCTGAACAATCAGCAAACTTTGGCGAGACAACATACGATTGGGCAAACATGCCATATCAGATTGACGCAAATTCTCCACAAGAACAAATTGAAGCTGTTGCATTGATAGGTTACCATTGTGGTGTTGCTGTTAATATGATGTACGATGATGATGGAACAGGTAGCGGCGCTTATTCAGCAGACGTTCCTTTCGCATTGAATAGATATTTCGGTTACGCACAAAGCAGCTTTAAAGCAAGAACAGTTTCTGCAGAAATCTGGGATTCATACATTAGAGAAGCTATCGAAATGGGACGCCCAATTTTCTATTCTGGTACATCAAAAGATGGCGGCGGTCACGCTTTCGTTTGTGATGGTATGGACGAAAATGGTTTATTCCACTACAATTATGGCTGGTCAGGTTCAGGTGATGGTTACTTCGCTTCAACAGCTACAGACTATCCTAACGACGTAGGCGCTATCTTCGATATCATGCCAAAAGCAATATTTGAAAATACAATGGAAGCTCCAAAGAACCTCACTGTAACTCCATCAGATGATAACAAATTATCTGCAACTCTTACATGGAAAAATCCTACTTACACATTGAATGGTTCATCTTCTATCAAAAACATTGATAAAATAGTTATCGAAAGAAATGGTAAAGTTGTCCATGAATTACTTGACCAAAAAGCTGGTGAAACAGCATCTTATGTTGATAACACAGTTCCATGTTTCAGCTATTTCGAATATAAAGTTTATGCAGTTGTTGAAGGTGCTCATGGTAAAATGGCAACATCAGAAAATATTGGTTTTGGTCCAACATGTAAATGGCAGTTGATACTCCAATCTTCAGCTTTCCAAGGCATGAGAGGTGCTTACGTATCAGTCGTTGACCAAGCTGGTGCTGTAGCTGTTAAGAAGACTACAGAAAATTCATCTTTGACAACATACGATTTAGATATCCCTCAAGGAAATGTTAAATTCTTATGGAATCCAGCTGATGCAAATCAACCTACATATACTCTTACCTTAATACTTAAAGATTATGCAGGTAACACAGTTTATAACTACTCAGGCCCATCTCAAGAAATGCCACAAGGAATCTTCTTGGATACAATAAATACTTGCGGTTATACAGTTCCAAATGAAAATCCATACAACTTGGTATGTGAAACAAAAGGTGATGCAGTTGTGTTGAAATGGTCAGGTATCGGTGGCGATTACTACGGATATAACGTATATCGTGACGGTGTTCTTATCGCTCTTTCACGTACAACAACATATACAGATAGAGACGTTCCTCAAGGTGGTCACTGCTATACAGTAACAGCATTATTCGATGGTGGTGATACAAAAGAATCAAATGAAGCATGTGCTGTCTTGACAGAAAATTGTAATCCTGCTACAGACTTCGTATATGAACTTACTCCAGCATTCAAACCTAAACTTTCATGGAAGAAACCAGCTAATGCAACAGGTCTTACTGGTTATTATATTATGAGAAAACAAGGTGACGGAGACTGGGTTAGAGTAAAGGTTTTGGCAGCAAATAAAACAGAATATACTGATAATAGTGTAAACCAATTGGATACATGGTACTTATACAAGGTTCAAGCTTACTATCAAGATATTGATTGTTTGTCAGCTCCTGCAGCATTGAAATCAAATAAAAATGAATACGTGCTTAAGTTCTTCTATTCAGAAACAGGTATTAATGAAGATGCAGAACAAAATGTTGGTATATATCCAAACCCAGCTAATGAGAAAATAACTATTGAAGCTCAAAATATTGAAAGTGTTTCAATCACTAATGTTATGGGTCAAAAAGTTTATGAAACATCTGTTAGCGATGATAATATGACAATTGATGTTAACGATTTCCCAGCAGGTATCTATATGATTAACGTTGTTACTGACGAATATGAAGTAACAAAACGTATTTCAGTAGTTCACTGATAAATAACAATGTCAAACAAAAAAACCGATCATTATTAAATGGTCGGTTTTTTTATATGAATTATTAATTAGTAAGACGCATCAACGACTTATTGTTTGTTTATTATTGTGTCGTGTGATACGTCTCTACGAATTCTAATATTACTTTCTTTCCCAAGTTTCGAATCTATAAGAATAGTCAACTTGAGGATCGTCGTCGATAACTTCTAATTCTGTAAGTTCCCACTCTTCAAAGTTGACTATAGGGAAGTATGTGTCAGCTTCGAATTCTTTTTCTACTCTTGTGAGATATAAAGTGTCGGCTTTGCTCAAGAATTGTTCGTAAATCATGCCGCCGCCCATGATGAAAATCTCAGCTTCGTTCTGTACGAGTTCCATTGCCTTTGGAATTGATGTTGCCAATTCAAAGCCTTCTGGTGCAGAGTCAAGTCTGTCGGAAATGATGACGTTACGTCTGTTAGGTAATGCTTTTTGTCCTGGTAATGAAACGTAAGTGTTGTGACCCATGACGACGCATTTTCCTGATGTCACTTTCTTGAAGTGCTTGAGGTCGTTAGAGATGTGCCATAATAATTGGCCGTTTTTGCCGATAGCTCTGTTCTTTGCCATCGCTACTACGATTGAAATCTTTGGTTTCATATGCTTAATATTTTAATATTTCTTAAATAGACACGTCAGCCTTGATGGCATCGTGTGGGTTGTAATCTTCTAATTTAAAGTCTTCGTATTTGAAGTCGAATATGCTCTTTACTTCAGGGTTGAGCTTCATCGTTGGAAGCTGACGAGGCTCGCGGCTGAGCTGTAACTTTACTTGTTCAATATGATTATTATAAATATGTACATCACCGAAAGTATGAACGAAGTCGCCGAGACCGAGACCGCATACTTGTGCAATCATCATTGTCAATAAAGAATACGATGCGATGTTGAAAGGCACGCCGAGGAAGACGTCTGCACTTCTTTGATATAACTGACATGATAATTTGTTGTCAGCAACATAGAATTGGAAGAAAGCGTGGCAAGGAGGAAGAGCCGCTTTGCCATCAGCGACGTTCTGTGCGAAGTCTTTCGATTTCTCGTCAGGCAATACGCTTGGGTTCCATGCTGTCACAATGTGGCGGCGGCTGTTAGGATTATTCTTGATAGAATCAATCAAGTCTGCGATTTGGTCGATGCCTTCGTTGTTCCAGTTGCGCCATTGTGCGCCGTAGATAGGACCGAGGTCGCCGTTCTCGTCAGCCCATTCATCCCAGATGCTGACTTTGTTGTCGTGTAGATATTTGATGTTGGTGTCGCCATTGATGAGCCACAACAACTCATGGATTATCGAACGGAGGTGAACTTTCTTTGTGGTCAGAAGAGGGAAACCATCTTCAAGGTTGAAGCGCATCTGGTAACCGAAGACGCTTTTTGTTCCAGTACCAGTTCTGTCACCTTTTTGAAAACCGTTGTCGATAATATGTTGTAGTAAATCTAAATATTGTTTCATTGTCTTTGCTTTTTGTCGTTAATAATATCCCTCAAGACAGAAGCCTTCGCGTAATCTTCAACTTCAATCGCTTCTTTTAAAAGATGTTCCAATTCTTTTATATCGTATCTTTCAAAGTCTGTGTTGGTATCAAAGTTAGTGTCGTCATCTGGGCCAATGTCGGCGTCAGTGTCATCGTCAAAGTCAATATCATCCATAATGATACCTGCTTCTTCCACGACTTGGCTGTTGGCGTATATTGGAGCGTCGAAGCGTAATGCTAATGCTACGGCATCTGAGGTGCGAGCGTCGATTAAGGTTTCTTCTCCATCTTTGATGCAGTGAAGTTCAGAATAAAACAAACCTTCTTTGAATCTGTTTATTACTACTTCTGTGATATTGATGTCGTAAGATTTTGCGAAAGTCTTGAATAAGTCGTGGGTGAGAGGTCTCCTGGTTTCGTGACCTTCGATAGCTATTGCTATAGCCTGTGCTTCAGCCTCGCCGATAATGATAGGAAGGCGCGTCTGCTCGCCTTTTACTTCTAACAACAAAGCATAGGCGCCGCTTTGCGACTGACTATACGTTATTCCTATTACATGCAACAAAATCTTATTCATGTTACAAAAGTACGGACAAACTTTTAAATAGGCAATATTAAAGTTTAATTTTTTGAGAAAAAAGCTCTTAGCTCTTATTCAAAAAAAAATCCCCCGATTTCTCGGAGGATTTTTCATATAAAGATGTTTAATTCAATTATTCACCTTTTTCTTGTGCTTCCATTTTCTCTTTTAATTCTGCGAAAACGTCTAAGTCACCTAAAGTAGTGCGTTCAACATTGTCGTTGATTTGTTTAACAGCGCGTTTTGTTGATTTAGCAGCTTTGTCTTTTGCTTCTGTTTCAACTTCGCGTTCAACTGCTACTTTGTCTTCCCAAATACGTGAGTGAGAAAGGATGATCTTCTTGTTTTCTTTTGAGAATTCGATAACTTTGAAGTCGATTGTTTCGTCCATCTTAGCGTTTGAACCGTCTTCTTTCTTGAGGTGACGGTTTGGACAGAAACCTTCAACACCGTAAGGCAATGAAACTACAACGCCTTTATCACCTGAGCTGATGATAGTACCTTGTTGAATTGAACCGATTGTGAAGATGCTTTCGAATACATCCCATGGGTTTTCTTCAAGTTGTTTGTGGCCTAAGCTGAGACGGCGGTTTTCTTCATCGATGTCGAGAACAACAACGTCCATTGTGTCGCCGATCTTTGTGAATTCTGCTGGGTGTTTGATTTTCTTTGACCAGCTGAGGTCTGAGATGTGGATCAAACCGTCAACACCTTCTTCTAATTCTACGAAGATACCGAAGTTAGTGAAGTTGCGAACTGTAGCTGTTTGTTTTGAACCGATAGCGTAACGTTCTTTGATGTTTGCCCATGGATCTGGGATGAGTTGTTTGATACCCAATGACATCTTGCGTTCTTCGCGGTCTAATGTCAAAACTTTAGCTTCTACTTCGTCACCGATCTTCAAGAAGTCTTGAGCTGTGCGTAAGTGTTGTGACCATGACATTTCTGAAACGTGGATTAAACCTTCTACGCCAGGAGCGATTTCGATGAATGCGCCGTAGTCAGCGATAACAACAACTTTACCTTTAACAACGTCACCAACATTGATGTTAGGATCTAAAGCGTCCCATGGATGTGGAGTGAGTTGTTTCAAGCCGAGAGCGATACGTTTTTTATTGTCGTCGAAGTCGAGGATAACAACTTTGATTTGTTCGTCGAGTTTAACGATTTCTTCTGGGTGGTTGATGCGGCCCCATGAAAGGTCTGTGATGTGGATTAAACCGTCAACGCCACCTAAATCGATGAATACACCGTATGATGTGATGTTCTTAACAACGCCTTCGAGAACTTGACCTTTTTCAAGTTTACCGATGATTTCCATCTTTTGTTGTTCGATTTCATCTTCGATAAGAGCTTTGTGAGAAACAACAACGTTTTTGTATTCTTGGTTGATTTTAACAACTTTGAATTCCATGATGCTGTTTACGAATACATCGTAGTCGCGGATAGGTTTAACGTCGATTTGTGAACCTGGCAAGAATGCTTCGATGCCAAATACGTCAACGATTAAGCCACCTTTTGTACGGCTTTTAACGTAACCTTGAACGATTTCTTGTTTGTCAAATGCTTCGTTAACGCGATCCCATGATTTCAAGATGCGAGCTTTCTTGTGTGATAAAACTAATTGGCCGTTGATGCCTTCTTGGTTTTCTACGTAAACTTCGATCTTGTCACCAACTTTTAAGTTAGGATTGTGACGGAATTCTGATACAGGGATAACACCATCTGATTTGAATCCGATGTTGACAACAACTTCGCGTGAAGTTTTAGCAACAACAGTACCTTCAATAACTTCATGGTCACCGATTTGGCTCATTGTCTTTTCGTACATAGCCTCTAATCTCATGCGTTCCTCTGACTTGTAGTTGTCGTCTTTTTTAGGATCGCAATTCCAATCGAAGTTAGCGTCTGGAGTTGGTTTTACTCTTACTTGTTTTTCTGCTTTTTCAACAACGTTTTCGTTGATGATGTTTTGATTTTCGCTCATTATAATAATGATATTAAATTGTACTTAATAACCATTCCGATAAATTATCAAGGATTGTTAAACTTATTACTATTTTAAGTTGTTGATATATAAATTGATAAATCAACTTCGGAATGAACTTAAAAACGAGTGCAAAAGTAGTGAAATTATTTTAATAAAACAAGACCTTTTTTAAA
>JAZRNQ010000139.1:0-45534 GCA_045648285.1 Bacteroidales bacterium | reverse complement strand
GAAAAAAGTTGTATCTTTGCACTCGCAATCAGATGGTGGATGTAGCTCAGTTGGTTAGAGTACCGGATTGTGGTTCCGTGGGTCGTGGGTTCGAGTCCCATCTTCCACCCTCAAAAAAGAGACGATGAAAATCGCCTCTTTTTTTTATCCATAAATAAAAACATAGAAACTCAAAATCTCAAAACTTCAGAACTTTTTTTGGAGTCTAAAATTTTGAGATTCTGAGTTTTTGAGATTCTGAATTTCTTTAAGGTGTTTACACCGATAAACTGTATTCTCTCAATACATCATTCAATGATGTCTTCTTGTCTGTCGATTCTTTTCTCTTTCCTATGATTAAAGCGCAGGCAACATTATAGTCTCCTGCTGGGAAATGTTTGGTGTATGAACCAGGTATCACGACGGAACGAGCTGGCACGTATCCTTTGTATTCAACAGGTTCTTCTCCGCTTACGTCGATGATTTTTGTAGATGCAGTGATGACAGTGTTGGCTCCGAGTACGGCTTCTTCTTCAATTCTCACGCCTTCAACAACGATACATCTCGAACCGATGAAGCAGTTGTCTTCTATGATGACAGGCGCTGCTTGTAATGGCTCCAACACTCCGCCGATGCCGACGCCACCACTCAGATGTACGTTCTTTCCAATCTGCGCACAAGAACCTACTGTAGCCCAAGTGTCGACCATAGTGCCGCTGTCGACGTATGCTCCGATGTTGACATACGATGGCATCAAAATAACACCTTTATTAATAAAGGCTCCGTATCTTGCTGTCGCTGGTGGAACGACGCGAACGCCTGCTTCTTCAAAGCCTTTCTTCAAAGGCATCTTGTCGTAATACTCAAAAACGCCGCTCTCCATGACTTCCATCTTATTGATGGGGAAGTACATCAAAACGGCTTTCTTCAGCCATTCGTTGATAATCCATTTGCCTTCAATTTTTTCAGCAATGCGAAACTCGCCTTTGTCTAACTTTTCAATGACATCGCAAATGGCATCGCGCACTTCTTCCTTTTCCAATAAAGCTCGGTCTTCCCAAGCGTTTTCTATGATGTTTCTTAAATTTTCCATATCTTAATTTATATATCTGCAAAGATAGTAAAAGTCAACAAGACTACATGACAACAAGACTACAAGTTTTTTGGAAAATTTATTTTTTTAAATAGTTTTATAATAGCGATAAAAAATCCCTCATACCCTCAGTTCTTAATTCCTAAAAGTCGCACGTCCGTGCGTCTCTACGCGAGACTTGGTGACTCGGCGACTTGGTGACTCGGCGACTTAAAATCCCTCATACCCTTAGTTCCTCAATTCCTAACTCCTAACTCCTAATTCCTAACTCCTAACTCCTAACTAAAAAATCTGTTGTCCGTTGTCCGTTGTCTGTTGACTATTTATTATATTTGCAAACAAAAATTAAGAAATGGCAAGAATAATGGCAATCGATTACGGAAGGAAACGCTGCGGCATAGCAGTGACCGACCCTTTGCAAATCATCGCAAATTCATTAACAACAGTCGATACAAAAGATTTATTGACATTTATTTTAGATTATGTCAAGAAAGAAAATGTCGAGACAATCGTGATTGGAGAACCAAAAGATATGCAGAACAACCCTTCTGAATCAAGTCGTTACATAGAACCTTTTATCGGTCAGCTGAGAAAAGCACTTCCTGAGATGGATATCAAACGTCACGACGAACGCTTCACTTCCAAGATGGCGTTCCAGACAATGATTGATGCAGGTCTCGGCAAAAAACAGCGTCAGAACAAGGCGCTCGTCGATACCATCAGCGCTACCATCATCTTGCAGTCTTATATGGAATCGGAAGCAATAAAGAAAAATAGATTTTAAATTTTAAGTTATGATATTACCTGTAGTGGCTTACGGCCATCCTGTTTTGAAGAAAATAGCAGAAGAGATAGAACCTGATTATCCAGGTTTACAACAACTTATAGCTGATATGTTCGAGACTATGTATCACACTGAAGGCGTCGGACTGGCAGCTCCTCAAATCAATAAATCGATAAGATTATTCGTCATCGACGCTGATCCTTTCACAGAAAATTATCCTGAAGCAAAAGGTTTTAAGAAGGTCTTTATCAATCCAGAAATCGTAGAGGTTTCAGAAGAGAAATGGACATTCCGTGAAGGATGCCTCAGTCTCCCAGATATGAATGAAGACGTAGAACGTCCAAGCAAGATAACAATCAATTATTTAGATGAGAATTTCGTTGAACACGAAGAGGAATATGACGGAATATGCGCTCGCGTTATTCAGCATGAATTCGACCATCTCGAAGGAAAGGTTTATGTCGACAGGGTAGCTCCAATGCGTAAGATGATGCTCAAAAACAAATTGCGTAACATCTCAGAAGGCTTCGTTCCTGTCGATTATAAAATGATTTTCCCAGCGAAAAGAAGAAGATAATCAATTCATAATGCATAATGCATAATGCATAATTAGAATAGTTTCTAAATACAAATACCTCATTATGAAGAAAGTATTGTTAAGTGTATTCGTCGTACTGATGATGTTATCGTGCGGTGAAAAGATGTCTGTAAAAGAAGTCAAGGAACTTGAATCAAAGGTGTTTGCTAAAGGTGCTAAGCCTACAAAAGAGGATGTGATTCAGCTTGTTGATGCATATATACTTTTTGCAGAACAGAATCCTGATGACGTGCAGTCGCCAGATTATCTGTTCAGAGCTCTCGATATTGCCGTAGGTGAGAATGTGGAAGGTCCGCAGAAAGCAATCGATATCGCTAATGTCTTGATAGAGAAATATCCTGACTTTGAAATGACTCAAATGGCGATGTATCTCAAAGGTTTCGTCTATGAAGATATGATCGGTGATTTGCAAAATGCAGAAATGACTTATCGTCAGTTCATTGAAAAATATCCAAACAGTCCTATAGTTGAAGATGTGAAAGCTACATTGGAAAACTTGGGACTCACACCAGAGGAGTTGGTGAGAAAGTTTGAAGAAGCGAACTGATTTTTTTTTATAAATACAGAAATGCAAAACCTCAGAAACTCAAAATGTTTTGAAGTCCTGAGGTTTTTATTTTTTTTATTTTCTGTATTTCTGAGATTCTGAGTTTTTATACTAGAATGTGACGTTTTTTAACTCGTTATTGAGGCTGTCGATATAATTCAAAACGTCGTCTTTTCCTATTTCTTTCTCTGATGATGTGATGAAGATAGGTGGGAGTTCTTCCCATTGTTCTGCGAGCTTGTCTTTGTAGACTTGTACGTTACGTTGAAGCTCTACTTCTTTTATCTTATCTACTTTTGTAAAAATGATGCCGAATGGCATTTGTAATTCTCCGAGATGGCTGATAAATTCCAAATCTATTTTCTGTGGCTCTATGCGACTGTCGACAAGGACGAACATGCAAACTAGGTTCTTTCTGTTTTTGATGTAGCTGTCGAGCATCACTTTCCATGACTCGCGGTCTTTCTTTGAACGTTGCGCAAAACCATAGCCTGGCAAGTCGACTAAGTACCATTCGTCGTTGATGATGAAATGGTTTATAGTGATTGTCTTACCCGGAGTGGAAGATGTCTTTGCAAGTTGTTTTTTATTTGTCAACATATTAATCAAGGAAGACTTGCCAACATTGGAACGACCGATGAAAGCGTATTCTGGCTTGTTCGCTGTTGGAAGCTTGTCAACCTTTGTGTTACTCTGTAAGAAAGCAGCTTTTCTTATTATCATGGCGTTTATTGTTAAATCTCAAAATCTCAAAATCTCAAAAACTCAGAACCTCAGAATTTTTATTTTAATTTTGAGATTCTGAATTTCTGAGATTCTGAGTTTTTAAATTATTTCAAGTGTTCTGGTTTTTCATTTTTGTCATAGATGAGATGTCTCTCAATCTTTTCTGGGTAGACATCTTCTATGGTTATCAAGATAGCTGTTTCTTCCACATCACCGAAAGGTGCGTTCAAGGCTGTGCCGAAGGTCTTCATCGTTGCAGAGAGACTCATGTAAGCGTTGAACAATGGAGGTATGACGGAACCGTTATCACGGATGTATTTGCTGAGAGTACGATAGCTGTTTTGGTAATTGTTGCCGTCGAGTCTCAGTTTCATGATAGCTGTTCTTGCCTTTGTCTTGATAGCGACCTCTGGATAAGGATAGATGAGGTTGTCGTTATCTGGGAAGAACTTGTGCATGAAGAAGAGTATCATGTCGCGAAGGGCCTTGTCGTATTGAGAATACATGGTGACCTTTCCGAAGAAATATTTTGCGTTAGGTGTTTGTTTGAGAACTGCTCCCAATCCGTCCCATAGGTTGTCGAGGGTGAAGATGCTCTTTCTTACGTTGCCTGTTGACTGATACTTAGGCTGAACGAAAGAACGTCCGAGTTCTATTGTATAAGGAAGATAATTCTTGATGAAGTCTTCTGAATAGTAGAATAACTCTGATGTTGGAGTATCTACCTGACCGTTATTTTTGATTGGCAATTTGTTGCATTCGATAAAGCGGTAGCCTCCGAGTATTTCTTTTTCTATTGGGTCCCATACTATGAGTTGTTCGAAATAAGCTTCGTCTCTTGTGTCGAATTCGTCTATGTCCATGCTTTTGCCTGTGCCGCCGCCCGATTCGCGGAATGCCCATTCACGAAGACGACCTATCTCACGCATGGTGTTAGGTGCGTTGTGAGCATTGACGATGTATATTTCATTGTGACCAAAATTGGTTTTTCTGACAAAACGTTCCTCAGTAAGTTCTTTGATGATGTCTTCTACAGGAACGGCTTCGATGATATTTTCCATAATTTATATTGTATAGTTTTTATCTGGGTCAAAAGTTTGTTCGCAATCGGCAGGAAGGTTGTATGAGAAGTTTCTCAGTTTCATGGCCCATTCGCTGTCGGTATATCTGTTGTCGAAGGTCTGCCATGGTATTGGCTTTCCGAATGTTATGGTAAGAGTCTGGTTCTTTTGCTTGTAGAACTCGTTGACCAAAAACAGCATCTCGATATTGGCTTTGATGCCTAGTTTCTTGCGAAGGTTAGAGAAGTTGTAGAAGAAGTTGCTGTTTCTTCCTGAGATATGTGTAGGTATTATATCGCGATGATATGTCCTCGCCTTGGTGATGAATGTCTTTTTCCATTCCAGGTCGATGATTTTGCCTTTTTGTTTTCTTGAGCATAAGCCGAAAGGATAGAAGCAGATAGGTCTGTCACCGGCGAATGTCTCGTTGAAGATTTTGATGTTGTCGGCATTGCTCCCTAATTTGTTGACAGGTATGAAGAGAGGTCTTAGGTTCGGGATAAACATCAGGAAGTCGTTGACAGGAGTGATGACGTCGGGGCGTATCTTGCCCACGGTGTCGATGAGTGCTATGCCGTCGAGACCGCCGATAGGATGGTTGGCAGCTACAATATAACGACCTTCTTCGCCGACATGGTCAAGACCAACGGCATTCACCGAGGTGTTGAATTCCTTCATGGTCTCTGTCACGAAAGGTAATCCTGATATGCCTTCTGTTCTACTCAACAGACTGTTGATGTCGTCTTGATGAAGTATTTTCTTTAAATATCTAAAGGCGAATCTTGGAAGTTTATTGGCAAGTTTAGGGATTTTTTCTCCAATAATCTTCTCAATGTCAATTTGTAATGCTTCTTTGTTGCTCATTGTGTTCAATATTATAAACCGATTTTTTTAACCAGTCTTTTCAGTTTTGCAAAAATAATTAATTATTGAAATAATCAAAACTTAAAAATAAAAAATCAGAAATTCAGAAACTCAAAACTTCAGGAGTTTATAACTATGTTGTTTTTGAATTTTGAATTTTGAATTTTGAATTTTTGAGATTCTGAGGTTTTGAGTTTTCGTGAAGCAGAGTTTTTACTGAGTGTTTGAAAATTGTTGATAACTTTTTTGAAAAAAATAGAAAAAAGTGGTGGAAAGTGGGAAAAAATGCACTAATTTTACAAGTTGAAAAAATGATTTAAGAATGAATTATCCAATCGGCGAATATTATTGTAAATTAGACAGTAAGGGCAGACTTCTTCTTCCTAGCAGTTTCAAGGAACAGCTTGGTGATGTGATAGAAGAGGGTTTTGTGTTGCGTCCTAGTCTTTTTGGCGATTGTCTCGAGCTTTTTGGAATGAGCGATTGGCGTGCGATGCAGGAGAAACTTGGCAGGTTGAATCCTTTCAAAGCTGAGAATGTGATGTTGATACGTCGTTTCAACGCTGGCGCGCGTATGGTGAAAGTCGATGCTAACGGTCGTCTGCAGATTCCTAAAGATTTGATGGAGAAGACATGTCTGGTCAAAGAAGTGGTGATGACATCTTTGATTGATAGAATGCAGATATGGGATCGCTCTATGAAAGAGATAGAAGATTCTAAGATTTCTGAAAAGGAGTTCGCAGAGATGCTCACTGCAAAATTGGGTGATTGTGATTTTATTGGTTAACAAATAAAAATTTAAAGAGATGTATCATATTCCTGTAATGTTAAACGAAAGTATTGATGGTTTGAATATTAAACCTAATGGAACTTATGTTGATGTGACATTCGGTGGCGGAGGTCATTCACGACGTATTATGGAATGCCTTGGCGAAGGCGGTCATCTCTATGCTTTTGATCAAGATGAAGATGCTGCTAAGAATGTGATTGATGACAGTCGTTTCACTTTCATACAGCAGAACTTCCGTTATATGAAGAACTTCCTCCAGCTTTATTGTGGAGGTAAGGTTGATGGTATCCTCGCTGATCTTGGTGTGTCGTCATATCAGTTCGATACCCCAGAGAAAGGTTTCTCTACACGTTTCAACGGTCGCCTCGATATGAGGATGAATCAGAATGCTGCCGTTGATGCGTCAAGCATCGTTAACACTTACGACGTTTCTTCTTTGGCTTCGGTGTTCTCTCGTTATGGTGAGTTAAGAAATGCCATGTCTATAGCTGACGCCATCACGATGGCTCGCGAGGTCAAGCCTATTGAAACAACAGACGAGTTGAAAGAGGCTGTCGCGAGATTCTTGCCTAGAGGTTCTGAGAACAAAGTCTTAGCTCAGATATTCCAGGCTCTTAGAATTGAAGTCAATGAAGAAATGAAAGTGCTTGAGGCTTTCTTGAGTCAGTGCGCCGACGTGCTTAATCCAGGTGGAAGACTGGTGGTGCTTTCGTATCATTCTCTTGAAGACAGACTGGTGAAGAATTTTATGAAGACAGGTAACGCTGACGGTAACTTGGAGAAAGACTTCTTCGGCAATCAGCTTACACCTTATAAATTAATGACAAGCAAGCCTATCATCCCTACTGATGAAGAGATTCAGATGAACAGCAGAGCTAGAAGCGCTAAGTTGCGTGTAGCGGAAAGGAGGGGCAAATGAATTTTTTCAACAAAAGATATGATGACGTTCGGCTGCTGATGGATGATGTGGATGCTCATGAACAAGCTGCTGCTCAGTCTGAATCTAAGCCTAAGGGAAAGGCTAAGGCTGGCAGACTCATTGCTGATATTATGGGTGGTGATATCTTTACCAAAGATAGTTTCGTGAGTATATTTCCGTTTCTCTTTTATATCGTTTTTCTGTCGATGTTTTATATCACCAATGTTTATATCGCAGAAGATATGAGCAGAGAGATAGCGAGGCTAAATCGTAAGATTGAAGACCTTCATGTAGAGTATGTGTATCTTAAATCAGAAATAACAAAGGTTACAAAGCAGTCTAACATGGCTGTGATGTTGAAAGATAAAGGTATTAAAGAATCTGTTGAGCCATTGAGAAGAATTGTGGTGGAAGAGAAAGGAGGAAAGAGATGAAGATAGATCCTAAGAATGATGTGTTGTGGAGAGTGTTCCTCGTTTATTTCATCGTGGTCTTCGTTGGAATATGCGCTGTCCTTGCTATTGTTAAGATTCAGGTGAAAGAGAAAGATGAGCTTTTGGAAATAGCTAGCAAGAGAGAACTGAAGATTAGAGATGAGAAGGCTCATAGAGGTAATGTGTTTTCTAAGAACGGTACTTTGTTAGCTACATCAGTGCCTAGATATAGTATCTATTTTGACCCGGTATCTGTTAATAAGGAGTTGTTTAACAATGAAGTCGGACAGCTTGCTGATAGCTTGAGTCGTTTGCTGAGAAACAAGTCAAAGCAACAATATGTCTCGTATCTTAAAGATGCTCGTGCAAAGGGAAAACGCTATGTCAAGATTGCTAATAAAGTCAGCGTGGCTGATTACAAAAGGATGCAGAAGTTTCCTATCTTCAGAGCAGGAAAGAACAAAGGCGGCTTCATATCTGAGAGAAGTTATGTAAGAGAGTTGCCTTATGGTGAGCTTGCAGCACGTACTATCGGTTATGTCAGAGAGGAAGAGAATATTCTCGTCGGACTTGAAGGCGCGTATAATGAAAACCTGAAAGGTCGTGACGGAAAGCAGTTGGTGAGACGAATCAACGGTAACTTCTGGATGCCTATGCCTTCTTCAGATAATGCAGACCCTGTGAACGGTGATGATATTTATACTTCAATAGATATTGAGATACAGGATGTCGCGGAGAATGCGCTGAAGAAATGTCTTATCGAGAACGACGCGCTTCAGGGTTGCGTGGTTCTTATGGATGTCAAGTCGGGATTCGTGGAAGTGATGGCGTCTTTGAGTTATAACGAAGAGAAGAGAAAATATGAAGAAGCATACAACTTCGCCTTGCGTCATAATGTGGAGCCGGGTTCTACTTTCAAGGCTATCACGATGTGTGCGCTTCTTGAAAATAATCCTAATATTGACATAGAAGACAGACTCCATCTTGGAACGACTGACTATAAAGTTTTCTATAGAAGAACGATGCGTGACTCTCATCGTGTCACTGATGAAAATGGTTACACCACTATACGAAATGCTTTTGAACAGTCATCGAATATAGCTTTCGCAACATTGGTGGAAGATGCTTTTTTGGATAATCCTCAGAGATATATCGACCTTATTTATAAGACAAAAATCAATGAGCCTTTGAATTTGGATATCATCGGTGAGGCAAATCCTGACATCAAGACTACAAAAGATAAGAGATGGTCGAAACTCTCTTTGCCATGGATGTCTATCGGTTACGAAGTTATGATGACACCTATACAGATACTGACATTCTATAACGCTATCGCAAATGACGGCGTGATGGTGAAGCCTCAGTTCGTTAAGGAGATACGTCACGGCAATGAGGTTAAACAGGTGTTCGATACGATAGTGATAAACGAACGTATAGCGTCAGAAAACACTATTTCGACATTGCAGACTCTCTTGGAAGGAGTGGTGCAGAACGGTACTGCTAAGAGTATGAGCAAACTCGGATTTTCTGTAGCTGGCAAGACTGGTACAGCACAGATATCACAAGGTTCTGCTGGATATAACAAGAAAAACTATACCGCTACATTCGTGGGTTATTTCCCAGCTGATGATCCTAAGTATTCTTGTATCATAGTGGTCAGCAACCCTCGTGGCAAGAAATATTACGGCAGCTCGGTGTCGGGACCTGTGTTTAAGGAAATAGCAGAAAAGATATACGCTACACGTTTGGGTGTGATGGACGAGACGGGCGAGTATCAAGCTGATTGTAATTCGTTCGCTACTTCGTCGATGGTTTATTTCGATGACTTCTTGAATTATTGCAATGAAGAGAATGTATCGTTTGTAGATAATGTGGAAGATAACGAATGGGTATCAGTAAAGCAGACAGACGATGAGGTCTTCGTCAATGCAGTGGATTTTGAAGATAAGAAAGTCCCTGATGTGAAGGGAATGAATATCACCGATGCTGTGTTTCTCCTGGAGTCGATGGGGTGGAAGGTGAAGTTTGACGGATATGGCAAGGTGAAGTCACAGTCGGTGAAGCCTAATACTGAATTGAGAAAAGGTGGTGTAATTAACTTAGCTTTAACAGGAAAATGAAAAAGATAAACGACATATTAAGAAGGTGTGATGTCATTGAGACAGTAGGACGCGACGACAGAAGCGTGTCGGCATTGGTTTTCGATTCGAGGAAATCTGAAGAAGGTGCAGCTTTCTTTGCTGTGCGCGGAACACAAGTCGATGGCCATGACTATATCGCCAAAGCTATAGAGCAAGGCAGTAAGGTGATAGTGTGCGAACGTCTTCCAGAAGACATCAATGATGATGTTACATATTATGTCGTGGATAATACAGCGAAGTCATTAGGTTATGCAGCTTCTGAGTTTTATGGAAGACCATCAGAGAAACTGCGTCTTGTCGGTGTCACCGGTACTAACGGCAAGACTACTATAGCTACTTTGTTGTATCGTCTTTTCTTCAACGCAGGATATCCTTGCGGTTTGTTGTCGACGATAGAAAACAGAATCAATAATGTTGTAGTTCCATCGACGCATACCACTGGCGATCAGTTGCAGATTAACGAGATGCTGAGTAAGATGGTTGATGCTGGCTGTGAATATGCTTTCATGGAGGTTAGCTCTCATGCAGTGGATCAAGATAGAATAGCGGGACTTCGTTTCGAAGGCGGTATATTTACCAACCTCACTCACGATCATCTCGACTATCATAAGACAGTGGCAGCATATCGTGATGCGAAGAAGAAGTTCTTCGATAATCTTGGAACATCGGCATTTGCTCTTACCAATCTCGATGACAAGAACGGCATGGTGATGCTTCAGAATACCAAGGCAAAGAAAAAGACATATTCTTTAAGAACCGATGCCGACTTCAAAGGTGTTGTCTTGGAAAGCTATTTCGATGGAATGGAATTGAAGATTAACAGAAATAATATCTTCACATATTTGGTAGGTAAGTTTAATGTAAGCAACTTGCTCGCCATATATGGAGCAGCGTCATTGTTAGGTATGAACGATGATGATTTGTTGAAAGGTGTCAGTCAGCTTCAGAGTGCTCCTGGCAGATTCCAGGTGGTGCAGTCGGAAGCAGGCATCGTCGGCATAGTTGATTATGCGCACACTCCTGACGCTTTGAAGAACGTGCTTGACACCATCAATGAGATAAGGACGCATAACGAGACGCTTATCACCATAGCAGGCGCCGGTGGCAACAGAGACGCTGCCAAGAGACCAGAGATGGCAGCAGTGGCAGTGGAGAAGAGCGACAGGCTTATCATCACCAGCGACAACCCTCGTTTCGAAGAGCCAGAAGAGATTATACGACAGATGAAAGCCGGCGTGGGCGGCGAGTATTATAATAAGGTGCTGAGCATAACAGATAGAAGAGAAGCTATCAGGACAGCGGTGGCACTGGCGAAGAAAGGCGATATCATACTCGTGGCAGGAAAAGGTCATGAGGATTATCAAGAGATAAAAGGAGTGAAACATCACTTCGACGATGTGGAAGAATTGACAAAGGCGTTAAACGAAAAATAAGATTTGAGAGATGTTATATTATTTATTTGAATATCTGGATAAATGTTGCGACTTCCCTGGCGCAGGTATGTTTACATACGTCACATTCCGTGCTATGTTCGCTATAATATTATCGTTGGTGATATCGATATGGTTCGGCAAATATTTTATCAAGCTGTTGAAAAGACATCAGATTTCAGAGACACAGCGTGACGAGAACATCGACCCATTCAACACACAGAAAAAAGGAGTGCCGACAATGGGAGGTCTTATCATCATAACAGCGATACTCATACCATGTCTCATGATAGGTAAGCTCAAAAACACATATATGATATTGATGATAATAACGACAATATTATTAGGTGTTGTTGGCTTCGCTGACGATTATATCAAGACATTCAAAAAGAATAAGGAAGGTCTCAACGGATGGTATAAGGTGGCGGCACAGATACTTCTCGGTTTGATAGTAGGACTCACATTGCGTTTCAGTCCTGCTGTGGTGATGAATGAGAAAGTAGAGACCAAGATTGAAAACAACAAGGAAATCATCGTCAAGACTCCTGATGTGAAGTCGACAAGAACGACGATTCCATTTATCAAAGATAACAACTTGAACTATTCCGATTTGTTTGGATTCTTGGGTGAGCCATACAAATATTGGGCAGGCTGGATTTTCTTCGTGGTGCTGACGGTCTTTGTGGTGACAGCTGTGTCTAACGGTTCTAACCTCAACGACGGCATGGACGGCATGGCGGCAGGTAACTCCTCGATAATGGGTGTCGCCATCGGTATCTTGGCATACGTGTCGAGTAATGTGGTTATGGCAGATTATCTCAACATCATGTTTATTCCAGGAAGCGAAGAAGTGGTGGTGTTTATGTGCGCATTTGTCGGAGCCTTGATAGGATTCTTGTGGTACAACTCATACCCAGCGCAGATATTCATGGGCGACACAGGCAGCCTCACCATAGGCGGTATCATAGCGGTGTCAGCTATCATAATACATAAAGAATTGTTGCTTCCTCTGATATGCGGAGTGTTCTTGTGGGAAAGCCTTTCTGTGATATTGCAGAAGTTTTACTACAAGGCAGGAAAGAGAAAAGGAGTCAAACAACGTCTTTGGAAGAGAACGCCGGTGCATGACCATTATAGAACATCGTTGGCATTGGTAGAGAAAAACGACCCAGGATGCAAGGTGATGTTCAAAGGCTCATCGCAGCTCTATCATGAGACCAAGATAACATTCAGATTCTGGATTATAAGCATAATCCTGGCAGCAGTGGCGATATTGACATTGAAGATTAGATAATAAAAATAATTAGATAACAAGATATACTTTAGATATTATGACTTTAGAACAATTGGCAAAACAAGGTAGAAGAACTGCTACAATGACAACAGCAGCTACTATCACTTCAAAAATAAGTCAGATAAGAAAAGAAAGCATCAGACAAGCTTTCGGCGATCTTGACAACGTGAAATACAGATATGAATACGTTGACGTTATCGACGGCGTTACTTATTATGATGACTCTGCAGCATGTACAACAGACGCTACATGGTTCTCTTTCGATAACGTACATCAGTCGATGATATGGATTACTTACGCTAACAACAACGACTGTGAAGACCTTATCCCTCAGGTGAAGAAATATGTCAAGGCAATAATATGTATTGGCAACGACACTGAGAGATTCCATAAAGTTTACGACCCTATCTTGAAAGATAATGTCATGGACTGCACCTCATTGGAGAAGGCTGTGAGAATGGCATCATTGATGGCAAGTTCAGGCGACAGCGTGATGCTTTCACCTGCTACACACAACAATGCTGACTATAGCTCATATATGGATAGAGGCGATGATTTCAAACAATTCGTTCATTCTTTAAAATAAAAAATAATGAGAAAGTATAATAAGTTGTTTCAAGGAGACAAAGTCATCTGGATGATTGTTGCTATGTTGGCATTAGTATCTTTGATGGCTGTATACAGTGCGACAGGTACTTATGCTAATGCGAAATTTGCAGGTAACAACACATACGTATTGTTGCGTCATGCTGTGACATTGGCCTTGGGATTGTGTGCAGTGTATGGTGCTCATCTCGTGAAATATACTTATTATTCTAGATTATTCCAGATTGCTTTCTGGGTGTCAATACCATTGTTGGCATATACCTTAGGTTTTGGTGCTGACCTCAACGAAGCGCAACGCGTGATATATATATTCGGAATCTCGTTCCAGAGTAGCGACTTCGCCAAGATAGCTTTGATAGGTTATCTCGCGAGAGAGCTGACGATAAGACAGAATGATATCAAGAGTTTCCAGAGTGCGTTCGTTCCTTTGATGTTACCGGTCTTGGCTATAGTAGGTCTGATATTTCCAGAGAACTTCTCTACTGCAGGTATCTTGTTCGCCAGTTGCTTGGTGCTGTTGTTTGTAGGAAGAATCAATATGAAATATTTGCTTATCTTCCTTGCGACAGCATTGGTTGTCATGAGTATATATATAGTAATAGTGTTGAATGTTGCGGAAGATAAAGGTAGGACTGGTGTATGGGTGCAACGTATAGAAAGTTTCGTGGAGAAGTTTGGCGGTGAAGAAAAAAGCGCCGAAGAGATAGCTAATGATGCTAATGCAGAAGACTTCCAGTCGATACAGTCGAAGATTGCTATTGCTGGTGGCGGCATCATAGGAAAGGCTCCTGGAAAGAGCACGCAACGTAACTATCTTCCACATCCATATTCCGATTTCATCTTTGCCATTATAGTAGAAGAATATGGTCTGTTGGGAGGTGCTTTCGTGGTGTTATTATATCTCATCTTGTTATATCGAGCGATAAGGATAATGGTCACGATACCGCAGTCGTTCGGTGGCTTCACTGCATTCGGACTGGCGTTTATGTTGGTCATGCAGGCGATGGTTAACATCGGCGTCGCAGTAGGAATATTTCCTGTCACAGGACAGCCGCTGCCATTCATAAGTATGGGAGGAACGTCGCTGCTGTTTACAGGATGCGCATTTGGAATAATATTAAGTATATCAAAAGAAATAGACAAGATAAATGAAAGAAAAAATGAACTCACAACAACCGAAAATAATAATTAGTGGCGGTGGTACAGGAGGTCATATCTTTCCTGCTATAGCAATCGCTGACTGCCTGAAGAAACGTTATCCTCAGGCTAACATACTCTTCATAGGTGCAGAGAACCGTATGGAGATGGACAGAGTTCCAAAGGCTGGATATCCTATCGAGGGATTGTGGATTAGCGGATTCAAGAGAGAGCTTTCATTAGATAATCTCAGCTTCCCATTCAAACTTATCAGCAGTATGCTGAAGGCGAGAAAGATATTGAAGAGATTCAAGCCAGACGTAGTGATAGGTGTGGGAGGATTCGCCAGCGGTCCGACGATGAAGACTGCCGCTTCTATGGGGATACCTATCGTGATACAAGAACAGAATTCCTATCCAGGGATAACAAATAAGATTGTGGCAAAGAAAGCTGCCAAGATATGTGTGGCTTATGAAAATATGGAACAGTGGTTTCCTAAAGATAAGATTGTCCTGACAGGTAACCCTCTGAGAAATAACATCGTTCCTATGGACGATAGAAGAGAAGAAGGCGTGAAGTTCTTCGGCCTCGACCCAGAGAAGAAGACGATACTCCTTGTCGGAGGAAGTCAGGGCGCGCTTGGTATCAACAGAGGTATCTCGGCGCAGCTCGCTTCATTTAAGGAAAATGATTATCAGATGATATGGCAGACTGGTAATCATTATTACGAGAAGGCTCTTAAAGAAGTGGAGGAAAACGGACTTCAGGACAGGATAAAATGTACGGTATTCATCGACAGGATGGACTTGGCATACGCTGCAGCCGATGTCGTTATCTCACGTGCAGGAGCTATGTCGATTTCGGAGCTATCGCTGTTGAATAAAGCCGTGGTGTTCGTGCCGTTGCCAACAGCAGCAGAAGATCATCAGACAAAGAATGCGATGAGCCTTGTCAATGCTAAGGCAGCTATGATAGTGAAAAATTCCGAGACAGAGAGAGAGCTGCTTCCAGCGGTGTTCGAGCTGTTGAAAGATGAGCAGAAACAAAATGAGATGAAAGGCAATATCGCTAGATTCGCGAGACCTGACGCGGCAGATGATATTGTTAATCAGATAGAAAAGATATTTAATAAATAATTATTGTCATGAATAAGATTGCTGAACAAAACATATATTTCCTAGGTATCGGTGGCATCGGGATGAGTGCCTTGGCTCGTTATTTCTATAACAAAGGATGTAGAGTCTCTGGATATGACAAAACACCTTCTCCGTTGACCAGGAAACTGGAGGAAGAGGGCATTCTTGTTCATTATGAAGATGAGCCAGCTTTGATACCTGCTGATGTGGATTTGGTGATACTCACACCGGCTATACCAGCAGACTCTAAGGAGTTGGCGTACCTCCGTGAGAAAGGCGTGAGGATAATAAAACGCGCTCAGGTGTTGGGTGAGATATCACGCCAATGCGACACGGTAGCAGTGGCAGGTAGTCACGGTAAGACGACGGTGACATCATTGGTGTCGCATATCTTACATTATGCCCAAAAACCAATGTCGGCTTTCATAGGCGGCATAGCGAAAAACATTAACAGCAACGTTATCATCGGCGATGAAAATGATGAGGTGGTAGTCATGGAAGCTGACGAGTTCGACAGGTCGTTCTTGCAGATAACACCATACATCAGTATTGTCACATCTATCGATGCTGATCATCTCGATATCTATGGTGACGAACAGCAGGTGTTTGATGCCTTCAACCAGTTTGTCGGACAGACGAAAGAGGAAGGTGTGGTGATATATAACAGCAGCTTGCCTATAGTGACAGACAGAAGGAAACTCACTTACGGTTTTAAGAATGCTGACGTGATGGCACGTAACGTGAGAGTCGTTGACGGCATGACACGTTTCTCTGTTATGACAACGGAGGGTCTCGACTTGGGCGATTATAAGATGCAGCTCTTTGGAGAACACAACGTCATGAATGCCTTGTCGGCTATCTTGGCATGTATGCAGCTTCGTCTCAGTATGAAGACTATAAGAGAAGGACTGGCTACATTCCAAGGTGTTGCTCGTCGTTTCGACATAAGAGTAAATAATGAGAAGGTGTGTTATATCGACGATTATGCACATCATCCTGAAGAAATCAAAGCTTCTTTGAAGGCTGTAAGGTCGATATTCCCAGACAAGAAGCTGACGCTGGTGTTTCAGCCGCATCTCTTCTCTAGAACCAAAGACTTCATGGACGGATTCGCAGAGGCCTTGTCGCTCGCCGATAGCTTGCTGCTGATGGAGATTTATCCGGCTCGCGAGAAGCCAATGCCAGGAGTTACATCATCGGCACTGCTCGAAAAGATTTCCTGTAAGGAAAAACAGATATGTCAGAAAGAAGACCTCATTGAGAAAATAAAGAAGATGAAACCAGAACTTATAGTCACGATGGGTGCTGGCGACATAGACAGATTCGTTCCACAAATTGAAACATTACTTGAGTCATGAGAAAAGTCCTTAACATATTATTGCTGGTGTTGACACTATCGGCATTGATAGCCTTGGCAGTGTATTGCGCCTATGACCATTTCCATGACAAGATGAAAGATGTCAATCTGAATATAGTGAGAAACACAGAGAAAGGCTTCGTTGATTATGACAAGACATACAAGATGATTCTCGATATCTGTGACACAGCCAATAACAATCAGGTTAATATGATTGACGTCGACTCTGTTGTTAATGCCTTGAACAAAAATCCTTGGATTATAAGGGCAGAGGCTGATATGAATCTTAAAGAATATCTCGATGTGGAGATAGAAGAATGTGAGCCTATAGTGCGTGTCTACGCTAAGAATGGCAAGTCGGTATATATCGATAACGAGGGTAATATCTACCCAAGTGAAAACCCATATGTGCCACGACTTATGGTCGTTAACGGTATAGGATTTCCAGTAGACAAGCTCGGCAATGTTTATGACGAGACATATATCAAGACAGATTTACCTCAGACATTCAATCTGGTAAAGGAAGTCTTGAATGATGATTACGCTAAAAACTGCGTCAGACAGATTCATTATAACAAGAAGAAAAATTACATTTTTTCCTTAAATAACACAAATATTATTGTTATCTTTGGCGATGTTAATGATATTGGGGAAAAGTTGTCGAAGATGAAGCATTTCTTCGATAAAATGTTAGGAAATCCAGAACTCGATAATTATAAAGAAATAAATTTGAATTATAAAAACCAAGTAGTTTGTACCAAAATAAAAAAGTAAGTGAGTATGAGTGAACCTGTATATATAGTTGGTCTTGATATTGGAACAACAAAAATAGCTTGTATCGTAGGTGAGAAAATGCCTAACGGTAAGATTGAAATACGTGGTTACGGAAAGACAGAATCAACTGGCGTAAAGAGAGGAATGGTCTTTAATATCGAAGAGACAGTTGATGCCATCAAACGTGCTGTCGCAGAGGCATCAGAGCAGTCTAAGGTCGATATCAAGAGCGTTAATGTTGGTATTGCAGGTCATCATATCAAGAGCCTTCAACATCGTGGAGTGCTGATTAGAGAAAACGCTGACGTTGAGATTTCAGATCAGGAACTCGACAAGCTGAAACAAGACATGTATAAGATTGGTATCTCTCCAGGCGAAGAGATTATCAATGTTATACCACAGGAATATATCATCGACGACGAGCCTGGCATCCGTCAGCCTAAAGGTATGTTGGGTAATAAAATTGAAGCTAACTTCCATGTCATCGTCGGTCAGACTTCAGCTGTCAAGAATATCGTAAAATGTATAGAACATGCAGGTCTCGAGATGGAGAACATGATTCTCGAACCTATAGCTTCTGCTTCTGCAGTTCTCGGCTCTGACGAGAAAGAAGCTGGTGTCGCTATTGTTGACATAGGTGGCGGTACAACAGACATCGCTGTGTTCTATGATGAGATAATTTACCATACTGCCGTCATTCCTTTCGGCGGTAATATCATCACAGAAGACATCCGTCAGGGTTGCTCTATCATCAAGAAACACGCTGAGGAAATCAAGGTTAAATTCGGCTCTGCTGTGGCAAGTGAAAACAGCGAAGATGAAGTGGTGTCTATCCCAGGCATCCGTGGCAGAGAACCAAAGGAAATATCTTTCAAGAACCTAGCAGGTATCATACAAGCTCGTCTCGAAGAGATTTTCGACCTCGTAAACTTCGAAATACAAAAGGTCAACTCAGAACATAAGCTTATCGCAGGTATCGTCCTCACAGGTGGCGGCGCGATGATGAAACATATACGTCAGCTCGCTGAGTTCAAGACAGGACTAGAGGTGAGACTGGGTTATCCTAACGAATATCTCGCTAACGAGACTGCAGACGACTTGGCAAGTCCGTTGTATTCAACAGGTATTGGTCTCGTGATAGAAGGCATAGCCAAATATGAAAACGACCTAAGGAGAGGTAAGTATGAAATCGGAGGCAATGCTCCTGTCAAAGGCGTAAATGATAATGATGATAAAGGCAAGAGCGAAGACAAAGAAGATGAAGTGAAGACAGGAGGCTTCTCTCTCGGAAATATCATCACTTCTATATCAAAGATCTTTAAATCAGAAAACTTAGACAAAGATATTACAGAATAATAATATAAACTATGACAGACTTAATTAAATTCGATACCAGGGAAGAAAGACCTAACATCATCAAAGTCATTGGCGTCGGTGGCGGTGGTAGCAATGCTGTTACACACATGTTTACCGAAGGTATCCAGGGTGTCGACTTTATACTTTGTAATACAGACTATCAGGCTCTGGAAAAAAGCCCTGTCGCAAAGAAGGTGCATCTAGGAAAACGCGCCCTCGGAGCAGGTAACAAACCAGAGGTGGGACGTGATGCTGCGATAGAGACATCAGATGAGTTGCGGGATCTGTTGAGCGAAGACACCAAGATGTTGTTCATCACCGCAGGTATGGGTGGCGGCACTGGTACTGGCGCTGCACCGGTAGTGGCAGCAGTGGCAAGAGAACTCGATATCCTCACTGTCGGAATCGTGACCATGCCTTTTAGCTGTGAAGGCAAACGCCGTCAACAGCAGGCTCTAGAAGGTATAGCAGAGCTACGCAAACATGTAGATACTCTCCTCGTGATAAGCAACGACAAGCTCCGTGATGAGTATGGCGACATGAAACTGACTCAGGCTTTCAAGAAGGCTGACGACGTGTTGAAGACCGCTGCTAAAGGTATAGCTGAAATCATCACGGTGACAGGTTATGTCAACGTCGACTTCCAGGATGTCAATACCGTCATGCGCGATAGCGGCAAGGCGATAATGGGTTCAGGTTACGCAGAAGGTGAGGACAGAGCGATACGCGCTGTGGAAGAGGCAGTACATTCTCCGCTCCTCGATGACTCCGACATCAAAGGTGCTAAAAATATCCTCATATATATCACATCGGGTAACGACGAAGTGTCTCTCGATGAGGTTATGGAGATAACAGAATACGTACAAGATGCAACAGGCAACTGCTCTGAAGTTATCTGGGGTAATGGCGAAGACGTGTCTCTCGGCGATGGCATCAACGTCACTCTTATCGCTACAGGCTTCAACGAGAAAGATGATAAACGTAATACTTTGTCTGATAACGACAGCGACGTGAAAGTACATAGAATGTATTCTGACCTGACAGGCAATGAACCAGCAGAGGAGCCTCAGCATGTGGCAGAACCATGTGTCGCTCCTGTGGCAGAACCTGAGATAGTGGCCATCGACAAAAGAAAAGTGGAAGAAGAACCTATAGCTTTCGAACCTAAAGATAAAGATAGAAAAATACACACTCTCGGCGGTGACGATGACGAAAATATCGGCGGTAACGGTGGTGGATTTAATCCTACAAGAAACACTTCATCAGAAAGAAATGTTCCTCAGACACCTGCATCAACACCAACGACACGCGTATATAACAATCCTTTCAATAATAATGACGATGATGAGGATTATGGAATAACATCTTATGTGAGAGACAGTGCCGATACTCAGACACTCGTGAGACATAAGGTCAAGACAGAACAAGAAAAGAATACGATGAGCCAAGAGGAAATGCTTCGCCGTCAACGTCTGTCTTCTCTTAATATGAACTTCAGATCAATGAAGCATATTGAAGAGATGGAAAACGAGCCTGCATACAAACGAATGGGTCGTAACGTGTTCGGAAATAAAGAAGAACAACAGCTTTCATCATATTCTTCAAATAAGGAAAAAGGAATACGCGAAAGCAATTCCTACCTCCATGACAATGTGGATTGATAAGGCAAAGTCGATAATTAAATAAAGCGATAAGGTTTAAAACTTTATCGCTTTTTTATTGTTGGATTGTTAAATTTAACAATCATGTCAACAATAATATTATCTATTAGCACCGAGGTCTTCTATACAAGAATAGCAGTCAGCAAAGATGAAAACATAATATATCAGAAAGATATAGACCATTCGAAACACGACTTTATCCTTATGGATAATATCATGGACCAACTCCCGTTTCGTCGTGACGCCATTATGAACCAACTGCGTGCCGATGCTGTAGATATTAAGTCGATAGAATATGTTGTGGCAGAAGGCGGTCTTTTGAAGCCATGTGAGTCTGGCGTTTATGATATAGATAAAAACATGATAGGCGACCTTATCGACGGAGCTGGTGGTGACGATGTGATAAATATGGCAGGCCTGCTGGCATTCACCATAGCAAATATTTTACGTGTAAAGTCTCTGGTCGTAGACCCTGCATCAGTCGATGAGCGTTCCGAGCTGGCGAGTTTCTTCTCTCATCCTATAACACGTAAGAAGTCATTGTTTCATGCCCTCGTACATAAATATCTGGCAAAGAAATACGCCAAATATGTTAATAAAAATTATGAAGAGATGAATGTCATATTCTGTCACGTGAGCGATAGAAACGTCTCGGTGGCTGCACATAAAAAAGGATGTGTCGTCGATGTGAACCAGGCTTATATGGGTTTCGGTCCGATGGGATTCTTCGAGACAGGAACGATGCCGGTTTCTAATGTCGTGGATATGATGTTTAAAAAACATTATACCAAAGACGAGATGTTAAAGCTTATTAACAGAAATGCTACGTTTCATCATTATGTAGGGACAAACTCAATTGATGAGATAATATCGTTATCAAAAAATGATAATAGGACAAAAACTATTTTAGAAGCTATGGCATATCAGATAGCCAAGGAGATAGCCTCTCATTATGTGACCCTCGACGGCGAGATTGACGCGATAATTTTGTCGGGAAAAATCTTCTCTTGCAATCAATTTTTTAAGTATCTTTCCAAACGAATTGAAAATCTTGCCCCGATAATGTCTTATCCAAAAGACTACACTATCGAAGCAATGGTTTACAATGTTTTACAAACTGTAAACGAAGGAAAGAAGATAAAAACTTATGTTTGATGTATTTAAGAAAATATCCTTTTTGTCGCTGATTTTATCTCTGGTAATTTCGTTGTTTAGCTGCATAAATAATGATTCAACTGTTGATGATTCAATAACATATTTTAATGACTTTGAGATTGACAATGATAAGTCGATATGGAAAAACATACGTCGTTTAGAATGTGATTCTGCCTATTCTGGTGAATTTGTGTGCGAATGCCCTGCTGATATGATGTATGCCTACGGCTTTAACTTCAATGTAGATGATAGCATAGAAAATGACAATATGTTGCTTTCTGTAGATATGAAGGTTAAAGCAGCGGCAAAACTGAATTCGGTATTTGTCATATCAATTAAAAATGATGATAAGACATCTTTCTGGAAGTCGTACCCAATGTCGAATGGCTTTGTGGAAGGAAATCAATGGTATGAGAATGCTTTTTCAATAAGCCTGCCCAACGATATCATAAGTAATTCTGAGTTGAACTGTTATGTCTTGAATGACAAAGGCGAGTCTTTCATCATCGATGACTTTAGTCTGAACATAAAATATTTTAGCCTCCCTACTTATGTCGATGAGGTGGAAAAATATGAGCTTCCTAAGGATTTGAAAAATATTATTAACACAAAATCTGTTAACATACTCTATTCTGAAAAAAGACACCAAATAGTCCTTGCAGATGAAAATGATAATCCTCTTACAAAACCATTGTCATTATTCTATTCTTTGATTGTTGACAACGACACTATTTGTTTTCAAACTTCAGAATTTCAAAATCTTAAAATTTCAGAAGCTCAAAGCTCAAAGCTCAAAGCTCAAAGCTCAGAGTTCAGAGTTCAAAGTTCAGAGTTCAGAGTTCAGAGTTCAAAGCTCAAGGTTCAAAGTTCAGAGTTCAAAGTTCAAAGTTCAGAGTTCAAAGCTCAACTGACGTTATCTTCTGAAACAACCAATCCAAATGTTAATTTTAATTTAGAAACCACATACGACAAAGACGTGAGAGTTCTGAGGTCGTCATTGATAATTCCTTTCTTGAATGATGAATTCACAATCTACAGAAGAAATCCTTTTGTAGACAGCTGTGATTATCAGGATGTATATTATCTGGATAGGGAAGGCTTTTCTCTTTCTTGCGGTGAGAAACAGCTGAATCTATATCATCCTGATGATGTGTCGTCGATACAGCTGGATGTGGAGAATGCAACGGCATATATTAACACTGATTATTATCTCGACCACATTCTGATGCGTTATGAGCTTCTTGATACGATGAATTGTTATATTGACAACTCTCCAACTTTCATGAAGAAAGGTTCGTCGCATAAGTCATCATTTGTGATTTCTTTGACAGAAAAATCAGACTTGCCTCGTATTATGCCAGTCTTCGATGGCTATGAGTCGGCTTTCATCTGGACCGAACATGCCGACTGGGCAGATATCAAGACACATCGTGCTACATATTTCGGAAGCGAGGATATTGTCGATATAGAAAATGCTACAGGCGGCTTCGCGTATTACGACATTCCTGTGACCAAGAGCGTGTTCTATCACAATCCAGATTCTGTCGTCAACGTAGAGAAAAATCCAGATTTCCCAGGACTACATTCCACGATTATGACAGATTCTTCTTTCTTTGATTTCTTGAAACAGTTAAGAGACAAGGGCTTCGATATATGCCTTCATACTCCAGAGCAATACACATCGACCAACGAATATCTTGCTGAGGCATTGTCTTTTATGAAAGAACATTTCGCATCTCCAGCATGGATAGATCATGGATATAACAATGCGGCGACAAATAACAGAGAGGATATGGTGTGCGATGGTCTAGATTCGACATCACCTTATTATGTCTACGACTTATGGAAAGAAAATGGAGTTATGTTTCCTTTCAATGCATCGTACGAAGACATGAACCCGCGACCTTTCGTTGAATATATGTTTGAAAACAATCTGATGCGACCATATCCTGGTTTCGGTGACGCTTTGCCATTTCCTAAGACGATATTCCATCCTTCATATCCTGATGTCTTACAATGGTCGACACAATATACTTTAGAACCAGGCGAAAACTGGGGATGGAATTATTATGTGTCACAGGAAAGATTAGATAAAATCGTAGACTTCAGATATGTCTTCATAACACATTTCTATGCTCCTTGGGTGGAAAGAAATCGCGGCTTCTGGGAAATGAAAGATGATAAATATGTTGCTAAAGAAGGACTTAACGAAGCTCTTGCAAGGATGTCGGCGATGCGCGACAAACATGTTTTATTGCCTACAACGATAGCGAAATACATGACATATCAAAACCAAGTTCGTCATCTGGAATATAGAGTGAATGAAGATGGAAGCGTAATGTTAAAAAATAATAACAAGGAAACGATAAAAGGCTTATCTTTGATTTCTGTTAGAGAGATGTCGCTGGATGACAAAAAATCCTTTAACAAAAGACAGACACATTCTGGTAATGAATGGATTATTTGGTTTGACATGGAGCCAGATGAAGTCGTGAGAGTTTATAATGTAAATAAAAATTAATTCAATATGAAAAGATTATCGATATTTGTCTCAGGAGGAGGCACCAACTTACAAAGAATAGCTGAATATTTTGCAGATAGCAAGGACGTTGAAATCGTTAATGTCATTTGCAACAATCCTAATGCATACGCCATAGAGAGAGCTAAGAACCTCGGAATCCCATGTAAACTTATAAATAGAGCAGAGTTCAAGAGCGAAGATTTTACAAAAGAACTCGTTGATCAAAACATCGACCTTATTGTGCTGGCTGGTTTCTTGTGGCTTCTTCCAAAACATCTCATCGATGCTTTCCCAAATAAAATCGTCAATATTCACCCTGCCTTGTTGCCAAAATATGGTGGCAAAGGATTTTATGGTGAGCACGTTCATGAAGCTGTAGTAGCTGCTAAGGAAGAGTTCTCTGGCATCACAATACATTACGTTAATGAATGTTACGACAGCGGAGCTACTATCTTCCAGGCGCAGGTCGCTCTCGAAGAAGGCGAGACAGCAGACAGCCTCGCAGCTAAAATCCACAAACTGGAATATCAACACTATCCTGTCGTAATTGAGGAATTAATTAGGAGTTAGGAATTAGGAGTTAGGAGTTGAGGAACTAAGGGATTTTTTTAGTCGCCAAGTCGCCAAGACACCGAGACACTAAGTTTTTGAGATTCTGAGTTTCTGAGATTCTAAGTTTTTAGTTACGAGTAATTATAAATTATGAAAAAGCACCTTTTATTAATAATGTTGTTTCTCTCTTCGATGTTTGCGTCAGCGCAGGTGGAGATGATTTTGGGCGAGTGGCGTACTGTCGATGATGTGACGGGTGAGACGAAGGGTATCGTTGAGTTTTATCAAGGTGACAACGGACTGTATTACGGAAAGATAATTAAAGTGTTTTGGAAAGGTCAGGAACTGAAAGACACTGGCTTTGAGAATATGGTCGTCATTAAGGATATGGAAGCCGCTGACGGCATGTTGAAAAACGGTATCATCTACGAACCTGAAGGCAAGAAAAATTATTACGGTAAGATTTATTATAACAAAGAAGATAACACCATCACTCTGCGTGGCTCTCTAGACAAAAGAGGCTGGATTGGAAGATCGCAGACATGGGTGAGGTGAAATTGGAATTTGAAAATTGAAAACTGAAAATTGATTGTTTAACCAATAAAAATTCAAACTATGAAAAAATGTCTTTTATTACTAGCGTTAGTATTTAGCTCAATGTTCGCATCAGCTCAGATTGACAAAATCGTTGGCGAATGGTATACTGTAGATGATGAGACAGGTGCAGTGAAAGCACTCGTTGATATCTATAAAGGTGACAATGGCCTTTATTACGGAAAAATCATCAAGGTATTTAAAAATGGTCAAGAAAATCCAAACAGCGACAGAAAAGGCTTGGTCATCGTCAAAGACATGCAAGCTGAAGATGGAATTTTAAAAGGCGGTACTATCTACGAACCAGAGTCAGGAAAGACTTATTACGCTAAGATTTCCTATAACGAAGCTGACAACACAATTACTTTAAGAGGTTCTCTCGACAAGAGAGGTTGGGTTGGAAGATCACAGACTTGGATTAAAGAACGTAAATAAAAAAAATGGGACTTATTAAAGTCCCATTTTTTTTCTTAGTGTCTCAATCATATCGACGCTCATCTTGTCGAGGTCGTATTTTGGATTCCAGTCCCATTCGTTGCGAGCGCAGCTGTCGTCAAGGCTGTTAGGCCATGAGTTAGCGATAGCTTGTTTGATAGGCTCTGGCTTGTATTCCATTTCAAATGTTGGAATATATTTCTTTATTGTGTTATAGAGAATCTCTGGGTCGAAGCTCATCGCTGTAACGTTGAATGAGTTACGGTGGATGAGTTTGCTTGGGTCAGCTTCCATGATGTTGACCATAGCGTCTAATGCGTCAGGCATGTACATCATATCCATGAAGGTGCCTTTTTCGAGAGGACAGATGAACTTCTCGCCTTTGACAGCAGAATAATAAATCTCTACTGCATAGTCTGTTGTACCGCCGCCAGGCAATGTGAGGTTGGAGATGAGTCCAGGGAATCTGACGGAACGAGTATCTACGCCGAAACGTGTGAAGTAGTAGTCGCTCAACAACTCGCCTGTAACTTTTGTCACGCCGTAGATTGTGTTAGGACGTTGTATTGTATCTTGAGGTGTCATGTCTTTCGGTGTGTTAGGACCGAAGGCTCCTATTGATGAAGGAGTGAAGACGGCGCAACCGAAGACGCGTGCTACTTCGAGACAGTTTACCAAGCTGCCGATGCCCACGTTCCAGCCCAACATTGGGTTGAGTTCTGCTGTGGCAGATAGGATAGCGGCGAGGTTATAGATAGTGTCGATATTATATTTCTTGACGACTTCGATGATTTGCATCATATTGGTGGAGTCGATTCTTTCGAAAGGACCGCTTTCAGCTATTTCTCCTGTGAGTTGGCGTAAGTCGCTGGCAACAACGTTGTCATTGCCGTATATGCTGCGAAGTTTCTTTACCAGCTCTGTTCCGATTTGTCCACCGGAACCAATGATTAATATCTTTTTCATAATTATAAATATTAAAAGCGGAATATATTAACATCCCGCTTTAGTTAATAATTATTTTATAACTCCTAATTCTTGACCGATTTTGACGAATGCGTTGATACATTTGTCGAGATGTTCTTTTTCGTGTGCTGCAGAAATCTGTACTCTGATACGTGCCTGTCCTTTAGGAACGACAGGGTAGTAGAAGCCTGTCACGAAGATACCTTCGTCTTGCATGCGAGCAGCGAACTTCTGTGAGAGAGGAGCGTCGTATAACATCACAGCGCAGATAGCTGATTCTGATGGCTTGCAGTCGAAACCTTTAGCGACCATCTCTCTGATGAAATATTCTGTGTTAGCATGTAATTTGTCTTGAAGCTCGTTGGTTTCGCTCATCAACTCGAACATGCGGATACCTGCTGCTACCAAGCCAGGTGCCATTGAGTTAGAGAAGAGGTAAGGACGTGAGCGTTGACGTAACATATCGATGATTTCTTTCTTACCAGTTGTGAAGCCACCCATCGCGCCGCCGAATGCCTTGCCGAGTGTACCTGTGATGATTTCTATCTCACCTTTGAGGTTGAAGCGTTCTGTCACGCCGCGGCCTGTAACGCCGACGACACCTGCTGAGTGACTTTCGTCAACCATGACCATAGCGTCATATTTCTGTGCGAGTTCATAGATTTTATCTAAAGGACATACGTTGCCGTCCATTGAGAATACGCCGTCGGTGACGATGAGTTTGAAGCGGCAGTCTTTAGCAGCTTGGAGCTGAGCTTCGAGGTCTGCCATGTCAGCGTTAGCATAACGGAAACGTTGAGCTTTGCAGAGACGGACACCGTCGATGATAGAAGCGTGGTTCAAAGCGTCAGAGATGATAGCATCTTCTGGTCCTAACAATGGTTCGAAGACACCGCCGTTAGCATCGAAACATGCAGCGTACAAGATAGTGTCTTCAGTGCCGAAAAACTCAGCAATCTTTGCTTCTAATTGTTTGTGTAAGTCTTGACATCCGCAGATGAAACGTACTGATGCCATACCGAAGCCGCGAGCGTCGAGGCCTTTCTTGGCAGCTTCAATAAGTTCTGGATTGTCGGCTAAACCGAGATAGTTGTTAGCGCAGAAGTTGAGACATTTCTTGCCTTTTACAATGATTTCAGCACCTTGAGCGCTTTCGATAATACGTTCGTTTTTATATAAACCATCAGCTTCAATCTGAGCTAATTCCTTTTTTAGATAGTCTTGAAATTTATTATACATGTTATTAGTAGTTTAAATGCGTGTTTTTTTAAAATTATCGTTTCGCAAATGTAAACAATTAAATCGAAAAAAAGAATAAAATTTTAAAGAAATTTTTGAGCAGTTAATGTGTTATATATACAAAATGGAAACGATATGCTTACCGTTTCCATTTTTTTTGTTTGATTCTTGTGTGTTGTTAAACTTTAATTTTGAAATACATTGTTGTCGGCAATAACTTGACTGGCTGGAATATATTGGATGCCTTTGTCTTCTGTATAAATAACGACATTCTCACCGCGTGATGATTTTTCTTGAAGCATTCGTTTTTCTGCTAGTCTTAATCCTGCGTCAAGTTTTTCTACAAATTCTTTTATCTCATTATCAGACATAATTCTTAATTTTGTTGTATATATTTTCTGAATTTATTTCAATATCCAAAGCTTTGCCACCTTTGGCAACAAAAATACGAGGATTACTGCTATTGTCGTATATAGTCCATATATCAACTTCTTTCATGAAAATATTAAAAAGATTTTTGATACCTTTTACATATCTTCGTTGAATTACTTCTGATGGGATGTTATGCCCACCTTTGCTAACTCGTTCTGCGACACGTTGAATTGCTAATTCTGGGGTCTCAAGCCAAAAGAATATCAGATGCACGTGATAACCTTTGTCTTGTGCCTTTCTTACTAGGTTGATATATGATTTGGTGGCAAGTGTTGTCTCGATGGAAAATGTGACGTTACGGTTTAATAACTCTTCAATTCTTGATAGCATGATACGTCCAGCTTCAATGGCAACACTTTCAGGGTTGAAAGGAGATAGTCCTTTTGCAATCTCATCTGCATTTACAAATTCTTTACATTGTAGAATGTCAGGAAGTACAGTGTAGGATGCTGTGGTTTTTCCTGCACCATTACAACCGCTTATTATATATAGATTACTCCTCATATCTTGCAAAGATACATATTTATGATTACAAGAAACATTATTCAATAAAAAAATGTTTTCAATCAAAGTTTGAGTCAATTATCTAGGTCAAAAAAATAACTTTTCATTGATATTTAATAATAAAATAAATCGTACCTTTGCAACTATTGAAATTTTTAAACGATTATGGAAAATAACCTTTTTATATACAACAGCTTGACACGTTCTAAAGAATTGTTCAAGCCTCTCAACGCTCCTCATGTAGGAATGTATGTCTGCGGTCCTACCGTTTATGGCGACGCTCACCTCGGTCACGCTCGTCCAGCAATCACTTTCGACCTCGTGTTCCGTTATCTTAAACACCTCGGTTATAAAGTACGTTACGTCCGTAACATCACCGACGTAGGTCACCTTGAACACGACGCTGACGAAGGCGAAGACAAAATCGCAAAGAAAGCTCGTCTTGAGAACCTCGAACCAATGGAAGTGGCTCAATATTATAAAGACAGATACCATGCAAGCATGGACAAACTCAATGTGTTACGTCCTTCTATCGAGCCACATGCTTCAGGTCATATCATCGAACAAATCGAGATGATACAGAAAATCCTCGACGCTGGCTATGCTTACGAGTCAAATGGTTCTGTCTATTTCGACATCGAAAAATATAATAAGGACTTCCGTTACGGCATCCTCTCAGGACGTAATGTGGAAGAACTTCTCAACAACACACGCGAACTCGCCGGTCAGCTCGAGAAGAGAAATGGCGCCGACTTCGCACTTTGGAAGAAAGCCGAGCCTAAACATATCATGCGCTGGAACTCACCATGGGGCGAAGGCTTCCCAGGATGGCACGCTGAATGTTCAGCCATGAGCTGCAAATACCTCGGCGAACAATTCGACATCCACGGTGGCGGCATGGACTTGCTCTTCCCTCACCACGAATCAGAAATCGCACAGTCAATGGCATTCAATGGCGGCAAACAGCCAGTCAAATATTGGATGCATAACAATATGATTACTCTTAACGGTCAGAAGATGGGTAAGTCTCTCGGCAATGCTATGTCACTCGAAGACTTCTTCGCTGGCAACCACGCACTCTTGGAACGTCCTTATCCACCAATGACAATACGTTATTTCGTATTACAAGCTCAATATCGTAGCACTGTTGACTTCTCTAACGAGGCATTGCAAGCTGCAGAAAAAGGTTACAAACGCTTGATGGAAGCAGTTAAAGTGGCTAAGAATCTGACAGCTACAGAAGGCGCAGAAGAACTCGGCGTACAAAAAATCATGGACGCTTGCTACGATGCAATGAACGACGACTTCAACAGTCCAATCGTTATTGCTAACTTGTTCGAAGCTGTGAGAATGGTCAACACAGTGAAAGATGGCAATGCTAAGATTAACGCACAGGAATTAGAATTATTGAAACAATTGTTCCAGTCATTCGTATTCGACATCTTAGGATTGTTAGATACTGAAGCTGGTGGTGACGACGGCTTAGTTGACGGTTTGATGGAGACAATCATCGACATCAGAAAAGAAGCACGCGCCAAGAAAGACTGGGCAACCAGCGACATCATCCGCGACAAACTCGCTGCTTTGGATATCGTTTTGAAAGACGGTAAAGAAGGAACAACGTGGAGTAAGAAGTAATTAGGAATTGTAGAGACGTGTCGACGACACCGATGAAAATAAACAAAATGTCGTTGATGCGTCTGAATTAATTAGGAGTTAGGAACTGAGAAACTAAGGAACTAAGGGTATGAGGAATATCTCGCATAGAGTCGCACGGACGTGCGACTTTTTTTTAGTCACTGAGACACCAAGTCGCCGAGATACTGAGTTGCTGAGAAACTTTGAGTCTATAAGTCAGTGTCAGTGTCAGAGTTCAGAGTCAGAGTTCAGAGTCAGAGTCAGAGTTCAGAGTTCAATAGCCAATAGCCAACAGCCTTAGTTCTTAATCGTATTTTTAATTATTATAAAAAAACAATCTAATTATAATTGTGTTTATAATTTTTGCTATTTTTGTAGTGTATTTTAAGTATGATTAAAATAATGAGGATTCCAAAAGTATTATATACAAGAGATAGTTATATCAACCGTATAAAGCCTTTTATGCGTACTAATACGATAAAGGTTATGGTTGGTCATCGTCGTGTTGGAAAGAGTTATATTCTATATCAGTTGATAGACCTTATTAATAAGGAAGAACAAAATGCCAACATTATATACGTAAATAAGGAGGATTTGGATTTTGATTTTATCCGTAATTATCAAGATTTGTATTCATATATAAAGGAGCGTCTTGATGATGAGAGAAGAAATTATATTTTTATAGACGAGATTCAGGAGATTAAGGATTTTCATCTGGCGATACGTTCTTTGGCGTTGAGCGACAACAACGACATATATGTAACAGGAAGCAATTCTCAGATGTTATCATCGGATTTGGCTAATGAATTAGGTGGACGTTATGTAGAGTTTAAAATATATAGTCTGTCGTATACAGAGTTTTTGCAGTTTCACAAACTTGTCGATAACGATGACTCCTTAGAGAAGTATATACATTTTGGAGGTCTTCCATATCTTATAAATCTTCCTATGGATGAGTCCATAGTGATGGAATATATAAAGAGCGTGTATTCAACGATAGTGTTGCGTGATGTCGTTCAAAGGAAGAATATCCGTAATACAGTCTTTTTAGAACAGCTGATTCGGTTTTTGGCAGATAATGTTGGAAGTCTTTTTTCATCAAAGAGTATTAGTGATTTTTTAAAGAATCAGAATGTGAAGCTTGCTCCAAATCAGATTTCAGAATATGCCGATTATTTGGCAGAAGCCTTTGTGGTTCACAAAATAGGTAGATATGATATTGTAGGAAAGAAATTTTTTGAGAGAGGGGAGAAGTATTTCTTTGAAAATATGGGAATACGTAATGCTGTCGCGGGCTATAAGTTGCAAGACAGAGCGAAACGTATGGAAAATGTTGTATGCAATCACTTGATTAGTAATGGTTACGAAGTTTTAGTTGGCACAATGATGTCGGAAGAGATAGACTTTGTTTGTACAAAAAACGGTGAGACTTTGTATGTTCAAGTGTCATCGGAATTATCTCGACAAGAAACCATAGAGCGTGAATTCGGCAATCTTTTAAAGATAAAAGACAACTATCCTAAGATTGTGGTTTCAGGAGAACGTACATTTGAAAATACATATCAAGGAATTAAACATGTTTATATAAGGGATTTTTTGAACTCAGAACTCTGAACTTTGAACTTTGAACTCTGAACTTTGAACACTGACCCTGAATACTGACAGCTAAATCATACCCAAAGTCTGTTGTCTGTTGTCTGTTGTCTAAAAAAAAGGCGCCACGTTTCACAACGCGGCGCAGGGATAGGGATAAAAATAATATTAACCACTACAAATTAGGGATTTTGTAGCGTATAAGGGTTTGGGAAACCCTTATATCTTTATCAAGGACGAGGATTATTCTTCGTCCTTTCTTGATTTCATTGCGTAAGCAAGGCCAAGACCTGCCAATACCAATAAGCCTGAACCTACAGGTGCATTTTGGTCTCCTCCTTGTCCTGGTTCAGGTAACAATGGTAAACCACCGACACGTTTTTCATCTTCCATTGTATAAGATGAGAAGAATCCGTCTGATGACTGTGTGTTTTGTGCATTGGCATTGAAAGCTAATGCAGCTACTATAGATAATGTTATTATTACTTTCTTCATTTGTTCTATTTTTTGCAGTTAATAATTAGTCGACTAATATTTTTTGAGTTCTGATACCGTTAGCGTCTGTCATTTGGATGACGTAGACACCTCTTTCTAATGATGAAGTAGAGATGACAGCAGATTCAAATACATCGTAGCTTGCAGCTTGGCGACCCATCATGTCGATGATGCTGAGCTGAGCGTGGCCTTGGATGTTGTTGATGATGATTTCGTCATTGTTGATATAAACGAATGCTTCTGCCTTGTTGTCTTCGATACCTAAAGTTTCAGTAGTTGTAAGAACAAATCTGTTAGGATTGTCGTTGCTTGTTGCTACGAAGCTGTAGCTTTCCATGTTGAGGTTTACCTTCTCGCCAGTGAGTCTGTCGATGAGATATAATGTCTCGAACTCGCAGTTTTGTGCTGTTGCAGAAATTGTGTATTCACCCATTGTCATGGCTTTGAATGATACTGGAATTTCTGTGACATCTTTGCTCATTGTAGCCACAGCATAGTCTTTGCCTTCATTTGTGATGTAAAGCAAAGCAGAAGTGCTGTTGTTGTGGCTGATTTTATCCAAGCCTATACCTTCGTTGAAAGAAACGTAAGCTACGTCTTGGCAGTTGCTTCCCGTTACATCGATTCTCAAACTTCCGTTAGAAACGTTTCTTGTATCAGCAGCTTGTTTTTTGATTGTGACGTTTGCTTCTTCTGATGTCTTTACGAGAACAGATTGCATTGGTTCGATATCGTCTGCACCATCATATCTTGACAACCATTCGCCGTTTTCGCCGATGACGTAATAACCTTCAGAAAGTGTTGCACCAGAGAAGTGGCTGTCGTTGATGTTATGTGTGAAAGGATTGCCAATCATGTTGAAGCCAGCGAGTTCGTTGCCTTCAGTGTAGCTGAGAGGAAATTCAACATCAGCGACATTGAGAACGCCATTGAGTTCTACTGTGATGGCTTCGTTGCCAGCAGTATAGAGATATCCGCGGCCTAATTCTAAAGTAGAGAAACCGACTCCGTCAGCGTCTTGATAATATTCCCATTCTTGTTCTGCTTCGTCATAACGATAGAGGTCGTGAGTAGCGTTTGTTGGGATAGCAGCGCCGCCAACGATAGGAGCACTGATGGTGTTCCAGTAAAATTGTTCTGTTTGAGGTGTGAAGGTCTTTTTCACTGTGGCGTTGATGCCAGTGATGTTGTGATAAAGCTGACCGCCGTTTAATTCAACATTACCTTCGATAGTGACGTTTTCACCGAGTGTTACGATAGGTGCTGTGTAATAAGAAGATTTACATGCATCGAAAGCGAATGATTTTATACCATCATTATTAGCGATAATCTTGGTATTTGAAATATTGACATTACCGCTATTGTTTGAAAGAGTATAAGAATCCCAGTTGTCTTCAACTGTTGACCATTTATCGAGGTTTGTACCGTCTAATGTTGCATTGTCGATAGTGAGGTTAGCGTAGTTTTGAACGAGGATATAGAATTTGTTGCTTGCTTCTGTTGCTACGTTCAAAGTACCGTTCTTAATGGTTACGTTGTTATCTTTAAGGATTTGGAAACCATTTGATGGAACATTGCCAACGCCTTCGTTGAATGTATATGTCTTTCCGTTTAAATCGATTGTGATATCTTTATTGATGACAAGACCTGCGCCTGTAGCATCTTTGATGAGAGTGATAGTCTCGCCATCTTGTGCTGCTTCGTATGCAGCTGCGAGTGATTCGTATTTTACGTCACCAATTTTAGAGACTGATGAAGAAGTGAAATATATTTCATAAGGCTCCCATGGTTTGCCTATTTGTTCTTCATATTGTATTTTTATGGTGTTTGTCGTAAGTATTTCTTCTGTGCTGTGATTATATGCTAAAATGACTAAATCTTTGCCATTGTCCTTAGCATCAGCTCTAACATTCAAAGAATATATATAATGTCCTAAAGGACCTTTGTATGTATATCCTATATTAGAACGTTCACGAATTGTGTTATTACAGAATACACCTATTTCAATTTCTTCTTGGTTTTCTTGAAGTATTCCATCTACATAAATTGTAGTTAGTATGGTCATTGAACCATCATATCCAATACCTGATGGATCATCAAAATAAAAGTTTTGTCCAAATGTAAAAGGACATAGTGTCAATAGTAATGTTAGTGTTGTTAAAACTTTTTTCATCATTTTTTGATTTTAAGATTAAAAAATTGATTTTGATTTGATGTTTGTGTTGTTAAGTTATTAAGCTATGAGCTTAGGAAGACAACTGTCAACAGACAACCGTCAACAGTCATCTTCCAAACTCATCGCTAATTATGCATTATGAGTTATGCATTATGAATTATTTAACAACTAATCTGCAATGTTTAACATTGCCATTGTTAGTAACTCTAATTACGTAGATACCTGCAGTTTCGAAAGCATCGAGAGTGTCAACATTTTGATATTCTGCAACCTTAACACCGAGTGCGTTGAATACTTCAACTTTGTCGCATGTTGTAGCGAGGTTGATTTCTCTATCTGTTGTTGTTGGGTTAGGGTAGATGTTGAAGCTTGAAACTTCTTCAAGACCTACTGTTCCGCGTGTGAGTGTGTAAGGATCTTTAACTGAACCTAAATGAGCATCGTTAGAATAGTTGATTCTGTTGTTGAGTTCGTATTCTTCACCTGTTGTCAAGTCGTAGCATTTGAATGTCATAGCTTCAACTTCGTCACCGTGGATTGTGAGGAAGAACATATAAGCATCCATAGGTTCGACGTAGATTGGACGTGCGCTGCCGCGTACTTCACCGTTTACGAATGCTGCGATTTCGTAGTTTTCGTCAATAGCACCTTCTACAACAGCTGTCATTGTCATAGTATTTGGATATAATGTGCCATTAGGAACCCAATGATTGTTATCTGATGTTACGTTAGCTTTAGTTGCTGCTCTAGTAACTTCGATGTTGTAAGTGAATTCTCTTACTTCGCCTGCTGCGTTTCTGTATTGATATCCGATACCAGGAACCATAGTGCTGAGAGAACCCCACCATTGACCGAATGCAAAGTCTGCGCTACCATCGTTTTGTGTCTTGATGACATCGCCGTCTGCTGGATGTAAGTCTGCAAATGCAACATTGATATCAACACCTACATTAGATGGATAACCAATCCAGGACCAACCTGTAGCTTTTAACTTGATAATATGCTCTTCTGGATTTACAACAGATTCAGAGATGTTTAATTCACATGCTTCTGATGCATTGATCTTATACATTTGTGAAGGACTGATTTCATCAAGGCCACCATACCATGAACCTCCATAATAATCTGTTGAGCCATTATCTTGTGATTTGATTGTACTTGCGTTAGCTCCGAGAGCTGTTGTTAACTTTTCAAATCCTGTTGGACCTTGGATGTTCAAGTATGATGAATACCAGTTCCAGCCTTTTACAAGATGTTGTTTTTGGGTTGGTTTTACAGTCCATGTGCCGTCGACATTTTCAACGAATGAATAGTTTCCATTAACGAGAGCTGCATTTGTATTTTCTTTAGCAGTTGTTGTGAAAGTACCGCCAGTGATACAACCAGCAACGCCTTCTTTAGCAGGATTTGTTGCACCAATCTTTGTTGCGAATGTACCGCCAGTGATTGAAACATTAACAACGTTAGTTCCGTTTGTAATGAATACTGAAGAACCGTCGTTAGCTTGTGGTTCAAATTCACCGCCGTTGATTGTTAATGATGATGAGCCGTTGCCAAGACCTTGCATCCATACTTGACCGATGAATTTACCGCCATTGATTACGATTTCACCGCCAGCTGTGAAGTCACGTAATGAACGGAATTGTGTTGATTTGATAGTACCGCCATTAATAGTTACTTTACCAGCATAGTTTTGAATTGGGAGATTTGTATCAAAGTCGTTGTCAGCTGAACCAAGGTGTTCTATTGTACCATTTTCAACTATGAGTTCTCCGTTATTTGTAATAACATATGAACCCCATGAGCTACTACCACCCTTGCTTAAATCCTTGAAGTTGATAGTACCATTACCTATGATAGTGAGCTTACCTTTGTTAGTAAACATTGAATATGAATCTGTACATTCTTTTTCTTGGCTGATAGTTTTACCTTTCAAGTCTAAAACAACTTCTTCACCTGCTGCAACAGTGAGTGTGTTTTCAAGTTCAACATCTTTTACTAAAACTACATTTGTATAGTCCTTTGCCATTGCAACAGCAAATGCTTCTTCTAATGTTTCGTAACCGACTTCTCTTTTATAGTTATGGAATTGTTCTACAACGTATGCTTCAGCTGGAACAACTGTCCATGTGTCATTGTTATTGTTTCTGAGTGCCAATGTTTCTGGAACATTAACTTCAAATGCCCAGTATTGGTGGTTGATATCATAGTTGTATGTACCGCCTTTGATAAGAATGTTGTTTTGGTTTTGTCCTGCTGCACTGATAATGCAAGGGAAACCATTACTACGAGTTGCTACATTATCAATAATGAAATTACCACCTTCAACAATTGTTGTATTGCTGCTATTTGCATAAATCATAGAGTCTCCAGAGTCATCCATGTGGAAACTACCATTTTTAATTGTTAAATGACCTGTAGTTCCGCGTTTCCAGAACATATAAGCAACGTTGATACCGTTTTCAGCAATGTCAATTGTACCGTTACCAGTTACTGTTAAACCAGCACCATCTTCTACACAAACTACAGCATATAAATATTGACCTCCGTTATAGTCCACATTGATGGTTTGGCCATTTAAGTCAAGTGTGATGTCTTTTTCAGCTACATTTAACATGACATCTCTGTTGCCTTCATTTTTAATCATATTGGCATCTGCTAATGTCACACTTTGTAAAAGAACAACAGTTTCGTTGTCTTGTGCTGCGTTTATAGCTTCTTGGATGCTTGCGTATGTGACTTCGCCAATACTTGCTACGTTAGGAACGAGTTTGTAAGCGCCGTCTAAATATTTTACGCTGCAGTCTTCAACTGTAGTTGTAACGGTTGCACCTTCAGGAGCTGTAAGTGTTGTGCCTTCTGCTGTGAGAACGTATTTTGCATATTGTGATGCACTCAAAGTGCCAACTGTGTTATTGCCTTCGAATTTGAAGGTTTGAACTCCAGATTTACCGTCTCTTTCCCAAATAGCAATGCTTGAGATTGTGCTGTTCTTGACATTGATAGTCTTTGAAGCATAGTTTTGAATGTAAAGACCATTGGCTACGTTGGTCATGGTTACATTTTCAAGAGTTGCCTTTGTACCATAAACCCAGTGCATACCGTAGTTGCCACCATTAACAGTAACATTCTTAACAACAACTGTTGGAGTTGTCTTGTTTGCATACAAGAAACCAAAGCCGTAGTTATCAACTGTACAGTTTTCAACAGTAATGCTCTTAATTGTGTTTGTTGTGATAGCGTAACCTTCATAATCAACGAAGTTAACGTTTTTAACTGTTACGACAGTGCTGTTAGCGTTACCTTTAACACTGATATTACCAGTATAGTTATTGTTATCACCATCAATTGTTATGTTTTTGCCAACTGTAACATCTTCTTTAACATCTTTAAGAAGAGTGATAGTTTCTCCAGCTTGAGCTGCTGTGATAGCATTAGCTACTGAAGAATAACGTTCTCCATTTATAGCTGCAACGTAAGTACCTGCTGTTACGTTGTATGTGCCTTCAGCGTTTTCAACGAAGATGAAGTTGTCGTCTTCAGCGTATTTTTCAGCTGCATTTGTTTTGAAAGTACCGCCTTTAATTGTGATAGCTTCTATAGCTTTTGCATCATCGCCATAGCTGTAAACATCGCCATCTTTACCGTTGAAAGTACCACCAGTGATATTTAATGTTTCAACTTTGTCTTTGTTTTCACCGCCTGTAAGAGCGATGTCACCGTTGAAAGTACCGCCAGAGATGTTGATTTCAACATTTTGCATGTTGTTGCCGTAGCTGTATGAATAGATAGCGAGTTTGTATTCACCGTTACCTGTTGCTGTCAAAGTACCGCCTTCGATATTGACATCTACATTAGGAGCTACTGAAGCAGTGCTGCTTGCGAGTTGAATCCATAATGCACGTGTACCTTTGACTTCACCGTCATTTACATTAAGAGCGATATTGTCACCGCAGAACAAACGGATAGCGATATTGTTTTCGCAAACTACTAAACCGCCATTGATGTTTGTTGTAGAACCGTTATAATTGTCGATAGCGTATGTTGCACCGCCCGCTGCTGATGTGTTTTCAATTGTACCAGAAACAAGTGTGAATGTGCCTTCATTTCTAACAGTGTTGTTAGCGTATGATGGGAATCCTTCGCTTCCCCAGTTGGTGTCTGGATACAATGCATTTGTTGTTATCTTACCACCTTCAACAGATGACTTGACTGTCAAGTTACCTTTGTTTGTGATAACTGCAGTTGTACCAGCTGTTGCAGAAACGCCAGAAACGACTTTGCCGTTCAAGTCTAAAGTAACGACTTTGCCAGCAGCGATAGTAAGAGTGTTTTCTAATTCAACGTCTGCACATACTGTAACGACTTGGTTTTCTGTTGCTGCATTGATAGCTTCAGCAAGTGTTAAGTAGTATTCTGCATTTTTACCATCAGCATCAGCTACTTTTGCTTCAACGATAAGAGGTTCGCCGTTAATTGTAACATCAACACCCATTTCAACGATATCGCCTAAATAAATAACGTCTGTAAGAGATGCTCCGTCTTTAACTGTACAATTTGTGAAGTCTGCATCAACGTCATTTGTACCGAAGTCGATAGTCATATTAGCATTGAATGTACAGCCATCTAATTGAGCGTTTTGATAGAAACGAAGTTGGTTATAACCAGCTTCAATAAATTCTGTATCTGTGATAGCTACAGTTGTTATAGTTTTAGCAAAGCTTGTCCAACCAGCGACTTCGCAATTATCGATAACAATATTACCGCCATTATTGCCGTCGAAGTGGATACCATAAACGCCACCGCCGATATAACTGTTCTTGAAAGTTACTGTGCCAGATGTGTAGCTTTGGTATAAACCACCCCAACCGCCTTGGATAGAACAACCTTCTATAGTAACGTCTTTTGCATTGATATAAGCGCCTTCAGCATCGCCTGCAGGATTGTATGTATAAATGTTTTTAGCAGTTGCTCCGTCAGCTGTGATATTTAATTTAGTAAATTGAGCTTGGCCATTTTTACCTTCAACTGTAATAGCCTTATTGATTGTCAATTCTTGGTCATAGGCTTCTTCACCAGCGAAGATATATACTGTTTCACCAGTTTGAGCAGCTGCCAAAGCATCGTTTAAATCACCATAGAACTTATTGCCGATTTGAGCTTCAGCAACGATTTTAACGTATGGGCTTAATGCTGCGCCACCAAAGTCGTTAACGCCATTGAGGTTACATGTAATGGTGTTAGTTCCATTACCAGCATGATTGATAGCAGTTCCAACATTTTCAAATTTACAGTCCTTCAATGTTAAGGCTCTGTTAGCAGTGTTATTAAATAAAATACCGTTATTTGAATTCTTTACAGTTAATTTCTCTATTGTACCATTTGTAACGCCAGATGCAAAATATACAGCATAATTTGGACAGTTTTCAACGGTAACATTCTTAACAGTAACCATAGGTGTAGCAGAAGTTACATAAAGGAAGCTGTATTGATAATTGTTTACTGTACAGTTTTCAACAGTGATAGTGTTTGCACCTTTTACAATGATAGGATAAGCGTATGTTCCATTACCATCAAATGTACAATTTGTGAAAGTATAGTTACCGGTAGTGCTTTTTGTGGTTTTACTAAAACCAGCATTTACGAATTTAACATTTTGGATAGTTACGGTTAATCCAGCATTACCAGTCATTGTACCAGTGTAGTTCTTACCAGCACCGTCGATAGTAAGGTTCTTGCTGATAGTGAAGTTTTCTGTAACGTCTTTAAGAAGAGTGATAGTTTGTCCAGCTGTAGCGGCTTTGATAGCTGCTGTGATGCTTGCGTATGGAGTTGTTCCGATCATTGCTACTGCAACGCCTTCAACTTTAACGAGACCAGTGCCAGCTGGGCTTGTAGCGTAACCTAATCCTTCTAATACAGTTTTGTAATCGTCTCTGACTATGACTGTATTCTTATCTAAACAATTTGTTTCTAAGATATTACCATTGATTTCAGCATCTAAAGTAACATTGTTGTTTTCGTTAATAGGTTGTTCGCTATAACCAATGCTTAATGCTGCATAGTTTGTACCTGTAGCATTGATAGTACCGTTGTTTACAGTTACTTTTACACCATCTTCTTGGATAGCTATTGTTGAGAAACTATTGCCTTCAACATCATTGCCAATAGTTCCGCTTAGTGTTGAACCATTGAATGTGAACTCTGAACCTTCTGAACCATCTTTTACATATAATGCACTGTAACCTGAAATTTCTGTATCAGCATCAGCTGTCAATGTTGTCTTAACGAATGTGATGATACCGTAACCAGCATTACCTGCGTTGATGTTAACTTTAGTTAATGTAACTTTTGTACCATTAACATCACCACCGATTGTTAAAGGTTGAGTGTTGCCAGAACCAGTTGTGCTGAGGCTTACATTATTAAGAGCTAATTCAACATTTTTACGTGTGTCAACAGCACGTTCTTTAGCTATGATTGTACCGTTTTTGATTGTAGCGTTAGCATATACTTCGAAAGCTTTTCTAGCTGTTGAAGTAACAGTGTTGTTGTTAAGGTCTAATGTTATAGCCTTTTCAATTTTAACAACAGTGTCGAAATTAAAGTCTTTTAATAATGTGAGAGCGTCACCATTTTCTGCTGCTGCGTATGCATTAGCAAATGTTGTGTGATATACGTTATTAACTTTAGCTTCAAATCCGAAATATGTAATGCCTTCAGCAAGTGTTGCTGTAGCATCTGATGTTGGAGCTACGAATGTACCGTCGTCACCTGTTGTGAATGTAACAGCTGCACCTTTTTCGTTTGATGCTATATAAGAACCACTTTGTACTGTAAGATTATAAGCGCCATCAGTTTTACGTACAACGACTGGTAATTCAGCTGTGATTGTATTGCCAGCTAAAGTCATGTTGTAAGCACCATCACCATCAGCGCGAACGCCGTAGCCTGTAGCATTGATATTTGAACCAGAAATAGTTACATTAGATGAAGTGCCTGCAGAGATACCGTTTTTACCGTCAAGAGTAATGCCTGTAACAGTAATGCCTTTATTGCCGTAAGCTTGTAATGCAGAATGTAAGCCATTGAATGTACTTCCATTGATAGCGATGTCATAGCCTTGACGGATACGCATTGCTGCTGCTGTGTTTTCTGCAGCACCTGTAGCTGTGAATGTACAGTCATCAACTGTTACATTATGAGCATAGCGTTTTTCAGATTCTGTTGAATTTGAATCGATGAAATAGTGGCTAGCTTCACTTGTAACAAAATTAATGTTTGTGAATGTCAATGTTTCAGCGCCTTCATAACGTGCATTGCCGTGGATTGTGAATGTGCCGCTGTATTGCTTTTCATTACCATTAATTAATACATTAACGTTTTCAACTTGTTTGATAGTAACATCATCACTTACATCAGCGAGAAGAGTGATAGTGTTGTCACCTGTTGTGCAAGCATTAACAGCATCTTGAAGAGTTGAATAAACAACATCGCCAATTTGAGCAACAGATTTAAATTCGATAGATGCAATGTTTGCATGAGTGCCAAATAAATCTGTAAAAGGAACTTCTAAAGAAACATATTCGTTAGTTCCATTATAGAATTTGAAATAGATGTTGCCAAAAGTTGTTTCTCCTGGAACTTCCATATCAACATGGTAGAATTCACTACCATTGAGTGATTTTGCAACAATAGAGTTTACATCAAGAAGTGTATTCTCATGGAATGCTGCTACTTGGTATGAGCCTTGTTGTACATTACCGTCTAAAGTAATGTAAGCAGTTACTCTCATGTTGTCCTCAAATCCAAGATTACCTGGATCTGTCCAATGTTGTCCAAACAAAAATGGACATGACATTAACAAGAATGTCAGAATAAATGTTTTGATTTTCATAATACTTAAATTTTAAGTTGTTAAAAAATTTTATTGAAAAATAATTTGGTTTGAAAATTTCTAATGAGGGCAATACCCTATAGTGCCAGAAAGATTTTCCTGGCAATAAGGGTTAATGATGAACAAGGGTAATATGAGACTGCTCCGGCTTGCGGAGTAGAGATGATAACGATGTATGAAGCTACGGCAGGAGCTATAGCTGAAATTGAATGATGGAAGTCGGAAGACTAAAGAAGTAAGTTGAAGGGTAGGGGATTTGGTTTTGGTTGAAGAAAAGCGGCTAAAAGCCAATAGCCAGAGGCTAGAAATGAGGGATTTTAGATTTTGATAACAGAATTTACCCCCCCCGTTGCGGTTAAGAGAGTGGTAATCAATGAGATATATGTTAATTTAATTATCATAATCTTTTTTCTGTTAAAAAAATCTGTTTTTCTTCGTATTGTCTTTGTAATTAGTTTACAAAAGTATAATTTTTTTTAACATAAAAACTTAATAAAGAAAAATTTTTTTCAGTTAGGAGTTAGGAGTTGGGAGTTAGGAGTTGAGGAACTAAGGGTATGAGGAAAATCTCGCGTAGAGTCGCACGGACGTGCGACTTTTTTTTAGTCACCAAGTCGCCAAGTCGCCGAGGTTCTTAGTTCAGCAGCCAACAGCCTTAGTTCAAAGTTCAAAGTTCAAAGTTCAAAGTTCAAAGTCCAAAGTTCAGAGTTCAGAGTTCAGAGTTCAAAGTTCAAAAAAAAATCCCGACTCATTTCTGAATCGGGACTTTTTTCTTTAGCCAATGGCCAGAAGCCAGAAGCTAATAGCCAATATCTTATCCTAATTTAATGCGGTTGAAAGCTGTAACTGTAGCTTCTTTGTCGCCGGCTTGGATATATTCGCGGACTGTTTTAGGGTCAGCGATGAGTGATACTTGGTCGAGTAAGCAGTTTTCTTTGAAGAATTTAGCGAGGCGGCCTTTAGCAATGTTTTCGAGCATTGTTGTGTTGAGGTTGCCAGCTTTTTCTGCAGCGACTTGTTCTTTAATTTCGCGAGCTTTAGCTGCGTCTTCTTCTGTAATCCAACCTTTAGCCATGTTTGAGTTGATGTGGTCATCACTGTCAACGTGAGCTGGGTTGATACCTGCTTTTTTCAAAGCTACTTCAACTGCCTTTTGAATTTGCTCTTGTTTTGTCTTTTCGATAGCGACTTTGTATTCGTTATCTTTTGTTTCTTGTGGAACGTCGTTTTCATCGATAGCGACTGGGTCCATAGCAGCGATTTGGAGAGCAACTTCGTGAGCTACTTCGTTGATGCCTTCGAATGATTTGTTGAAAGCAACGATTGTAGCGAGGCGGTTACCTTGGTGGTTGTAGTTAGTAACGAATTCACCTTCAACAGCGAAATATTTACCAACTTGAACTTTTTCACCAGTTTTAGCTGTGAGGTCAGTAACGATAGCTTCAATTGACATGCCGTTGATTGTAGCAGCGTTGAGAGCTTCGATATCTTTGATTCTGTTTTCTACTGCGAAGTCGAGGAGTTGTTTTGTTGTACCAACGAAGTCAGCGTTAGCACCAACGAAGTCTGTTTCACAGTTTAACATAATAACAGCAGCGAATTTGTGATCTTCAGTTGCTTTAGAGATTACACAACCTTCTGTAGCTTCGCGGTCAGCTCTTTTCATAGCGATTTTTTGACCTTTTTGGCGGAGGTAATCGATAGCAGCTTTTTGATCGCCGTTGCATTCTACGAGAGCTTTTTTGCAATCCATCATGCCGGCGCCTGTTATTTGTCTAAGTTCGTTAACTTGAGCAGCTGTAATGTTCATAATAAATTGTGTTTAAGATTTATTTATTTTTTGTTAACGGCTTTGCGAGGTCTTCTTTGACGTTTTTCTTCTTTTTCTTCGTCTTCGCCTTTTTCCATTACGTTTTCATCGTCGATCATTTCATCTTCAATGATGTCTTCTTTATCGCGTGAATTTTTACGTTCTGTCAAGCCTTCTTCGATAGCTTCAATCATTTTACCGATGATGAGTTCGATTGATTTTGAAGCGTCGTCGTTAGCTGGGATTGGGAAGTCGATGAGGTTAGGGTTTGAGTTTGTATCGACGATAGCGAAAGTAGGGATGTTAAGTTTTCTAGCTTCTGCTATAGCGATATGTTCTTTAATAACGTCAACAACGAAAACAGCGCTTGGGAGACGGCTGAGGTCAGCGATACTACCTAAGTTCTTGTTTAATTTTTCGCGTTCGCGTTCGATTTGTAATCTTTCGCGTTTTGAAAGGTTGTTGAATGCGCTGCTTGCCATCATCTTGTCGATGCTAACCATTTTGCGAACTGCTTTACGGATTGTAGAGAAGTTGGTGAGCATACCACCTGGCCAACGTTCTGTTACGTAAGGCATGTTAACTTTCTTTACGAGTTCAGCAACGATGTCTTTAGCTTGTTTTTTTGTAGCAACGAAGAGGATCTTTTTACCTGATCTTGCTAATTGACGTACTGCATTAGCTGCTTCGTCAATTTTGGCTTGTGTTTTATACAAGTCTATAATATGGATACCATTACGTTCCATGAAGATGTAAGGAGCCATGTTTGGATTCCACTTTCTTCTTAAGTGTCCAAAGTGACAACCTGCATCTAATAATTGTTCGAATGTTACTTGTGTC
>JAZRNQ010000138.1:0-3109 GCA_045648285.1 Bacteroidales bacterium | reverse complement strand
GGAAATACAGCTTGATTTTCTCTTAAATTGCTATAGAATGCGAAGTTATCTCCAATCGTACCTTTTATTTCTGCACCGCGTGTGTTTACCCATGTGTTTTTGCTGCCGTCTCTGCCAACTTGAAAATCGACGATAGGATTGATGGCTATGTAATAATCATCAGATTTGAATCCTATGAAGTCGGTGTTGAAGATGGAATTCCATGCGTAGTTCTTCCATTTTTTATTGAAGTCTTTGACAATGAATTGTGACTTGTTAAGGCTGTCTAAATTCAGTATGTCTCTAAACTGATATTCTGACCATGACTTTACCGCAGTATGAAAACGATAATCTGAGTTGTAAGCAGCGGCTTGCACTTCCATCTCGTAGTCGTCGTTGAGAGGGATTAGAAGTTCTTGTGAATTAATGCTGCCTGTCAAAACCAGGCTTATCACTATAATGAGTAAACTTCTTAGTTTCATATTATTTTTCTTTTTTATCTAAATAAGAATAAATTGAGTTGTTACTGATAAATTCAGGGACGATGTTTTTCATTTGAGCGACAATCTTGAAGTTATCGCAAGTTGGAATCAAGTTTATGAGAGTGTCAATTTTTTCGTTTACCTCGTCTTGTGTGTAGCGACGGACTTTAGCTCTCATAATCTTGGCATGTTCTGTAGGTATTGTGTTTTCTTTTGTAGATAAAAGCTCCTCATAGAGTTTTTCACCTGGACGTAAACCAGTTATTTCTATCTCGATGCCTTCTTTTCTTGAGAGTTTTATCATCTTCTTGGCGAGGTCGTAAATCTTGACAGGCTCGCCCATGTCGAAGACGAAGATGTCTTCTTTTTCACCCATGACGCCAGCTTCTAAAACGAGGCTACATGCTTCAGGGATTGTCATGAAATAACGGATTATGTTTCTATCGGTAACAGTCAAAGGACCACCGTAAGCCAATTGTTTTTTGAACAATGGAATGACAGAGCCGTTAGAACCTAATACGTTACCGAAGCGTGTTGTTACGAAAGCTGTCTTCTCTGTCTTGCGGCTTTGTGTGTAAATTTCAGCGATACGTTTTGTCGCACCCATGACGTTTGTTGGGTTGACAGCCTTATCAGTAGAAACCATCACGAATTTCTCTGCCTCGAATTCAACAGCCAAGTCGGCTACGTTTTTAGTTCCTAACACATTTACGAATACAGCTTCGTATGGGAATTCTTCCATAAGAGGAACGTGTTTATAAGCAGCAGCGTGATAAACGACATTAGGGCGGTATTTGTCAAATACCTCTCTCATCTTGACTTTATCTTTAACATTGCCGATGACGAATTCCATTGGAATATTGAGAGAACGATAAGGCTCGTTGTTTCTTAATTCAAACTGGATGTCGTATAATGGTGATTCTGCTTGGTCTAGAAGTATAAGTTTCTTTGGTTTGTAGTGAAGAACCTGGCGGCATATCTCGCTACCTATGGAACCGGCAGCTCCAGTCACCATGATAACTTTCCCGTTAAGGCCTTTTGTAACGTTTTCTTTTCCAAGAACGATAGGCTCTCTTCCGAGAAGGTCTTCAATCTTAATATCTTCAATCTGATTTACTGTAAGTTTATTGTCAATCCAGTGATTAAGATGAGGGACAGATTTAACCATAATGCCTAAATCGATAATCTCGTTGATGAGTTTTGTCTTTTCTTCATTGTCGAGACTTGGGATAGCGAAGATTATAAGTTGGATGTTATATTTAGATATGAATTCTTTGTCGAATATTTTGTTTGGATTTAACACAGATATGCCATTGATAGACTTACCTATTTTTTGAGAGGAGTTATCGATGAATGCTACAACGTTGTAGTTTGCTGATGTATCTTGTTCAAGTGCGTTAAGGGTAATCATTCCAGCATCGCCAGCTCCATATATAACGGTATTTATAATTTCTTGTTTATGACAGATGTTTTCGTTATAGATACGTCTGATTACCAATCGTGACAATGTCATTATCACGAAGGTAAGCATTGATACGAAAACGACTTCCGTGTGTGACACAAACAATATACGAATGTGCTCCAAAGTCAAGAAATTGGTAGCAATGGTCTTAGTCATAAATGCAAGAATGAATGTTCCCAGACATACATATCCAATCTTTTTTATGTCGCTGAAACCGCTGTAACGAACCAGCCCTTGATACGATCCGAAGATAAATGAGTTTATTAAGAATATGACAAGTAATGGTATGAAATGTATGAATTCAAAGTGAATGATTTTTCCAAGAATTTCCATGTCATGAACATGGTATAAGTATTTTATGAAAACATATATCCAGAATGCAGCAAACAAAATGCAGCAATCGAAAAATAATACTAACCATTTGGAAAATGACTTTGGTGCATATTTTCCTCTGAAGATAGCCAATGCTAGTTGTTTGAATAATTTTTTCATATCCTTATATTTATATGTTTTATTTTTGCCAGTTTTTAATCTCTTGTTCGTCTTCTTTCTTGCAGATTAACAATGTGTTGTCACTTTCTGCAATGATATAATTGTCGAGACCTTGTATCACGACTTTACGTTCTGCAGGTGTGTGAACTACACAGTTTTTGCAATCTACGAGATTGATGTTTTGTCCGACGATAGCGTTATTGTTTTCATCTTGTTCGAGATGAGTGTAAAGGCTGCCCCATGTTCCTAGGTCGCTCCAGCCGAAGTTGGCAGGATACACATAAACCTCTTTTGACTTTTCCATCACGGCATAGTCGATGGATATGTTAGGGCATGTAGGGAAATATTCATTTACTATTTTCTGTTCTTGTTCTGTATAGAAATAAGGTTCTATTTTATCGAAGACGGAAGCGAGGTCTGGGACGAGAGTTGCAATGGTGTTGACAACCATTTTGGCATTCCAGATGAAGATGCCAGCGTTCCAGTAGTAGCCGCCCTCATTGAGGTAGGATTGTGCAGTTTCAAGATTTGGTTTTTCTTTAAAGGCCTCGACTTTGTATATAGGACTCTGAACTCTGAACTCTGAACTTTGAACTTTATCTTGTTGACTTGTAGTCTCGTTGTCTTGTTGTCTTTTAATATATCCGTAACCGGTTTCTGGTCTTGTAGGCATCATTCCTAATGTCAAGATAGC
>JAZRNQ010000137.1:0-2129 GCA_045648285.1 Bacteroidales bacterium | reverse complement strand
ATTGAACGCTATGTTGCCTGTAAATCAACGTCCTGAGTTTACATGCGGTTACGAAGGATTCTTCCTTCTCACAGAGATAAAAGGAACTGTGGAAGAAACTTCGATGCAATATATCATCCGTGACCACGACAGAGCTAAGTTCGAAGAAAAGAAAGAGCTGCTTAAAAACATCGTTGAATTCCTCAACAAGAAATACAATAACGCTGTCACATTAGACATGAAAGACCAGTATTATAATATGCGTCAGGAAGTTGAGCCACATTATTTCATTGTTGAGAAGGCTATCAAGGCTATTGAGATGGCAGGCATCAAGCCAAAGGTACAGCCAATACGTGGCGGCACCGACGGCGCAAACCTCAGTTTTATGGGATTACCATGTCCAAACATTTTCGCTGGCGGCCACAACTTCCATGGAAAATACGAATACGTACCATTGGAAAGCATGGAAAAAGCATCAGAAGTGATTTTGAATATTATTAGTTTATTTGTTTAAAGTTTAAAGATTAAGGTTTAAAGTTTAAAGTCTTTGGTTAAATAACCTTAAACTTTAAGCCTTAAACCTTAAACCTAAATTATGGCAGTAGATTTATCAGAAGTATTAGTCGTTGGTGTTACGGCGCGTGCCTTGTTCAATCTCGAAGCGGAGAACGATATTTTCGAGAAGGAAGGTGTTAAGAAATATAGAGAATATCAAGATAAGAACCAAGACGTTCCGTTGGAGATGGGAACTGCGTTTTATCTTGTGAAGAGTCTTTTGGAACTCAACAAACAAGCGCATAAGCCTGTCGTTGAAGTTGTGGTTATGTCGAGGAACAGTCCGGAGACGGGAATAAGAATTCTTAAATCTATAGAGAAATACGAGCTTGATATTACGCGACTTGCGTTCTCTGGCGGCGAGCCTATAGCACCATATATCGATGCTTTTGGTGTCGACTTGTTTTTGTCGAAAGATGAAAACAGCGTGCAGGCAGTCATCGACTCGCATAGCAACTGTGCAGCTGCTGTCATTTACGAGCCACCAACCGAGTTCAATCCAGCGACAAATGCCGTGAGAATCGCCTTCGATGCCGATGCCGTTTTATTTAACGAAGACTCGGAATTACGTTATAAGAAAGAAGGCATTGACTCATTCAGTAAGTACGAGAAAGAAAACAAAGACGTTCCATTGCAAGAAGGACCGTTTGCAAAGTTATTGAAGAAACTCTCTAAGATACAAGAATGTCTGCCTGTTACGGTAGAACTCTCTCCGTTAAGATTAGCTATTGTATCATCTAGAAGCGCGCCTGCGCACATGAGAGTCATCAACACCTTGAAGAAGTGGGGCGTTTATGTCAACGAAGTATATTTCCTTGGTGGCATGCCGAAAGACAAGGTTTTGAAAGCCTTCGGCGCGCATATCTTCTTCGACGACCAAGATATTCACTTGCAGAGTTCGAGTAAGGTCGTTCCATCAGGAAAAGTGCCGTATAGCTCGAATTCTCCTTTGAAGAAGTTGGAACCTTGATATTAGTAGCTCCCAATGCGTTAGGGATTGGAGCGGCATCCTTTGCGAGCGGAGCGAGCAAAGATATAGCGGAAAGCCCGACGGCGATAGCCGGAACGCCCTAAAACAATTCATAATGCATAATTCATAATGCATAATTGAAAGTTGATGTTTTAAAAGCTTTAGTTAAAAATTGATAAATATGAGAAAGTTAAATGTAATTATAGTTTTGCTTGTGATGTTTTTTTTGACATCATGTGAGATTCCAACTTGTGTAAAATTTGATAATTATGTTGATAAGGTGGAAGAAAATTGCGAGAATTGGACAGAGGAAGATTGGGAAATTTCTAAGGAAAAATATCATGATTTGCTTGAAGAATATGAGGCGAATTATGAAAATATGACACCAGAAGAAAGAGATGCAATCAATAAAGCTATAGGACGTTACAACGGTATTCTTGTTAAGAAAGGACTCAAGAAAGTTGACGAGTCGATTAACGATTTCATTGACAGACTTCCATCTTTGTTTGAGGGTTTTATGAGCGCATTTGAAGAAGAAAGTGAAAACTATGAGACTTATGAAAATTAGGTTATAGAACACAATGTTAGAATCCTTCGTGAGAGAAGTGAAATATAAGCATCTTGA
>JAZRNQ010000136.1:0-6301 GCA_045648285.1 Bacteroidales bacterium | reverse complement strand
ATATACTGAGAAAGAAGGATACCCACCAGTTTTATTTACCGTTAATGCAGTCAATAGTCAACAGTCAACAGACAATAGTCAACAGACTTTGTCAACAACTCTACACCCTACACTCTCCACTCTAAACTCTTTAGAAATAAGTGCAGAGCAAAGCAGTCAGTTTGCGTCATCATTGTTGCTTGCAGCGCCTTTGTGGAAAAATGGTCTGGCGCTACATCTGACAGGAAATCTCTCTTCGTTGCCATATATCGACATGACGATAAATATGATGAGACAATGTGGAATCGATGTTTCTCGTGATGACAGAGATATAACGGTAAAGCCTGGAGTTTATAATGTCGAGAATATAAAAGTAGAACCCGACTGGAGCGCAGCTGCGTTTTGGTACGAGATGGTTTCTCTTTCTGATGGCGCTGAAGTTTTGTTAAAAAATCTTAACATAAACTCACTACAAGCAGATGCAGCTGCCATTAAGATGTTTGAATGTCTTGGAGTAGAGACATTTGCTACTGAAAATGGAGTCGTTGTTAGTAAGACAACAAGACAACAAGACGACAAGACGACAAGTTGTGTAGTAGCAGAGTTAAAAGTTGAAAGTTCAAAGTTCAAAGTTCAGAGTTCAGAGTTAGCCTTCAACTTCAAAGACTGTCCTGATTTGTTCCCTGCTGTTATTGCAGCATGTGCTGGTAACAGAGTGAACGCAACGTTTACAGGCTTGAAGAATCTTTCTATAAAAGAGTCTGACAGAAAACAAGCGATGATGAATGAGTTAATGAAAATTAACATTACATTCGAAAATGTCTCCGATGATGAGCTGATGATGTTTTGTCCAAATGAGTTGCCTTGTTTTACAGAAGAAAAACCAATAATTTTTAACAATTACGAAGATCATCGAATTGCTATGGCACTCTCGCTTCTTTCAATGAAGATTGGTGCGATTTCAATGGAAAACGTTGAAGTGGTTTCGAAATCTTATCCTGGATTTTTTTTAAGACAACAAGACAACAAGACAACAAGACAACAAGTCAACAAGTCAACAAGTCGATAAGTTAATAAGTCGATAAGTTTATCTTGATTTGTAACAAAAAAATTACTTGTAGTCTTGTAGTCTTGTGGACTTGTGGACTTTTTTCCTATTTTTGCAAATAATCTTAAAATATTTTAACATAACATTCTAAATTTTGCAAATATGACAATAGATCTCTTTATTTCATGTGTGATGGATCAGTTTTACCCAGAGACTGCCAAGAATGTTATGAAGATTTTAGATGCGGCTTGCGTCGATGTGGAATATAATCCTGAGCAGACTTGTTGCGGTAAGTTCGCATTTACAAGTGGTTTCGTGGAAGAAGCCAAGGAACTAGGGGAGAAGTTCTTACAAGATTTCCCTAACGACAGACCTATCGTAGGAGTTAGTGCGTCATGCGTCGGTTACATAAAGACTCGTTATCAAGAGTTGTTCTACAACACAGCTTCGCATTTGGAGTTTAAGCGTGTGGTGAGAAATATTTACGAACTTACGGATTTCCTCGTCAATAAAATTAAAGTCGTTGATTTCGGTGCGGAGTTTAACCATAAGGTTGTATATCAAGATACCTGTTGTTCTTTGCGCGAACTCGGACTCAAAGACGAAGGTCGTAAGTTACTCTCTAATGTCAAAGGTATTGAGATATTAGAGATGCAGCGTCCTGAAATTTGCTGTGGCTTCGGCGGCGGATTTTTCTCTATACAACACGAAGCTATCTCTGTCGCCATGGCAGAGAGAAAGATAAAAGACGCGATGGCTACTGGCGCAGAATATATCGTCACAAACGATGTCTCGTGTCTTATGCAACTCGACAGCTGCATCAAAAAACAAAAGTTCGATATTCAGGTGCTGCATATAGCCGATGTTCTTGCTCAGAGAATTTAGTATAATTAGGAGTTAGGAATTGAGGATTTTTTTAAGTCGCCAAGTCACCAAGTCACCGAGACACTAAGTTTCTAAGTTTCTGAGTTTCTGAGTTTTTGAGATTTTGAGTTTTTTTAGGTCTTGCGTAGAGGCGCACGGATCTGTGACTTTGGAATTAGTAGTTATGAATAAAGGTGATGTTGTAAAAATGGGTGACAACATCACCTTTAATTTTATGGAATTCTAGAATTCTTTAATTGTTTTCTTTTACCAAAGCTGTGCGGTATGCAATAAGTAGCTTGTGCAGGTCTTCGATATCTCGTGTCAGTTCGATGCCTTTGTCGGTGTCTTTCACAAGCAGACGTTCTGTGTTATGTTCCGAAAGCACGGTGTTGGAGATGATGTCGAGTCCTTCTTCAATGGCTTTCTGCGTCGATTCAAATGGCTGGTGTTGTACTAGTTGCATGCCAAATGAATTGTAAACTAATGTGTAGCCTGCAATACCTGTTTCTGAATGATATGCTTTTGAGAATCCTCCGTCTATTACCAGCAGTTTGCCGTTGGCTCTAACGGGGTGTTCTCCTTTCTTTATTTTAACAGGTACGTGTCCGTTGATAATGTGGCTTCCTTCACTTTCAATGCCGAATTCTTTAAGTATGTTAATACATACCTTCTCTTCGTTCTGCAATTTGTAATAGTGTCCTTTCTCTTCTTTTTGAACCTCTTTGTTTGTGGTCAGGTAGCGTTCGAATGTTGCCATTTTGGCCTTGTCGAATGAGGGTGAATCGGCGCCGCACCATAAGTACCACATATAATCAATGGAAGCTTGTTTTTCTTCCGATATTTCCGTTGATTTTCTGCATGCTAATTGAACTAGAGAGTCTATGCGGTCAAAAAGTCTCTTGCCAGAATAATACTCGTCTATTATCTTGACCTCCTTGAATGTACCATCTTCGTTTAAAGGTATTGAAGCGTGGAACATAAGGTTGTTGTTTCTTGCTAAATATAACGAGCCTTTTTGAAGTAGGAAATATACGTGCTTCTTGAGTTTCTCGCTATTGATGAATGCTGAGTGAAAATGGTTGATAATGGCCTGTTCGTCATCTGTCAATTTATATGGATCAGACGGGTCGATTGTAGGATATGACTTGTCAAGGAGTTCGCATTCAATGCCATTTATGTTTATGACTCCACGTTCTAAATCAATCAGATGTAATAACTTTCTGTCAGACATATTGTATTCTGGATGTCTGTCTATCAATGCCGCTTCGCATTTCCATTGTATTATGGAGATGGCTTTGTGCATTTGTGCGATGAGATGTTGCTTCTTTTCAGTGTAATGTTCTGTCACAAGTTTCATCTTTGGCGCATAGACTTCTACCGGGTCGTCGTTATATATTTCCATCGCAAAAGTGGCGAGAGGAAGTAAGTTGATGCCATAACCTTCTTCTAGAGTTTCAAGGGTCGCATATCTTAGTGATTGGCGTAATACTGTCGCAATGCAGGCGTCATTGCCAGCAAAGGCTCCCATCCATAAAAGGTCGTGATTGCCCCATTGGATGTCGACATTGTGATATGTGCATAGAGTGTCGAGAATTATGTGTGCGCCCTGACCTCTGTCATAGATGTCTCCTACGATATGCAGACCGTCGATGGCAAGCTGCTGAATAAGATTGCACATGGCAATGATGAACTCATCGGCGCGCTTTGTGGAAATTATGGTGGAAATGATCTGATTGAAGTATCCTCGTTTGTTGCTTTCATGCGTGTCGTGAAGCAACTCTTCTATGATATAGGCGAACTCTTTTGGAAGTGCCTTGCGGACTTTAGAACGTGTGTATTTGGATGATACGTTTTGGCATATTTTAACCAATTGGTTTAAAGTCACCATATACCATTCGTTGATGTTAGTGTCTTCCTTCTTGATTTTACGGAGTTTTTCCTTAGGGTAGTAAATCAAAGTGCATAGGTTTCTTTTTTCGGTCTCGCGAAGCGAAGCTCCAAATACGTCGTTGACTTTGCGTTTTATTGATCCGGAAGCATTTTTTAATATATGTTGGAATGCCTCGTTTTCGCCATGGATGTCGGATAGAAAGTGTTCTGTGCCTTTGGGAAGGTTGAGAATCGCCTCAAGGTTGATAATCTCTGTACTTGCAGATGCAATAGATGGAAATGACTTGGCAAGTAAGCGTAAATGTCTTAAATCTGATTCGGATAAATTCTGGTTTTCCTTTATTTTTTGTTCAAACATAGTATATATTATGATGTGTTGGATTGGTCATATTTTAAAGACTGCAAAAGTAGGTAACTTATTGTAAGGTGTCAATTGTTTTTTTACATAAAAAAAAGAGCCCGAAGGCTCTTTAATTATGAATTATGCATTATGAATTATGAATTACTTAAGCCCGAAGGCTCTTTAATTATGAATTATGCATTATGAATTATGAATTACTTAAGTCCGTGTTTCTTCAAGAATGGCTCGTTGCTTGGCTCTTGTCCGCGGAACTTCTTGTATTGAACCATACCTTCATCGTTGCCACATTCTTGCAAGCAGTGTTGTCTGAACTTAGCAGCTAACTCTTGGTTGAACAAATCGCCTGATTCTTTGAAGTAGTTGAAAGCATCAGAGTCTAAAACTGCAGCCCAGTAATATACATAGTAACCTGCTGAGTAACCGCCAGCGAAGATGTGTGAGTAATATGTACTTCTGTAACGTGGATATATCTCGTTGATCAAGCCGATTTCTTCCATCTTAGCTTTTTCAAATTCAGCTGCGTTGAAGTCATCGTTGATTTCTTTTAGCTTATGATATTCCATGTCTAATATCGCAGCTGCCAAGAATTCTGTAGTGTTGAAGCCTTGATTGAACAAACCGCTGTTTTCTAATTTCGTGATTATTTCTTCTGGAATGACTTCGCCTGTCTGCCAGTGTTTTGCATACATTCTCAATACTTCAGGGTCGCCTGCCCAGTTTTCCATTACTTGTGAAGGAAGTTCTACATAGTCGCGAGGAACAACGCCGCATGTTCTGTTGTATTTTCCGTCTGAGAATAAAGCATGCAAGCCGTGACCGAATTCGTGCCATAAGGTCTGTGTCTCGTCCCAGCTGAGGAGAGTAGGTGTGTCACCTGTTGGAGCTGAGTAGTTTAATACCAATGATACGAGAGGAGAGATTTTGTTACCTTCGATGTCGTAGCCAGCTTCGCGGAAGCTTGTACACCATGCACCACCGCTCTTGCTGTCGCGAGTGAAATAGTCGAGGTATAAGATGCCGATGTATGAACCGTCTTGTTCTTTGACTTCCCATGTCTCAACGCCGTCGAAGTATACAGGAAGGTCGTGACGTTGTTCGAATGTGACACCATATAATTTGTTAGCAACCATAAACATGCCGTCGCGGACGTTGTTTAATGAGAGATATGGCTTCAATTCATTTTCATCGAAGTCGTATTTTTCTTTACGAACTTTCTCTGCATAGTACCACCAGTCCCATGACTCTAAGTCGAAACCAGCGATTTTTTCCATTTCCTTAAGTTCTTCTTTTGCTACTTTCAAAGCAGGTTCGAATAATTCTGCGAGGAATGTGTCGACAGTAGGAACGTCTTTTGCCATGTTAGCTTCGAGAACGTAAGAAGCGTAGTCTTCATAACCGAGGAGCTGAGCTTTTTGAAGACGAAGTTTTGACATCTCTTCAATTAAAGCTTTGTTGTCGTTAGAGTTATTGTTGTTGCCACGCATTACATAGCCCATGTAAATCTTTTCACGCAAGTCGCGGTTGTCGGCATATTGAAGGAAAGGAATGAGGCTTGGCTTTGACAATGTGAAAACCCATTTGCCTTCCATGCCGTCTTTCTTTGCTTGTGCAGCAGCAGCGTCGATGCTTGTTTGTGGAAGTCCGCTTAAGTCGGCTTCATTGTCAACGACGAGTTTGAATGCTGCGTTTTCAGCGAGGAGGTTGTTGCCAAATTGGTTGCTTAAGATAGAGAGTTTTCCGTTGATTTCTTTCAAAGCTTCTTTGTCGGCATCATTGAGACCAGCACCATTGCGGATGAAGTCGGCGTAATATTTTTCAACGACGCGGATTTGTTGGTCGTCGAGGTTTCTTTCATGACGGGTGTCGTAGACATGTTTAACTTTTTCAAAGAGAAGAGGGTTCATCGCTATTTCGTCGCTATGTGCTGATAATTTTGGTAATATTTCAGCGGCGATTTTTTGCATCTCGTCGTTCGACATGCATTCTGTGAGATTGAAAAAGATATTGGATACTTTGTCTAATAACTCGCCAGATTTGTCGTAAGCCAAGATTGTGTTTTGGAAATCAGGCACAGCTCTGTTTTTGATGATGAAATCGACTTCAGCTTTGTGTTGTTTCATGCCTTCTTCAAAAGCTGGAAGATAGTGTTCTGTCTT
>JAZRNQ010000135.1:0-24867 GCA_045648285.1 Bacteroidales bacterium | reverse complement strand
ATATATTATCAAGTGACTCATCGTAGAGCGACACAACAGATAACAACCAATATCCGATTGCAGCCTGACGAATGGGATGCAATAGGTGAGCAGGTTGTTATAAGTGTTGCTGACAAAAGCATTATTCAGAATCGTATAGATAGTGACATTTCACTACTGAAGCGTATTGTCAAGGACTTGGAGAATAGTGGAGTCAATTACTCCGTTAGTGATATTATCAAACGCTATAAATCGCCCGAATGTCATGTCTTGGTGTTGGATTTCATGCATAATCAAATCCGATTATTGCGTAATGCTAATCGCTTGGGTACTGCCCTGAACTATGAGAAAACGATGAAAAACTTCGCCGAATTTCTTGGTGGAGTTAATCTACCATTCTCGGCAATGACAGAACAACTCATAGCAGATTATAATGCTTTTCTTGTTCAGCGAGGAATGGTAAGAAACTCTATTTCATTCTATATACGTATAATGCGGGCGGTCTATAACAAGGCTGTTCGACAAAAGCTAGTTGAACAATCACACCCATTTACGGATGTTTATACAGGCATTGATCGTACTCGCAAGCGTGCTGTATCGGAATCAGTAATATCACAGTTGTATAAACTCAAGTTGGCAGAAGGAACGCCACTCGCACTTGCAAGGGATATATTCATTTTCAGTTACTGTACCCGTGGAATGGCATTCGTGGATATTGCCTATCTGAAGAAAGAAAACATTCAAAACGGAGTGATATGTTATGCCCGACGCAAAACGGGACAATTATTGAGTGTGCGTATAGAACCAAGTATTCAGCGGATAATTGACAGATATTCATCGGCATTATCGCCTTATGTTTTCCCTATTTTGACTTCTACGGACACAAAGGAAGCATACGAAGAGTATCAAGTCGCTATCAACAACCATAATAGACAATTAAGACGATTATCAAAGATGTTGCCTGCTGGTTGCAAATTGACATCATACACTTCTCGCCACAGTTGGGCTACCGCTGCGAGAAATCATAATGTTCCCATTTCTGTCATCAGTGCTGGTATGGGACATACCTCGGAACAGACAACGCAGATTTATCTAACAATGTTGGAAAACTCGGTGATAGATGATGCCAATCAAGGACTTATTAGGTCATTATTGGAGTAGTTCCACGAAAGAACTATGACCCGTTTGCAAAAATACTAAAAATTGTTCAATGGATGGCAGAAATGGACGATTATTTTTTCTTCTCCATGAAATTAAATGATAGTGCCAAATAAATTTATATTCAATGAATTATGATAAATAGATAATTTTATTTGGATAAACAACCCCAATATTTATTGTTTGTAAATTTTTATAAATCAGCAGGCTGTGATTAAAAATATTATAAAAATATCAGTAAATATTTTTGCATAATATTTTAAATCAAAGATTTGCGAATTACTTATAGTTCTTTCGTGGAACTATTCCTAAAAAATAAACTCTATTTACTATGAACAGGATAGCTGTGGAGGGCGATGTTCGCAAAGAAAAAGGTTCGCTTGTCAATGTGACAAACGACCGCGAAGCGTACCCAAAACGTTGGGTGGCAGCGCTTGTTCATATGAATTGTGAGAAAAAGGTTGCATCAAAATTAGATAAACTTAGCATAGAGAATTATGTAGCCATCCAGACAGAAGAACACCAATGGAGTGACCGCAAGAAAAAGATAGATAGGATTGTAATTCCTATGGTTGTTTTTGTTCGTCTCGCTAAAAATGAAGAAGATGAATTTCGTCGATTGCCGTTCATAATGAAATTTATTTCCTATCCTGAAGCAAATGAATTAGCTACGCCAATACCTGATAATCAAATCGAGCAGTTGCGATTTCTATTAAATAAATCAGAATCACCTGTTGCTTTTTGTTCTCAAGTTGAAGTTGGAGATGCTATAAGAATTATTGATGGCTCTCTTAAAGGTCTTACTGGGTATTGTTGTGGTATTAGCAATTCAGAAATAGCCATATATATAGACTTGTTAGGTTTTGCAACCGTCCACGTGCATAGAGGTAATATAGAAAAAATCAAACCATAAAAATCATATATCATTATAAGATTTATGGAACTTTCTAGAATAGTAAAAAGTATATTTCAACTCACATCGCCGTCTGGACACGAAGAAACAATTGCTAAGACGCTGAAAGAGTATGTGGTGAATTATGTAGATTCCATAACTGAGGATGCAATCGGAAATCTCATATGTACTAAATATGGCAAGGATCCCCAAACGAATAAAACGATAATGTTTGTGGCTCATATGGATGAAATCGGTTTAATGGTTACATACATTGAGGAGTCTGGATATATTCGTTTCACACGAATAGGCGGAGTCGATTTAATGTTGCTTAAAGGACGCAATGTTAAGATAGTTCATGGAGATTCGGAAATCTGTGGAGTAATAGGTACTACACCTATTCATATGAGACGCAATGGTAACAACAGGGATTTGGAAGAATCTGATTTGTGGATTGATATAGGTGTTACAGATAAAGAAGAAGTTGAAAAGTTGATTTCAATCGGAGATTGTATTGTCATAGATGCTCCACTTGTAGATTTACCTAATCAGTTAATTTCAAGTCGAGCCTGTGATAACAAAGCGGGTGTAGCAAGTCTCTTAAAGATGCTTAGCCTTATAAAAGACGATGTCTTCGAAAGTAATATTGTTGTGGTCTTTTCAGCTCAAGAAGAAGTTGGATTGCGTGGAGCGAAGACTGCTACATTTTCCGTATCTCCAGATGTATGTATCGCTGTTGATGTTGCTCATGCCACAGACTATCCATCTGTAAATAAATCGAAATATGGAGATGTTCGACTTGGGAAAGGTCCGGTTATTCCCGTTGGTTCAGACCTTACTCCTTACACGCAAAAAGAATTAAAAAACATTTCTCAAAATTTAGGGCTTGATTATCAATTGTTAGCACTATCAGGATGCTCTGGCACAGATGTCAACGCAGCGCAAGTAACAATGGCAGGATGTGCTACTGGATTAATATCCATTCCTTGTAGATATATGCACTCTCCAGTGGAAGTTGTTTCGTTATCAGATATTGAAAATGTTGCTGAAATATTAGCAGAATTTTGCAGACAAAAATAAATTCTAATGATAATGGACTTGGATAAATTAATATTTAAAAGAGAACAACTCAGATTAGCATTGGCTAATGTAACAGAGTGTTTTAATGATGCCTATCATTGTAACTATGGTTGTGAAGGAAATTGTTCGGGTTGTTGTGAAGGTTTTTGTGGGGGTACTTGCGAAGGTGCATGCGATAATGCATGTACAGATAAATGTACGGGTGGTTGCTCAGGTTCATGTGATGGCGTAACTGAAGATTAATAAACATTAGAAACATTCAAGAGCAAATATAATATCAGTTGTTATAATGAAGTACTCGCAATTCAATATTATCACAAATTTAGTCGACGGCACCCCTATCGTCTATAATTCGTTATCTCGTAAATATATTTTACAAGCAGAAAATAGTTGCGAGGATATTAATATAGACAAACATAACTGTAGTTTAGAGTGTGGGATATTAGTGAATGATAACTGTGATGAGCCATCACAGTTGATTTCATTAATACATGAAGAAGTAGCTAACGGTGAACAATCATTGACAATTTTGCCTACCACAAATTGTAATGCCAGATGTTGGTATTGTTATGAAAAAGGCATAGAGCATTTTGATATGTCTCAAGACATAATAGATAACACAATTCAGTTCATTAAGGGACAATTTCAAACAGAACGCGAATTATCTATTAATTGGTTTGGTGGAGAGCCATTAATGCATTTTGATGCAATAAAGCAAATTACGGTGGCTGCTAAAGTTGCAGGTTTCACACTGAATACTTGCATAACAACAAATGGTTCATTAATAAACCCTGAACTAATAAGTCTACTCAAAGAGAACTATAAAGATATATCTATGAGCATCACAATTGATGCGATAGGAGAAAATTATGGTATAGTCAAGCGATTCGTCAATTTCCCATCAGAACAAGCATATGATAGACTAATAAATAATATCAGATCTGTGTTATCTGCTGGAATTAGAGTCCTTCTTAGAATCAACTTTAAGGATTTTGAAGAAGCCAAGAACATATATTCTCATTTAGAAATGCTGTTTGCTGATTTTCCAAAATCTCTATATTACATTTATTATGCTCCTATCTGGAATAAAAATAGAGGACATTCCTTGGAGGAAACCTTGGAATATATTGATTATATGAGAAGAGGATACGACATAAATATATTGGCGAATCCATATATTGATAATGTATTTATCCATCATATTGCAAACGAGCGAAGAATTGCATATTGTACAGCAATGAATAAACACCATTATGTTGTTAACGCAGAAGGTTCATTATATAGATGTCATTGTTTGGTTTCTGAAAACAAATATGCATGTGGAAATGTGAAAGACGGAGTCAATTATTCTACACTTGGTTACCAAATGTTTGAACCAAACATAAAGGCAGAACAGTGTAAATCGTGCTCAATTTTTCCGATATGTATCGTTAAATGTAAGGCAAGGGATATTATATATGGTGATGATGTTATTTGTGATAACACAAAGACTATAATAGATTCTGTGATAAAATTAAAAATAGAACAAAAAGAAAAACGGAGATGCCGAAAGCCGTAAAGTGGAGGCAAACAAAAAATTGTACAATTATGTTTGATTTATTAAAACTTATTCAAAAGAAGCAGGAACTTCAGTTCGCTTTCTCGGGTAATATCGGAGATTTTTCCGATAGTTTCCGCGATTGCTATGGCTGTGAAGGTAACTGTGCTGGCTCATGTACAGGTTCTTGTGAAGACACCTGTGAATCAAGATGTCAAGACAGCTGTGGTAGCTGTGGTAGTAACTAATCATCTCAAAGGGTCTGTCTAACAAGTAATTTTGTTAGGCAGACCCCTTATGCTAAATATAATTGGACATATTAAAGAAAGTAAAATACAATGATAGATAAAAAAAATCAAACAAGGAGCATATACATAACGACAAATTTAACTTGTAATTTGCGTTGCATATATTGCTATGAACAGGATAAAACATCAAAACTTACTTTTGATATTGGTCAAGCAAAAAATACTTTGCAAGAAGTGCTCTCAACTAAAACTGATAAAGGAACACTTGTAAATTTTCATGGAGGTGAGCCGTTCTTGTCATACGCAAAAATTAAAGAATTATGCGAATGGGCATGGTCTCAGAACTTTCCTGAGACATTTAAATTTTTTGCTACATCTAATGGAACGCTCATACATGGTGATATTCAAGACTGGTTATATAAAAATAGGCATAGATTCGTTGTTGGTTTAAGTCTTGACGGAACAAGAGAAATGCAAAATATCAACAGAAGCGACTCTTTTGATTTAATTGATTTGGACTTTTTTATTAAAACATGGCCAAATCAAAGTGTAAAGATGACTATAAGTCCTAAAACAATTCATAGTTTAGCCGATGGTTTGATTTTTATACACGAAAAAGGTTTTAAAGAAGTTAGTGCAAACCTTGCAGAAATGATTGATTGGTCTGATTCTTTTTATATGGGAGTATATAAAAGAGAATTGGAAAAATTATCTGAATACTACTTATCTCATCCTGAAATTAAAAAGAGTTCCTTGTTCTCAATAATTTTTGCGGGTCTTATAAATAATGATGTCCGTAAATGGTGTGGTGCAGGGACTGAAATGGAAGCAATAGATGTTGATGGAAGGAAATACCCATGTCACCTGTTTTTTGAGTCTGTTTGTGGTAAAGAAAAATCTGAGAATGCCGCTGCGATAGACTTTACAGATCCTAACCAGTACACCTCAGAACATTGTCGTTCTTGTCAACTGCTACCAATATGCCCTACTTGTTATGGCTCAAATTATGTTGCAAGAGGCGATATTGCAGCAAGAGATTTATCGCTATGTGAACTACATAAAATTAGATTTGCAGAGGTTGCCAAATACGAGTATAACAGAATTGTAAATGATCCAACTGATATTACAACTCTTTCAAACGAAGAAAAGTATAAAAGAATGCGAACACTTGAAGGTATCGAAAAATTGGCAACAATTTTAGAACTGAAATAATTTTGAAGAATATGATGCATTTTTCCTTTCGGCACACTTCATTAGTGGATATAGATTTTTATACTGAATGTTTTTGTAACGATGAATTTCAGTATATGCTATATCATAATGACCCAATAAATGTGAGTAACTTAGAACGATATATAGCAGATAATGGCAAAGATATAAAGTTCATAGGATCAATTATGGATGAAGACGGAATTCTTAAAGATGTTGGATTCGCACATTTTTATTATAAGGAGGAGAATGCGTATACATATGTTGGAGGAGTACACCCTAAGTACTTTAATCATGGTTATGGCGTGTATGCATCAATAGCAATGCTTTCGCTCATATATGATTTAATGCCGAATATCAAAATTTCAACAGGTATATATAAGCATAACCGACGTTCTTTAAAGGCAGATCTGGCTATCGGTTTTACTATAACTCGCGAAACCGATGAAAAATGGTTGTTAGAACTGACTAAAGAAGGTTTTAATAATGATTTTGTTCGCAAAGTAAAACTTAAAATAAAATATCAACTATCCAGTATTCAACAACTATGACAACTACCATATTCGGGGCTTACATCTATGATAGGTAAAAAATGAATACTGCATATATTAAATTAATGTTATGATAAAAACTTTATTTAGAAAGATAGGGGATTTGCTTCTTCCGAATAATGATGAAGATATAAATGCATCAATGGATGGGGTTTTGTCTGATGGAAAAATCGCACCTCGTCAGAGAATTTTAAATAAGCTCAAAGAGCAATTCTTAATAGAAATGAGAAATGAAACAACTACGGAGAGTCTGTTGTATCATACATCATTTACAGTTTATATTAGAGAAGAAGAATATGAGCGTTTGTCACCGAGCTTTGCACAAACCGTTCGTGATGCGGTAAGGATTGTGAAAGGTCCTCTTAAAGGCTTCATTGGGCATTGTTGTGGTATGAGTAATTCTGAGATTGCTATACATTTAGAATTATTAGGTTATGCAATTACATATGTCCCTTTTGTAAACATTGAAATAATATCATAACCTGTTAGTTTTTAACTAGTTTCCATTTTTATGGAGCACTAATACTTTGATTTTTTAAGAAAACATGTGTAACTACAACGCTAATTAGCATATTTTATTACCGAATATCCGTATATGATGTATAGATTGATTTTTGCACTGACATTATTTTGTTTTACTGCATCAGCACAGACCAACCAGTTTTTCAACCCGCAATGCGATGTAGATTCTATAGGTAATCTTTGGGTTTTTACTGTAGATAAGAGTGGCTCTATGCTGTCTGAAAGGATAGCTTACACTAACCATCATTGGTCGCCCCAAAGAATAAAGAACGATGTCATAACAAGGCTTTCCCGCAAAGGAGGCATTCTGGATCAGATAGACTATACGAGAGACTATGTTACTCTTATAGAAACTGGTTACGGAACTGAAGAGTTCCACAGTTATGGCGATGGATTTCGTGCGGCTGAATCTTTGGATTCCAGTTTTATTCATATAGAAAAGACATTTCTTAAATTCTCGACCAATAAGAAATCTGGTCTTGAATCTGTCTTGAGCGATATGTTGTGTCAGTCAGATTATAAATATCAACAGTCATTTGTGTCACAAATAAGAGTCTTAAGTCTTCATAGGCTAGTAAAGCTTATACAGGAGTATGAATTCGGACTTAGATTCAATAAAATTTACATAGTTACTATTACAGACGATGCAGACGTTAATGACCAATGGAGAAATGATTATTACTTTATAAAGTTGGATTCCAACAAGATGCAAGAGCTCAACAATCTACATTCAAGATATGTATTCAGCAGTTTCACTCAGAAAGGTGCTGGGAACTTCAATGAATTAAAAGAGTTCACAGACTTAAGCAGTAAGAACCATATCTATATGTATGAATATGTCACACGCCAACAGACTACTAACGATATTAAATGTAAGGATGACTCAATCATTACATTATCCCCACTTGATGGCAATGTTTTCAGTATGCAACTCAATATGAGACAAATAGTTTCAGATAGCATCTGTTTCATATATGTTGACACTGTTTCAGTCAACGGTGAGAGATATCCCATATGCAGATATCTGAACGATACATTGTATCTTATGCAGGAATATGACATGGCTTCTATTAAGAATGACATTGTTATCAGTGGAAAGATTCAAGTACAATATTGGGACAGCATTTACGGAACACATTACAAGAATTATGCCTTTGTTCAACACAACAAAGATTATACATCTTCGGTTCATTCTGTGATAGACGGAGTTACTATAACTTTTATTGCCTTAGTATTGGCTTTACTATTTTATGTGTTGTTAATTCTTCCTAACCGTTTGGTAATGAAGATTTATTCTCCAGATGGTAGCATGATGCGTGTTCGTCGCGGTTACCGGTGGCAATGGGAGAAACTCACGCCATTGGCATGTTATACCCAAAATTTGTCTCTCTTTGCAAAACACAAATGCTTCAGCAGAGGCAAGAACACAGCGATGTCCTACGATTATCTCAACGGTATAATCATAGATAGTCCCGTTCCTCTGGTTGTGACAAAGAATGTTCTTTCCGACTCAAGCCGAAACAACATAAGTTCCAATGCGGAAAATTCATGCGGAATGTATCCTGATATAGTTGTAAGGATGTATGAAGAAACATTGGCCGGACGTGTATCAAATCTCCGTAACAGCCGCTTCAAGTGGGTGCGCAGGAAATTGTATCCTTTCATCAACCGCTTGATATTCCGCATCCGCCCTCACTACTACTATTGGGGAGAATCCATGCAGGGGCTCATTTCATCACCGATTCTTGACTGCAGCAATCTGTTGCTTGAGTTCAATGACAAGAACGGAAGGTTTACCAGTGACGACAAATGGCTGAACATGTACTACGAAGGTGATTATCCTGTTGCCGAAGTGCTCGTCTGCACCCAACGTCTGGGGAACGGTGTTGTGTGGGATGTATATCAGTTGTGCAACCGCAAGATTAACGGCTATGGTATAAGCTCGGCCAAGCACCTTATACATTACCTTCAGGAAGATACAGACGTCAGCCTGATTGCCGGCATCAGAAAGCAACTTGAAAAAGCTATTCGCAACGAGTTGAATGTCAGCAAAATCCTCTATCTCGATTCGCTGGATAACTTATATCGTGACAGATGGGTGCATTTCAATATCCAAGAGGCTACATGCATGGCATACGTATGCCTTGTAGAGTGTACTCTCGAAGAAAAGTGTCAGGTTCTCTATTCGCCTTTCACCGATACCGATATCAAAGAAAAGAACGTCGTGATAGCTCCCAGTGCGGTAAGCCGTCTCATATGGACCTCTCTGGTGCCTTTTGCGTCAAAGAAGAAACGACCGAGTGACAACATTGCCGCTTATGAGAGCCTTGACATTGTACGCGAAGGTCCGGCATGCCAAAAACTGCTTTCGTTGAAAAACCGCAGAATAGTGTTCGACAACATCAATATTAAACCACAAAAAACAAGATAAATGTACTACTTACCTATTTATGTGAACAACCGTCGTATGCACGTTGTCAAGTTGAGCCCGAAAATTGAAAGCACACTCTTCTCTTTTCTGGTCAACTCATCGAATCCTTACGATGTTTTCTCTCTGCCATCAGCCAGCATCCAACTCATATGTGATGACAACAATAGCGAGAATGTAGACCTTGTAGATGCGCATTATGTATTGGAGAGTGTAGACAGTGCCAATGCTCCACAGTATCGTCACAGTGATAACATTCCTGTCTTCAATGTGAGGATATGCAGCGGAAAAGGTCAGAATGATATAAAAGATGACGCAAAGGATTATTTCCGTTTTTGTGGAAATCTTGGAGACACAATTACTCCCGGAGAAGAACCATTTACATTGAAGGCATTGTCCCGTGGCGAGTATCAACTGAAGGAGTACATCATGCAGTTTACCTATGAGACTGTCGATAATTTCGGTCTTGCATCCACCCATGTAGGCGCAATACGTATATGTGAATATGCCGATACCGATGTCCTGTTGAAGGCTTCACTCGATTTCGGTTCCGAGGCTTCCCAAATACATCTCTCAACCTCAAGACCCGAGGTCAACATGAACATCCGCGATGCTTTTGTCGATATTGTAGAGGAAGATAAGGACAAGGACTATTGGCAGGGTCGCAAGGGTGATGACAAGACACTGTATAAATCAATCTACCACATCCACAAGGAACCGGCAGCAACCAATTTCGGCGACATGCCCATGCAGAACAAGGAGAAGAACTTCTTGCAGTCACTCCTGCCTATAACAGCACCAACCACCGACCACATACTATTGCCCAATCTAAAGCTGGTAGAGCAGTTGACCGGCTTGCTATCTCTTGACAATATAACGTTCAAAGAGAGTGGCTTTATGGGAACAGTCGACAATGGGCCTGTTACAGCAAACTTGTCGAGTCTTAAATTAAGCAATGGTATACTCAGACAGATTCTGTGTAATTTCCTTGCTGTCATAATGAAGAACGAACCGGGCAAGGAATATATCCACTTCATACTGTTGGTACCCAATGTATATCTTCAGGAGAAGGTAAATAAACTTATCGCCGGCCTTTACGACGATTTCAACCTGTTGCGCGAGAAAGACATATTCAGGGGTTATAAGGGAATAGAGGTCAGAATAGTGTCGGAGAGTGATGCTTCTTTCTTCGGTGTCCGTGCCAGAGCAAGGAAGACCGACTTGGAGTTTATAAAAGACGCTAACTATCTTATCATTGATGCCGGCAAGGGAACAACCGACTTTTCATTCATTTCGCAAAAGGGCAGTGACCTGAACAATTACAGCAGTATGTACCGTTCGGGAATCCCGGCCAGCGGCCATGTGCTTACCTATGCCTATTACCATGCTTTGCGCAATTATTTCCACGACCTGGACTGTGGTGATTTCTTTGACGATATCATGAGGATGTCTGTGGGTCACGAGACAGAGGAAATTCTTAACTTTGTCTCATTGCTCGAACAGTTCAAGATAAGGTCAAAAGACCTTGTTGAGGACCATTCAATGGATCATGAAGCAAAAGCATTGAAGTACTACAACAACAACACACTCCAGGAGTTGAATACTTTCCTTGTCAAAGAAGTCTTGAATAACAGCAAGATGATTCCTGGTATGAAGGCTGCCCTTGATAAAAAGATTGAACTGATGACAGGTCTGCTGAAAGAATCCATTGTCGAATATACAAAGAACAAACTCAAGGGCATTACATGTCACATGGTCTTCCTTACCGGCCGCGCCTTCATGCTTCAGCAGTTCAGGGATGCTGTCACAAAAATGCTTGTGGAGAACGGCGTCGTTGACACCAAAGCTGGCGTATTCTACAGCAACGACTTCACAAAGAGTATCTGTACCTATGGTGCCATGAAAGTCGGTGAACAGAGTGTGGTAAACAAGAATTCAAATATGCTTGGCTGTCCCCATCTATTTGAAGAGACAGGTGATGTTTTGGAGACTAAGAAGAATGGCAAGAAGAATGTCTTTAATAAATTTAAAGTCTGGCTACGTAAAAAGCGCCGTGTCGATGAGGGAATTGGTGCCGAGATGTCTTTCGATTTCTTCTACGAAGGTCTTGGACTGAAGAATGTACGTAATGCTGTTTTCTCTTTGAGCGGAATGGATACCCTTGTGGGAACAGGAGAGAAAGATCATCTCAGGGTATACTACATTGGTGACGGTTATATATGGAAGCATGGCGGAGTGTGCAAACGTGTAGATGTCGTAGGTTCTATATCTACGGTGCCCACCGAAGTTAGGGAAAGACTGGTAAAGGAGTCTGTCTTCCCGTTTGATATCGCATCGTTTGATCTTGGCATTGTCCCAGACAATTCCAAAAGCGGCAGCTATGACTACACAGACAATGGTGGTAGTGAAAACAATGAAACTACTTCAATGTCGGACGAAGTGGCATATGTAGTAAGAATACCTACACATGATGATATTAAATATTAACCATTGATTGGTGTGGAGTTTCTTTGGAGCACAATAGTTGCAATAGAGGCATTCCGGACGAGCTCTGATTCCTCGGCCCCGGTAGGTGCACTCACCGCTTCGCGTGAAAGGCTGATGGCCGAAAAACTGGCCGAGATGCAAAGCAAATACAACGTGTCAATGTTTGAAACCCGGATATACAGAGATATTGTTGCTGTCCTCGATTCAATACACGACACACTAAAATAAAGATAAACTAATAAAAAAAAGAAATAATTATGGGTGAAAAGAAAATACAAAAAACTGACAGCCCAAAATCTGTCAAAAAGAACAGTAGAAGAACGCTGTCGTTGGCAATAATATGTGGAGTTTCTATGTCACTGCTTGGTGCTGTGCTCTGTTTTTTGAGTAATGACAAAGGTGATAAAGAGGACGATACTCAAAAAACAACTGTCGCCATCAACACCAAAGAAGATGCCGAGAAGTATCTGTGCGAGAACAGCAATTATTCAGCCGGCACTCTTAAGGAGTTGGATTTCAACAGCTATTGGCCAAAGGAGTATTTCACGATAAGCATCAATGATAAGAAAATATCTTATTTGAATGATGGTGCTTCTGTTGCCGAGGTAGAATATCTGCCTGGCGCAAGCTATACTCTTAAAAAGATTAAAAGCAAGGATACTTTTGCTTCTTTGCCAAAGAATTTGAAGGAACTGGAGACACTTGTTGAGGAAAACTATTGTAAAGAAATAAACAAGGCATTCAAAGAAAGGACGATTGATGAAGATACAAAGAACTTCAGTATTCTCTACAATGCGCTTGCAGGGCATCCCGGAAGTTATATTGTTTTGGGCCGAGCCAAAGAGAATGGTGATTGGAAACGTTATCAGCCAACCGACTTTCCAACCTACACAATGCCGTCAGAGGAAGATTTGATAGCGTTGGCACGCAAACATGCCGCCAACCCTGATTCTATGGCAAATGCCACTCCATTGGGAGAGTCTATTCTGGCATATGTTGATAGTATATCTGTAAAGGCTGTTTCATTCGATAATCGTGGTGACAAAATATGGTATGGGGATGAATATAAATCAATATCGGAGAAACCACTCCCCAAACAATATAATCTTGAAACTCTAAACAAGACTGCTGCTTGCGGTTGGGTTGTTCCCGACGGTAAAGAGGAGCTGGAAAATGCCAAGGAGTATTACAGCAACATTCATTTCATAGATGCGAACACATACAATGCGTTGAAAAGCCTCAAATGGAATGCGCCCAAAGTTGAACCCCAAACCCCTGAGTGGCTTCTTGTTTTAAAGAAAATTGTTTACTATGCAGGCATTGTCTTTATCTGTTTGGGCGCTATACTTCTGTTTGTTGCTGTTCTGCCATTTGTAGTCAAGTTTTTCAAAGATAGATCAAATAAACGATCTATAGTTGAAGAAGATGCAGACGATGAGGACGATGACGTTGATGATAATGAGCCAAAGTCCAAAGAAGAAAAGACAAATAACGGTTTGAGCAACGCAGTTGAGGAGTATAAGAACAGTAAGGAGTACAAGAACGCGATTGAAGCCGCAGAGAAAGCCGCTGTCGACAAGTACAAGGGTAGCAAGGAGTACAAGAACGTGATTGAAACAGTCGAGAAAGAAGCTGTCGACAAGTACAAGAAGAGCGATGATTTCAAGAAAGTCATTACCAATGCCGAGGCCGAGGGTGAAAGGAAATTCAAGGAGAGCAAGGCCTATAAGAATTTGGATGTAGAGGCTAAAAATTGGAGGACTCTCTCATCATGCACATCAGAGGATAAGGTTATTACATTCTTGAACAATACCCATAAGGTGATACCAACCTTCCCCCTACTCAATACATTGAACAACATTTATGCCGAGGCCAAGGCTGAGGGCAAGAATGAGAGAGAACTCGTTGCCGTAATTATTGCAGCGCTTGACAAGCAGACGGGCAAACCTACAGGCTTGCAGGCGTTCTACAAGGATTTGGTTGCGAATGCCGATTATGCTGTGGCGGTGCGTGACCGTTTCGAGAGCATCAAGGCCATTTCTCAAAAATTCGGTGAGCGCAAGGAGTATATGCAGATTGTATCGCAGGGAACCAACTTGAGTATCTGGGAACGTCTGGCTGTTATGCTGTGGGCTATGGAATGTACCAATGAGGTTCTAAAGGTGTTCGGCAAGGAGCACTTCTCTGCTGGTATTATTGCCCATGCCAGTGAAATACACAAGGACGATATCATGCAGATTTTTGCTACACGCATCTTCAACAAGTATATCGCAGACCAGTCGGTTACCACAGGTGCACTTACCGGATTACGTGAGAAGATGGTGGCAGACAACTTGGCCGAGATGCAAAGCAAATATGGCGTTTCAATGTCTGCAAGCCAGACATATAGGGATTTTGTAAAAAGCCTTGACTCTACACATGACAAACTGAAAGCAAATGTTGTATTCATCAATATGATGAAGGCGCAACTTGTGGATGAATTTATCAGCAACGAGAGAAAGATAATAGAGAAGGGGGTATATATGTCTTATGTTGTAGCAATGGGCCTTCACATGTGCGATTATATCCGTTATATGAGCGGTAACAACATTAACTATTGCCCAAACATGAGGTTTGTATTGTCGGGTCTGAATCCGAAAACTCTGGATAGCAACACTGAATTCAGATACAAGGATCCTGCATATTCGGGAGAATACTCGAATCGCATCTATGAGTGGTTAACGGATTCCGGTGTAAGCAAGCTCAAAGCATTGGTGGGTAACAAGTACATAATGCCATAACACAAACAAACTATAGAAAATATGCACATTTCAGGTTTTCTTTTATCGGGAATTGTGTTCCTTGTTCTGCTCTGTCTCTTTGCAATCATTGAACGCACAAATTTCTTTCACCATAGTAGCTACAATGCGCTGAATACGAAAGAACCCAAATCATTGTGGATACGTGGCATCTACATTCTGCTTTTTGCCGTTATGGCATTTGCGGCTGTCTCCACAATGAAATCCTACATATACCCCACAGATGAGTCGGTCTATAAGAATGTTGATTACCATGTGCTCTCGCACAAAGGTTATGAGGTGGGTGAGAACTTCTATCTTGCCAGCGGCTACAATTCAAAGGACAATGGTTACCCGGCAAAATCGCTGTGGGACAGCAAGGATGGTGAGGTCGTACTGGACCGCACTGACAGCTGTTTCAGAATTACCGAGTTCGTGGAGCCGTTCTATGTACGCAAAGATACGGAAAATCCAAAATGGAAATTCTGGAAAGACGATGTATCACGTGTATACAAGCTGGTCAACAGGGTAATTGATGCCGATGTCAGCAACGGGTTTGCCCTTACCCTTGACGAAGACACGCTCTACAAGATGAATATTGCCCTTGATGATGAGGAAAAATTCATGTACATATCAACGGTGTATAAAAATGGTAATGCCAGCATTACCGATACCAGTACATTCAGGAAAACCATCACTCAAGGTTATCCACTACTTGATATCATTGCAAAGTCACCAAGAATTGAAGTTACCGACCAATTGGAGAACTGGTTCGACGGTGCTCTGCTTGTACGCACAGAAATTCCTATGGATGGAAATGTGCCTGCCAAATTCGATATCGACAACCCCACCACTCTGTGCTTAATGCCCGGTCTGTCGTTCTACATGAACGAGGAACTCAGGATAAATGGCGAATCGTATGATTTCAGTCAGGAATTCAACATTCCTTTCAAAGACTACGTGTACGATGAAAAAGTGACATTCTTCTCGGGCATAGGCAACAAGAAGAGCGAGGAATTCCGTCTCTCATATCTCCCTGAGAACAGGATGAGACTTGAGTTCCTCAAACCCGACATGAAGCACATTAAGGATACATTTGGTCGTGTATTCATAAACTCATCAATTGAAGATGTCGCAAGAGAGTCTCTCAGCGGTGGTTATCTGTACAACAAGTTCACCGAGGAGAAAAACCACAACCACGTCAATGCCCATCTCATGTACGCTGTTGGTGACGCACGTAGCGAACTGTCAATCAACATTGTAGATTTGAACAGCAAAGAAAGCGAGGACAGCATAAAAGTCTACAAGTGCGACAAAGAGTTCCTGTTGAGTACACGTGACAAGACTGCCGAATCTATTTTGTGGATATTTGAAGTGACTAACCTCAGAGATACAAATGACCTCACTGCCAATAAGATAACATGGTTCATAATCATAATGCTGTCAATGGTTACAGTACGTATCCTCTCCGACTCGTTGTTGGGCAGGAACACACTGTCACTTACAGAGTTGGCAATCTATGTCATCATGCTGTCGCTTTGTGTCGTGAGGTTGATACTGGGTTGGCGTGCATCGACATTTGTTCCGGTTGAGGATATCACATTGCCCATGTACATAAAGATGCGTGCGTCTATTATGGAATGGGTCACATGGCTTGCAGCCTTTATGCCTTTGGTGGTTGCCCTTTGTGTCGAACTTTGGAAACTTTGTGAAGGGAAAGCTACGGGTCTCATGGACCGTATAGAGAAATTGTTCTCAAAACCCTGGAATAGCCTGGCTCTTTTTGTAGTGGCTCTTCTACTGTGCTTTGTACTACGCAACATCTCAACACTCAACCGTTTGTGCAACATTTCATTCCCGTTGATTGCATATTTCATGTTCGAGATATGGATAAACAAACTGAAGGAGAATTCAATAGGTGGAACAACATTGTGCCGCATTCTTGCATTCTTCATACTCTTCGGTTATCTGTTCAAAGCCGATGCGGGATTTACAATAATCTTCCTTGCATATATGATGATACACTACCTTGTGCTTGAAGGATTATTCAAGAATGCTAGCAACCGCAAGTTACGCGGAATACGCAAGTATGCAGGGCACATTGTGAGTATACTATCTATAATTGCACTTTTCTTTATACTCTATTATGAGGGCGCTATAATGATATTTATCTTCAATAATGCCGGAGCTGTGATGAGCATTACTTTCGGAATAGCTCTCATAGTTGTCGGCTACTTCCTTTATAGCAACAGAGTATGGGTGAACAAAAATGGGAAAAGATGGTTTACGCTTATCAGTATAGCATTCATTGTGTGTTTGCTTGATGCGTTTAAGGTGATGCCTACTATTACACCTATTCTCAACGAAAAGGCACATATGCGTTACCGTGCCGAGATACAGCGCTTGAGTGGTGATCAAAAGATAGATGATTTGATCATAAAGTGCGAGTTCGAGTCGCATGACATCGAATACATTATGCGCTCAGCTCATAACCAGTGGTTCATAAACCAGTACATACGCGCCGGAAAAAAAATGGAGGAGAACAATGAGTATTTCCACATCCAGCCCCACTCTAACCAGGGAGCAACCTATACAACACAGACAACAGACCTTGTCGTGACCCGTTATCTGTTAGCCGAACATGGTGAGTTGGCAGTGAGGTACATCCTATTTATGTGGATGATGCTTGTCCTGCTTTTTGTACTGGAGTTCCGAATGAAAGAGCGTATGAACCGTATGTTCCTGGGCAGTACGGTGCTCATATACATCATTTCAATGATGGTGTATCTGTCGGCAACCAACCGCATTGTTTTTGTTGGTCAGGATTTCCCGTTCATAAGTCTACAGAGCCGTGTTGCGATCCTTTTTCCAATTCTTCTTTTTGCATTGCTCATTGGACGTTGCATATATGTGCGTAGCAAGGACAAGAACAAGGACAGTGGAGACAGTGCCGAGTATGTCCTCAACGGATTTATATTCGCAGCCATACTTATAGTCTTTACATTCGGCTGTATGAATGGTATTGAGCAGAAAGGTAAGGACCAGGAGGAGAAACAGTTCGATGTCTCACGTCTTGTATCTGAGCTCAGTGTCAAGGTTGATGAAATAAATATGCGCTTCGACACCTTCCAGGCCGACAAGGAAAGGGCATTGAGAAACAAGAGCGTGAAGGAGGTATGGGACCTGTTCGTTGGAGAAGAGAGCAACTCCTATAATAACGTCTATTATGATGCTCTTGAGAAGAACGATTTCTTTGCGAGCTTGCTGAAATATTTCGAAGAGAAGCAGACAAGCAAGACCGATGCCAACCAGTTGCTGCACCTGCGTCGCAGGAGCGGAAAGTGTTATCTTGCTCTGAACAAGCAGCATTATTTTATCCCGGCTATCATGCGCGAGGAGAGCCGCTGGAGCGGTGATATCTATGCATCGAGAATAGACCCGGAAGCTATGTTGTTCGAAAACGGCAAAAAGGCAATCTCCGTCGACAATAATCTCAGTTTCGACAACAATGTACTATCAAACAGTATCATTGACAAGGTCCCCGATATGCCATTAATGCATTTTGGCAAGGAGTGGACACCCGGCGACAACCCGCTATTCCTCATATCATCGGAGCAGGGACACAGTTTTAAGGCTTTTTTTGAGATTGAGGCGGACACACTTAAGATTGAGGGTAGTCAAAAAAACCAAATTGCAACAGCCGTTTTGCCAGGTGACGTATTGAGCCTTTACAAGAAAAGTAGCGGAAGTAAGAAAACACAGGTTCTACTTAATGGAAAGATGACCAATGACGCTACACCTTACATTGTAAGGAATATGTGGCTCAACGGTCACAAGCAGCTATTCTATCCGCTTGGTAAGGAGTCCATGTGGACATACCATTTGGGTAACATGGTCAGTGATGTATACAGCAAAGCCCCCGAGTACAAGGACACAACCCTTTATCTGAGTCTCGACTATGAGCTGTGCAAGTCGTTGCATGCCAGTGTCATCAAACAGGTGAAAGACAGAATCACGGCGCCAAAATCCATGGCGGTAATGGATGTCCTTACCGAATTCAATACAAGGCCATATCAGCAACAGTGCAACTCGCAGAACGACTTCTATTATAATGAGAAAGAAAACAAGCTGATTGTAAAGAGCAACAGAACAAATGCCGCTCATAAAAAGGCTGCCGAACTTGTGAACAAAGAACTTAAAAAGAACAAGTACAGGGAAAATCCTTTGTCCTATTCTTTGTCTAAGGTCATTCAGACACAGTTCGACTTTACTGCAGTTGCCATTGACGGTGACGGACAGATACGTGCTCTGTTCGACTATTCGAGTAAGCGTCATCTCGACCCCAACAATGTCATCCACCTGAACAAGGTTATCAGCGATCTGTACCGTGACGGTTCGAATGCCGATGAACGTGACATTTTTGGCAGCAAAGCCTTGCAATACATTCCAAGTGGTCCGGGTTCATCTTTCAAGCCCATTGCCTATACAGCAATTACATCGCAGAGGAGATTGGCTTGGGAAACAATAAATGTACAACAGACAGGACAAAGCGAGGCCTACAGTGATATCGATTTGACAGAATCTGGAACAAAACCATATGAATGGTATGGTGGTCTCCATCTGAAGAAAGGTGAAGAGTTGAACATTGCAGGTAACTGTGTGGCACATAGCAACTATCTGGTAAAATCCAACAACCTACACCACTCTGTAATAATCATGTTGGGTATGCAGGAGAGCGGTAGTGCCACCGATATCCTCAGGGACTACAACTCCGGCATAAGAAAGGAGGAGGCATTCCCTGTCTTCACGTATCAAGGTGGTTACAAGTGTTTTGACCCCGAAGTGTGGTATAACGAAAAATCGCTTGTAAAGGACAATGACATGCTCACAGATGGTCTTTACGACAATTATCACATATCGGCATCTGCTCCACATCTCTCAAAATCATATACCCGTCTCTTTGGCAACAACAAATTGATGAGTGGCCTATATGAGAAAGGCGGTTCGTCGCGTGGATGGGTGTTCCCCGAGAGAGCATCGCTGAACAATACCGACCGTCGTGAAAAGTCATTGCGCGGCTTTAACCAGGCACTGCTTGGTGCCGACCCCATATTGATGACACCTTTACAGATGGCGATAAATACATCCCGTCTGGCTTCGCTCAACAGCAGTGAAAATATTGTGTCGTTGATTGACGGTGAAACTGTTGGTGAGTACGATTTCTTCAAGGTTGGTGATGGGTGGAGTCAGGCCGATTATCTACGATTTATGAAGGAGAATGTTTGGAAACAGTTACGCAAGGTTCCCAAACAAGGTACTGCAAGCGGATTGAATGGCTTGGCTTCGGATATGGAGAATGGAAAATATGGCAAGCCTTATTATCTCTATTGCAAGACCGGTACACTCGAAGACCCCACTCCGGGCAGCAAGAAGACGGATAGGCTCAAGCATCTGCTGGTGATTATAACAGACCGTCCTTTGGAGAGTGTAGTTGACGTAGAAGCACTCAAGAAGGTCCGTTACTATGCGTTGTATCTGTCATATTTTGGCATTGAAGACAGCGAAACAAATCCTTTCAATACCAAAAACTTCAAGCCATATATAGTTGATGTGCTGAAGTCAAACTCATTCAAGAACTATATGACCAAACAATAAAGGATTATGAGAAAGAAAGAAAAACAGTTAGTCATACTTCTCTTTGCAATAGCCGTGCTGGTGATTATATGTTGCCTCTTTGTCAAGGCAAAGGTAGAAATCTCTCCCGGCAGAGGATTTGGCCGTAATACATACACATCAAAAGACACTACATTGATTGCAGACCGACACATGGGATATGTCAATTTCAATCGCTTTTCGGAACTCATGAAACAGGTGTGTGTAAATGGCACCATCATAGAGGAAAACGGCGATTCGGCTTATTTCATTGTCAACAAGCCACAGCGTCTCTTTGGGCAGAATTATAAAGATGACGAATCCTGGACAAGGCAATACAAGAACCTGCCTATCACCGTCACTGACAAAGGATTCAATGCGCGTCTTGAAACAATTGACAGTGTTGTATATGTCTATATCCCTTACCAGATTCTGTCAAACATGGCAAAACTCACTAAAGGCTCTGCTGCGAAGAACGAAGGCGTGGACAATGAAGAAAGAGAGACTTTGAAAAGGAGTAATGAACTGCCGACAAGTGTCATGAATGGCAAGATACAGACCGAGGGCATTGTCAGACAGAATGTAGTTGATATACTGTCAAGTCACCCCAATCTCGACCAGGAGGAGCAATTGGAGGCGTTGTGGCGTTATGCCAAGAATAACTGGAATTATATGAATGACCCATATTCAGTTACCGATACTTGGCGTCCGGCAGATGAAACAATCAACGACTATTATTTTGTCAATGGAAAAAGTTACACCGGTGACTGCGACGATTTTGCCATACTGATGGCGTCATTTGCCCGCCAGATAGGTTTCCCTACAGCTTTTATTGCTGCATACAGGGGTAATGAAGGACACGCGTATGCAGAATATTATAATGGCAAGAAATGGATTCCAATGGATTGGTTCTCTAAAGAACTGGGTGGTAAGCCGTATCAAGGTAACAAAGTTGTAGTTATATACAGAGATAAGGTGTGATGATAGTATTACTATTACAAAGAAAGCAAGGTGAGTTATAAAATACTCTAGTATAGTTTGCTTGTTGAATATGAAGAATACTAATCATATATTGTTATGAAATATTTATTTTATCCAATTGCAATATTATTGTTATCGTTGACTTGTGTAGAGTTCTTCCCGGTCTTGATGTATGCGTGTAAACATATTGCTGTGTATCAATGGCTACTTTATGGTATGGGAGCATATTTTATCATAAGAAGATTCAACTTCTTCTCTCGTAACGAACAATGGTTACAAACAACATCCCATGAGGCTACGCATGCTATTGTAGGAATGATATTCTTTCACAAAATACACTCCTTGCAAGCCAATGAGGATCATGGAGTAGTATATCATAGCGGAAGAAAAATTGGAGACATTTTTATAAGCCTTGCACCATATTGCCTGCCCATACTCACCTATGCATTTTTACTATTGCGCATTATAGGGGCCAACAAGATGCTTTATGTTTTCGATTTATTCATTGGCTTTACATTGGCATTTCATCTTATGTGCTTTGTATCTCAGACCAAATTAGATCAGCCCGATATACAAGGGCAGGGATACATAAAAGCATTCTTATTCTTGTTTGTTGCTTGTTTTTTTAACGCAACAATTATACTATTAAGCATTAGGAAAGGAATAGTTGGTGCAGTAACATATATATTCCCTAAATATTGGAATGACATTATTGATTGGTGGAACCTTATATTTTAATTAGGTATGTTGCTTCGTTTTTTATCAAATTTTATAAAGCCCTCTAATGAACAATTGAGATGCAAGAATACGAGGAAGTTTCTATCTTTTAAGATATGGTTATATCAGTTGATGTTAAGACGATTACTTAAAACATATCTGCATTATGCAATATCTGATACAATTATTATAGGAGATGGGAATATTAAAATTGTGCATGAATTCAGAGACTTAGGATTTGAAAGTGAACTCGTAAGAAATAAAATTAATTTTAAAGCAGATATCATAAGTCATTCAATTCCGATTTTGATACGGAAAAGTAAAGCGACACGCAAATTCTCTTATTTTAATTTCAAGAACTTATTGAGCATATATGTTGATGGGAAAGAGTTGTTCATCAAACATGACGAAACGTTCTCAATTGATGGGACCGTAGAGGGGAAGATTAAGTGTTCTATAAACTCTGATTGTATTTCCCAATCTATCATAAAAATTTTGCATCACAAAAATTACTCAGAACCATTGAACAATACACCTCATCAACAGACGAAATTAATTCCTGACACAAAGCCTACAAACCAACGACAAAGGAAACCAGCTACATCAACAAATATATTTGAGAGAGAAAGGGAAATATCACCTATTACTACACCAAAGCTATCGACTGCAGATAAGACAGAAATAATATACGATAATCAACCCAAGGCAATTGAGAAAAAAGGGTTTGATATAGATACATCTTTCTGATATTAACTACCAACTTATATCATTATGGATACAATCTCCAATAAAATTCAAGAGACATTCGCAGATTATGCTATCTGTAAAGATAAATCTGCATATGGATTGTTCGCAGGACGCAATTTACCAATCTTTGTAAAAGACTATATTCTAAATAGATTCTCTAAAGGTGAGGAAAGAGACGAGGAAGGAATACGAGAGTATTTGGCAGCAAAGATGCCACAGAATAGTGATAGTCTTATGATGAGATTGCTTGAAGGCGAGAATGTTAATATAACAACCCGTATTGTTGTAAAAACGAAACTTGATGATGGTATGGTTGCATTTATGCTACCGGACCTTAATATTACCGCAAATATGTTCATACAGCCCAAAGTTTTAGCTGATAATAAGGCTGACCTTGTCGATGGTGAGAATTGGGGTAATATAACTATGCAATATATGCCTCCTGAAGGTAGAAAAAAAGGTTATGTGTTAATGACATCATACAAGTCGTTTAATCCATATAAAAACCTTGATTTTGAGGATTTTATCTCTAAAAGAGAACTGTTTAGCACTGAAGAATGGATTGATGTACTTTTGACAACAATGGGATATACCCCAGATAGTTTTTGTACGTTAGAATCAAAATTTGCAATGATAACAAGGTTGTTACCTGCAATAGAACCTAATTTGAATTTCATAGAACTCGGCCCGAAATCGTCTGGAAAGAGTTATACCTACAACAATTTAAGTCAATATTTTCGAATGGTTAGTGGCAAATGCACACGAGCTCAACTTATATACAATCATGCCACAAAACAATATGGAGCAATCAAAAATCATGATTTAATTGTTTTCGATGAAGTCTCTACTTTAAGTTTTGATGATAGAACAGGTGAACTTCAGGGTTTCCTAAAGAGTTATTTGGAGGCTGGTAACGCATCACTATCTAACATAAAGATCGTATCATCGTGTGGTCTTGGATTGGCTGGAAACATTGCTTTAACAGAAGACATGCAGCCTGTAAATAAAGATTTTCAAAGTATTCTTCCGGATATATTTCGCTCATCAGCAATGATGGATCGTTTCCACCTGTTTATTCCCGGTTGGAAATTGCCTAAAATTTCAGAAGGTCAAATATACTATGGCTGGGCGATTGATGCTGAGGTCTTTTCAGAATATTTACACTATATGAAAACCGAATCATATAGTCAGAATATTTTTGATGAATTGGTGCAGTACGATAAAAAGACGGCTTATGTAAGACACGCTAAGTCCGTTAGGAAAATCGCTACAGCATATTGTAAATTACTCTTTCCTCATATTAGGTCTTTGGATGAGATGTCGGTAGAAGATTTAAATATATTCAAGAAACTATATACCGAATATTGCCTGCTTCCTGCAATTGAGGCTCGTTCTTACATATATGAGCAGTGTAAACTTGTTGATAGCGAGTATAAGCATAACTCTATGCCCGAATTCACCATCCCCGATAACGAGGAGCCTACGGATGTCGAAGAACCCACAGCAGTTGATCAATCCGATGAGGTTGGCGAGGATGACTAGATCGCAGGAGTGAATTAGATAGATCAGGTAATCGATTGACTGATAATGTTATGGTAATGCGTATGTTTAAAATGGGATTTTTAGTAATCTGCATATTGATAATTGTCGGAGTTGCGACTGCCGCTACAGCATATCTAGGTTGTCGATAGTGAGTATAAGTATAATACAATGCATGAATTTATAGTGTCAGAATAGGATGACCTAATTACTAATTTTGCGCTTTCCTGTTGAGAGTCGGAATTTAATAACAATGTAAAATATTTTTATGAAAACAAATACACGCAATATATGTATATGGTTATTTGTAACCTTGTCATTTGTTTCTTGTGGACAAAATAATAATCAACAAGAGCAAACTTT
>JAZRNQ010000134.1:0-15671 GCA_045648285.1 Bacteroidales bacterium | reverse complement strand
GCAACGACTATAACGCCGTAGGTTGCGTTTCTTGTGGCGAATCCTCGGCTTAAGGCTTTCACACCAACAACACGCGACATTATCAAGCCAAAGGCGAACAGCATAAAGAATGTTCCCGTTCCTGTTGTGATATTCAAGACATCTTTACTATATATCGCGATATATGTGGAAAGAATTCCATACGACATAGCTATCAGCGCGATGCATATTCCCTGGCTCCAGCCTTGTATCAAGACAAATCTGTCCAACGACATTTTTTTCTTTTCCATGACTGGCGGACGATATTTACAATCGACAAATGAATTGATAAGCAATCCAAGTAAGGCACATAACAAAGAGACAGTGAATAACAGGTTATAATCATTGAAGCGGCTATATAGAAGAAGACTTAACGAAGGACCTACCGCCATCGCGAAGTTGTTGCTAAGTCCCCAGTAGCCTATCCCCTCGCCTCTTCTTTGTGATGGCAGCACATCTATCGCGACAGTGTTGCTCGACACCGAGGTCAATCCGAATGGTGCGCCATGCAAGGTTCTTATGACAGCGAACAAAATAATGGAGCCTGTGATATAATAACCTGCGAAGAACAAGGCGAATGATGCGTATGCTATCATCAAGACTTTCTTTCTCGAGAATCTATCGACAATATAACCGCTGAAGAAACGTATTGCCAGAGCTGCCACACTGTATCCGCTCAGCACCAGTCCAATCATCGCTTTGTCGGCATGAAACACATCACGGAGATATAAAGGCAGCAAAGGTGTCACAAAATAAAAAGAGAAATACATCATAAAGTTAGCTATCCACAACTTCAAATAATTGCCAGTGAATAACCTTACCTTTTCTTCTTTATTCATTGTCGATTCCATTTCTACTTCAAAAAAAAACACCCGACTAAAATCGGGTGTCTAAGTCTTTCTTGTTTTTATTATTATTTCATTTCAGCTTGTGCTCTAGCGATATTCTTTTCGATGCTGAAGCCTTCATTGCTGTTAGGATAGTCAGCTTTGATTTTGTTGTAAGCTTCGATAGCCTTTGCGTAATTGCCAACCATTTCGTAAGCCATACCAGCTCTGAGCAAGTACATTGGAGATGTGAAGCTGTTAGCTGATTTAGCAGCTGCGTTTTCGTAAGCTTTAGCTGCTTCTGCTACATTACCTAATTCCATTTGAGCATCAGCTAATGCGCCTAATGCTAAAGATGAAACTAAAACATCTTTTCCTTTATATGATCCGAGGTATTCAACAGCCTTGTTGAAGTCGCCAGTGTTAAGGTAACATACACCTGCGTAATATTTTGCCAAGTTAGCTGTTTTTGTTCCACCGAAATCGTTGATAACGTCTACAAAGCCGAGATAGTTACCATCACCATTCAATGCTGTTGTGAAATTGTCATTTTCAAAATACTGTTCTGCGTGATAGATAGCAGCTTGAGCATCTTTTTCACGTGGTTCTAAATAATACTTCTTAACGCCAAAGAAAGCAAGAACTGCTACAACCATTATTGCCAATACAACAATGATAGCTTTTTGATTATCAATAACGAATTGTTCTGCTCTTGTCAAAGTTGTTTCAATTGATTCGAGGCGTTCATCACCTTCATTCTTAACATTTTGTTTTGCCATATCAAATTATTTTTTTCGAACTGCAAATTTAGTTTTTTTATCTGAAAAAACAACAAAAAAAATAAATATATTTGCTCAATTATTTTATGCGCAGAAAACGCAATTATCATTGTAAATACACATTATTATATTAATGTAAAAATCAAGAGTTTAAAAATTAAAACAGATATTGATGATGTCACCAAAAGATCAGGAATTATATAAGTTTTTACAACAATTCACCACAGAAGAAAGAAAAAAACGTTTTGAAGAAGTGCTCAACTACAGAACTCGTCACGTCACTATTGTGTTAGAAGACATCTACCAATCGCATAATGCGAGTGCTGTTTTGAGAAGCTGCGACATCAACGGCATACAAGACATCCACGTCATAGAAAACCGCTGGGTTTATAATGTAAATCCTGACATCGTAGTTGGTAGCGTCAAGTGGTTAGACCTTAAAAAATATAACGAACAAGACTTCAACACTCCTGAAGCTTTCGACAATCTTCATAAGAAAGGTTATAAAATCGTCGCCACATGTCCTCATCAAGACGACTTCACTCCTGATGAACTTCCTTTAGACCAGCCAGTGGCTATAGTCTTCGGAACAGAGAAGACTGGCCTCAGCCAATATGCTTTAGACAATGCTGATATGTATGTAAAAATTCCGATGTACGGTTTCACAGAGAGCTACAACATCAGTGTTTCTGCCGCTTTGATGATGTACACTCTGATGCAGCGTTTACACAACAGCGACATCGACTGGCATCTCACCGAGGAAGAAAAAGACGAATTAAGATTAGACTGGAGCAAGAAAAGCATCAGACGCTTCTGGGACTTCGAGCAGAAATTCAGAGAAATGCACCCTGAATTTTATAAGTAGGAACTAAGGGTATGAGGATCTAAGGGTATGAGGGGTCCTCAGTTCCTCAATTCCTCAGTTCCTCAGTTCCTCAGTTCCTCAATTCCTCAAATCCTCAGTTCCTCAAATCCTCAATTCCTTTAACAACTCTATAAACCAATTCCTCTCCTGGTCTGGCGAGTTTCATTCTTTCACGTTGGGTTTCTGATATTTCAAAATACAATCTATCGGCATCGACGATAAAACCTGCTTTTTGAAGAATATCTGCATAGTCGCGACCGAATTGTCTGACATGGTCATATTGACCGAAAAGACGTTGTCTTTCTTTTGGGTCTGTTATCGTTGGATCTTCGAAAGTATCTACATTAGGATTTATCGGAACCATCAAGATAGCCCAGCCTCCAGGTTTTAAGATTCGTTTAATTTCTGAAAAGGCTTTGTCTACATTATCAACATGTTCCAACACATGATTACAGATAACCACATCGTAAGTATTGTCAGGAAGGTTGATATTTGTAACATCAAGATGCAGGTCTGCGATAGGAGAATCAAGGTCAGCTGTTGTATAATCCAAATTCTTCAAGCTCTTGAATTTCTTCAAGAAAGGCTGCTCTGGAGCGAAGTGCAGCACCTTTAAATTATCAGTAAAGAATCCAGTTTTCTCTTTAAGATATAACCAAAGAAGACGATGACGTTCTAACGACAAACAACTAGGACACAAACGATTGTCCATCGCCTTGCCATAGCCGTAAGGCAAAAACTTACGAAAATGCTTTCCACATACAGGACATTCCACTTTGTTTCCCCAATAGAAAGGTCTTATCAAAATGCTAAACAAATAACTGAATTTAATCAATATCTGACGAGGGAATATCTTTGTCAAAAGCGAAATTATCTTCTTCATTTTCAGCAATTATTTTGAAACATCATCATATAACTTTTTAATGGTCTCCGACATCTTAGACCACTCATACTTCTTCTTCTCTTCAACGACATTATTCTCAAAGAATTCTTTTCTGTCGTTATCATAAAAGTCACATATAGCGTCAGCAATCTTAACAGGCTGTGGTTCGACGACATAACCGACTTTTCCATCAGGAACTATTTCTCTCAAGCCACCGACATCAGTCACCAGCATTGGCTTTTCAAAATGATAAGCCACCTGAGTGACACCACTTTGCGTTGCAGACCTATAAGGCTGAACTACCATATCAGCAAGATTAAAGAAATTCTTAACTTCTTCATCTGGGATATATCTGTCGCAAATGATGACCTTATCATTGATTTTATAATTGTCAATCATTTGTAAATAAGGTTCTTTCTTCTCATAGAACTCACCTGCGACGATAAGCTTAACTGGATAATTATCAATACGCTCATCAGCCATAGCTTTAAGAAGCAAATCAAGTCCTTTGTATTCGCGTATCAAACCAAAGAAAAGAAGATAGTTATATTTATCATCCAAATACAAACTATTTATCGCCAACGACTTATCTTCTCTATCACCATAATGGTCATAAAGAGGGTGTGGTGAAAAACATTTAGGTTTTGATTTTTTATCTAGCTTAGAAATATCTTCCAAAACGGATTTTGACAAAGCTACGAAAGCATCCATTTTTTTCACAAAGCATGGAGAGAAGACTCTATCTAAAATAGATTTCTCATGAGGCATCATATTATGAACCAAGCCGATGCATCGTGTATTATTATTCTTTGAGATTATCTTAGCCATCTTTGCATAACATGGTGCGAAGAACGACATCCAATATGCAAATATCACTATATCAGGATTTTTAGCTTTTATCTCTTTGGCTGTCTTAACCCAAGAGAATGGATTTATTGAATTTATCCTTCTAAAGATTCTGATGTTTTTTGGTGCAGGAGCGTCAGAATACTGAGTCTTACCAGGAAACAGAATTGAAGGATATTGTAATGTAAACGTGTACAGGTGAACGTCATCACCTTCTGCAACGAACTCATTTGCAAGGCGGTCCGTAAACGCCGCTATTCCACCTCTATAAGGATGCGAGGGTCCTACTACTACTATTTTCATATTATTTTTTAATCAATTTTAACGACGACAACACATTATCAATGATGTCATTAATTTGTTTTGAAATTCTTAATTTATATATTATAACAACTCCCAGCAACGACATCACCAATGTTCTGACAAATGAGTCAAGCATCTGACCTACAATCTCGACATTGAACAATGATATTAATTGACGGGACATATATTTCTGTAAAATCCAATCTATTACAAATAACGAAGTTATTATCAGCAAAGTATATAATTCTTTTAACGACAATGGCGTGACTTTGAGTTTCCAGTTAACGAATATTAATAATAAGGTGTAATACACGATATATGAAATCAATGATGCTAAAGCCGCGCCTTCCATTCCCCAGATTGGGATGAGTTTGATATTCATTATTATTGCTGTAGCTGTAAGTATTATTGTAAACAACAACGAATAATGATAATATTTAGAATAACTCAAAACCGTTGCCCCTACATTAAGTGAAGTATTGACAATCTTTACCACAGCGAGTATAAACACAACGAACTTAGCTTCATCGTAGACGTTGCCATTAGGAATCAATGTGTACACCAAATCTATATTAATCCATATCAGGAAGAAAATAAAAAACGAAGCAATAAACTGATGCAAAGAAACGCTTTGTACAAGTCCATTAACTCCGAGCATGTCATTATCTTTCATTCCTTGAGAAATCTGCGGGCGGGATATCGCAGCCAGCGAACGATACGGTATCTCCACCATACTCGCTATATAAACAGCTATAGTATTAACACCAGCCACTGCCAGTCCTAATTTTCCGGAAACGAAAAAAGTGTTTAGCACAGGTATCAGATTTCCAGCCAATGAGGTCGCTATAAGAAATAAAGTGTAGAATATAAAGTCCTTACGCATCCATTGCGACACGTACGAAGGCTGTATCTTAAAAGAGACTTTCTTTAATGTAAAAAGATATATTACATTGAAAAGCGTTGCTATTCCGTATGTTAGACACAAAGCCCACACCATCCCGTCGAGGTTGATAATATCGAAGGCGTAGAGCAGATAAACAAGCAAGGTCATGATGCGAATCCCGACTTCTCTAATGAACTTTGGAACTACTATTCGCATCAGGAGATTTGAGTTAGTCTCAAAGACAAGCAGATACACCATAAAAAACGCCATCGGAATGACGAAATAGATGTAATCGACGAAGAGAGATGAATTCTGGGAGAAGTAGTTTTCTATCGGTTGCTTGAAGATAAAAAACAATATCGAGAAGATGATGAATCCAAAAAATGGGATTATGACGGTCCAGCCAAAGAAACCATGATCTTTCTCTTTTTCATCTTTAAAATATGGATAATAGCGCATTGCTGAGGTGTTCGTTCCAAGCTGCGCCAGACCTGAAAGTAAGATTGAAGCATCGACTAAGATACGTGTCAGTCCGACTTCTTCAGTGGTTAGGTATTTGGTAACAATAAAAAAGGTGGTGATGAATCCCACCAACACCCCTATATAATTCATTATTGAACCTTTTATGCTCTGTCGAACAACAATACCCATTTTAAATTGAAAACTGAAAATTGAAAATTGAAAATTGAAAGTTGAAAGTTGAAAGTTGTAGAGACGTACCAATTACACCTATGAATATAATAATATGTAATTGATGCGCCTCTTAATAGATTATATTTTATTTTATTTAATTTTATTCAAGACGTTCTTAACAAATTTCTTAGTTGGGTAATCTGTATCATTGAAAACATGATAGAGTTCTGACATAAGAGGATACGCATTGATATCAATAGCACTATCTTGTACTTTTTGATAGAACACGTCAACAGCGATACGTCCTTCGAGAACGACCTTTTCAGAAATGCCGCTGTTGAAGAATCCCTTGCCTATCAAGAGACCTAATGTTCTGTTACGGCTCATGTCGTTGAGTGAAGTAAGAGCGAAGTCACCGAAGCCGCAGTAATTAAACATAGTTATTTCCTGTCCGCCAAAAGTTATCATCAAGCTACGCATCTCATTGATAGACTTTGTAATGAACAAAGACCTCATATTTGCCGAGTCGTAGTTTGCATCGAGCATACCGATGATGATAGCGTAAATATTTTTCAAGATACTTGCAAGCTCAACGCCTGTTATGTCATTTGAAAAGTCGAATCTGACATTAGTGTTCTCGAACAATTCTGACACCTCACTGAAATATTGATTATCAGAACAAGCCAATGTAAAACCTGTATCCTGACGATTTATTATCTCTCTGGCGAAAGATGGACCTTTCATCATCATAAGTGGATTAGAGAATTGATCTTGAATACAATGTGGAATGAGATTGTCACATTTTCCAAAACCTTTAGCAAGGTTCACAATGATGGATTTTGGATTTATATATTCTTTGTTTGAAATAAGATAACCTACTACTGCTGTTGAAGGAATCGCCATGAAAACAACATCAGCATCTCTTAACACGTTGATATCTGTCGTTGCCTTGAGATTTCTAGACAACTTAACGTTAGGAAAATATGTGAGGTTATATCTTAAATTATTGATTGATTCTACTACTTCTTCTTCAATAGAGAGCAAAGTGATGTCGTCTACGCCTTTTCTTGCCAAAACATTTCCGACTGCTGTTCCGATAGCACCACTACCTACAAAAACTACTTTTTTCATAAAAAAAATTTTATGCAAAATTAAGGTATTTCTTCCTAACTAACAAAGAAAAAAAACACCTAATTTTGAATCTCAAAAATTCAAAAACTCAGAAACTCAAAATCTATTTCTGAGTTTCTGAGTTTCTGAGATTCTAAGTTTTAAACCACTGAGCATCTGACGACTCTGCTGTCGTCTGTGTCGCCTAATGTAATCTCTACCTTTATAAAATGTTCTGGCATGATAGGGTCTATCAACTCTGGCCATTCCAAAAGACAGAGGCTGCCACCATAGAAATAATCCTCATAACCGATATCGAAGACTTCTTCCAGACTTTTTATCCTATAAAAATCGAAATGAAATACCGAGTCGAATGTCTCTGTCTGATATTCATTCACCAAGGCGAAAGTCGGACTATTGACTTCATCTTGTACACCCAATCTTGAGCAAAGGTTTTTCACCAAGGTTGTCTTTCCAGCTCCCATATTTCCATAAAAAGCGATGATGTTAGATTTATCGCGCCAGCTGATAAGAAGGTCTGAGACCTTCGACAACTCTTCTATTCCGTTTATTTCAAATGTTATATCTTGCATTGTTAAAATTTATTTACTTGTCAAAAAAGCAACAGGTATCAGCATCTCATTCATTGAGATACCTCCATGTTGGAACGTATTTTTATAATAGTTTACGTAATAATTGTAATTGTTAGGATAAGCGAAGAAATCGTTTGCACGGGTAAAGACATAGCATGTGCTGATGTTAGCTTTTGGCAAAAATATCTTTTCAGGATCACGTGCCTCAAAGACTTCTTTCGCATTATATTTCAGGCTCTTGCCATATTTATATCGCAAATTGGTATTTACTTCCCTATCGCCCAAGATTTTAACAGGATTCTTCACCCATACAGATCCATGGTCGGTGGTAACGATGACGTTGCACTTTTTCTGTGAGATATATTTCATGATATCGAACAAGGAAGAATGTTCGAACCATGAGAGCATCAAAGAACGATAAGCCTCTTCATCCGATGCTAACTCTCTGATTATCTCCATCTCGGTACGAGCATGCGACAACATATCAACGAAGTTGTAAACGATGACATTGAGTTTGTTCTGCATCAGGTTCGACATCTGCTCAGCGAGTTTCTTGCCTGCTGCCAAATTCAAGACCTTGTTATAAGAATATTTTATATTCTTTCCAAAGCGACGTAATTGTTCACCGAGAAGTTCTTCTTCGTATTGGTTTTTAGTTCCTTCATCTTCCTCATCGACCCAATATTTAGGGAAGCGGCGACGTATCTCCAGCGGCATCAATCCTGCGAAGATAGAGTTACGTGCATATTGTGTAGCTGTTGGCAAGATGCTATAATAGATATCATCGTTTTCAGTTCTGAAATAAGGCTCCAACAAAGTCTGGATAGACTTCCATTGGTCGTAACGAAGATTATCAATAAGAATGAAAAACAAAGGCTTGTCGTTATCATCGAGATGAGGAATGACCTTATCGCGGATGAGAGTATGAGAAAGCGTCGGCTTATCTTCGCAATTTGGCTGCACCCAAGCAGTGTAATTACGCTCCACATAACGAGAGAAGAGCGAGTCTGCTTCCAGCTTCTGCATCGAAAGAACCTCCTTGATTCCCTCGTCATTTGATTTCTGAAGCTCTAGTTCCCAACGTGTCAGGTTTTTATAAACATCAACCCATTCGTTATAATTGAGATTGTTGTTCATATCCATTCCTATCTTACGGAATTCCTGCTGATATTTCGATGTCGACTTCTCATCGACAAGCTGTTTCTGTTCGAGGTTTCTCTTCAGCGAAAGAAGAATCTGATTTGGGTTCACAGGCTTGATAAGATAATCGGCAATCTTATTTCCTATAGCGTCTTCCATAACGCCTTCCTCCTCACTCTTTGTTATCATCACGATAGGAATGTTAGGAAACTCATGCTTTATCCTCTCCAATGTCTCGACACCAGAAATGCCAGGCATCTGCTCATCCAAAAACACTATATCGAAATGACGTTCACGAACCAAATCGATGGCCTCACTGCCATTGTTAGTCGTAACGACTTCATAACCTTTCTTTTCCAGAAACATAATATGCGGCCTGAGGAGTTCTATCTCATCGTCAGCCCAAAGGATGCTTGTCTTCACCATAATTATTTTTTTTATCGTCAACAGACAACGGACAACAGACAACCGTCATTGTCCAAACACTTTATAATTTAAATTCAACTACCAGCACAAATCACCAAGGACTAATCGCTGATAGCAAAATATCAACGACTATATTTAAAAAATGTTTTACAAAAATAAAAATATTTCGCCAAATTAGACGTGTCAACGACATATTGTTTATTTTAATTGTGTCGTGTGATACGTCCTGCCACAACTCCTAACTAGAAAGTCGCACGTCCGTGCGCCTCTACGCGAGACTCAGGAACTTTGAGATTTGAGCTTTGAACTTTAAACTAAGGCTTTTGAACTAATAACCACCTCATAGGCTCAAAGTTTCTCAGCAACTCAGCATCTTAGTGTCTCGGTGACTCGGTGACTCGGTGACTTTCAAAACTCCTCATACCCTTAGTTCCTCAAATCCTCAATTCCAAATTCCCAATAATGTCTCTCGCTATCATTGATTCCATTCCTATTTTTTCCGCTGCTATATCGCCTGCTTTACCATGAAGATAAACTCCTAGCAATGCTGCTTCTTGAGGTGTATATCGTTGAGCGAGTAGCGACAATATAATTCCTGTCAATACATCGCCGCTGCCTGCCGTCGCCATCCCAGGGTTACCTGTAGAGTTGAAGAAACAAGTTCCGTTGGGGAATGTGATGGCTGTATGCGCACCCTTCTGCACGATTATTATGTTGTGTACGACCGACATCTTCCTCTGAAGTTCAAGACGTTCGAAAGAATTATTTGTACTTCCAAACATACGGTCGAACTCTTTAGGATGCGGCGTAAGTATTGTATTATCAGGCAAGAACGAAAGCCATGTAGGATTATCAGCGAGTATATTCAAGGCATCGGCGTCAAGCACCAAAGGCCGCGTCGCCTCCTGAATTATCTTCTTCAGAAGCGTCACAGTTTCTTCATTCTTTCCTATTCCAGGTCCGACACCGATTGCCGTATATGGCAAAATATCATTTATTTCCGTACAATGTGTATCCGACTTATCAATGCTCGTCATCGCTTCTGGGAGATATATCTGCATCGGGAGAAGCGCGTCTTTAGGGAGATGCGCCGTCAGCAGTCCGACACCTGTTCGCAAACACGCCTCAGCTGCGAGAAGAGCAGCGCCTGACTTACCCGACGAACCTGCCACCAGCAAAGCGTGTCCGTATGTGCCTTTATGCGAAAACTTAGTACGCTTACGAATTATCGGCTTCACCACATCTTCCGTCGTATAGAAATTCAAAGTCTCGACATTATCAATAAAATCCTTATGAAGTTTTATATCAAGGACATCCCATTTACCGACGAAAGCGTCATATTCTGGAAACATGAAAGCGAGCTTCGGGAATTGGAATGATAAGGTGTAATCGACTTTGGCTATTGGCGGTTGGCTGTTGGCTGTTAGCTGTTGGCTATTGGCTTTTTTGAGATTCTGAGATTCTGAGTTTCTGAGTTTCTGAGTTTCTAAGATAAGTCCTGAAGGAATGTCGATTGCTATTTTTATAGCGTTGGATTTGTTAATATATTTTATCAATTCCGCGGTGAATCCTTCTATTGATCTGTTCAATCCCGAGCCGAAAATCGCATCGATGATTATGTCGTTGTCGTTGATACGAGGGAAATCGTCTTCGGAGAAGATGTCGTACATCGGGACTTCCGTTTCATTTTCAAGACGAGTGAAATTTATCTCACAGTCGCGGCTCATCTTATCAGAATAACGGACGATAAAAACCTGCGGAATTATACCGCTGAAATAAAGCATGCGAGCAAGAGCGAGACCGTCTCCCCCATTATTTCCTATTCCACAAAAAATCTTAACAGAAACTTCCTTCGTTTTACAACGTTTCATGAACCATTCATAAACCTTCGACGCCGCGCGCTCCATCAAGTCGACGGAATCAATAGGTTCATTTTCAATTGTAAAAGCATCAGCTTCTCTTATCTTTTCAACAGGAAGTATCTTCATTTTTATTGGATTTTCGTTTTTACAAAATATTTCTACTTTTCTATATTGGTGGAAGATTATGCAATTTGTCAATAAAATTGTCGATTGATTGCAACAATGGTTTTAAATCAAACTTTATGATATTGTATATTTCTTCCGCATCAATATCGAAATAATGATGAGCTATTATGTCTCTTACACCCATAATCTCAGTCCATGGTATAGAGGCATCTTCGCATAAAACTTTTTTATCAGTTATTTTATCAAAGCTTTTAATACTTTCTCCTATTGCAATAAGAAGCATACAAGATGCATCTAACTTTTCCATTCCGTATGATGAGGTTAAAAAATCATCTACACTCTTTATGTCTTTGGTTCTTTCTTCCAGACGTTCAATAGCACTTTTTATTTTTTTTAATATTTCAATTGCCAGCTCTTTCTTTGAATACTTCAATTCCATCGCGCTCAATCTCTTTTTTTAAAGTTTCATTCATGTTTTTATGTTCTCTTACCACGTCGACATTACAACCTAGTATTTTTTCTAAATAATTCTTAAGTCTTATATGTAGCAGCATATTAGGATTCATCACAACACAAATATCAATATCACTATCACTACTTTGCTCCCCTCTTGCCACAGAACCAAAAAGACGTAAAGACTTAACTCCAAACTGAGTTCTCAATACATCCGAAAATGACTTAATTATTTCTATATATTCGTTGCAAGATTTCATGTCAATCGTATAACAATGCAAAGATATAAAAGTTTAAAATAAAATCAAGATAAAGTTGTCTGATTTTTATTGTTCCAATATCTTTCTCAAAACCACTAACATTAAAAAAATTCCTCATACCCTTAGTTCCTCATACCCTCAACTCCTAATTCCTAATTCCTAATTCCTAACTAAAAAAATCTTTAGCCTTTTGTCTTTAGTCTTTAGCCTTTTTTTATCTTTGCATCATGAAAAAGAAAATTAAACAACCTGAATTTTTAGAAGACGTCAGCATCATCGACGCTGGCGCTGAAGGCATGAGCGTTGCCAAACCTGACGACAAAGTAGTGTTTATCCCATTCGGTGCTCCTGGCGACATCGTCGACATACAAGTCTTTAAGAAAAAGAAAAAATGCTTCGAAGGCAAAATCCTTAACTTCAAGCAGATGTCCGACAAACGCGTCGAACCAGTATGTCAACACTTCGGTCTCTGCGGCGGTTGCAAATGGCAGCACATCGACTATCAATGGCAGCTTCATTACAAACAAAAGCAAGTCAAAGATAACCTCGACAGAATCGCTAAAGTGGAATATCCAGAGATACTTCCTATCTTAGGTTCTGAGAAACAATATTTCTACCGTAACAAATTAGAATACAGCTTCTCAAACCGTAAATGGTTAGTCGACGGCGCACCTGCTGGCACTCACGATGAAGAAGCAGTGAAAGGTTTCGGATATCACCTCCCAGGATTGTTCGACAGAGTCATCGACATCGAGAAATGCTGGCTACAACAAGAGCCTTCAAACGCAATCAGATTGTTTATCAAAGATTTCACCTTAGAACATAAGTTATCATATTATAACGTTCGTTCTCACGAAGGTCTTATGCGTAACGTCGTCATCCGTTGCAACGGCAAAGGCGAATTCATGGTAATCGTCGTAATCAACGAAGAAAACGAACTCGTGAGAAACGTGATGATTCCTGAGATGCAGAAACGCTTCCCTGAAATCATTTCTATCATGTTGGTCATCAACAACAAATTCAACGACATCATCACCGACCTTCCATTCGAGAACGTTTACGGAGAAGAATGTCTCATCGAGACGATGAAAGCCCCACGCGAAGGCCACGACGACCTCAAATTCAGAGTCGGACCAGTATCGTTCTTCCAGACAAACGTATATCAAGGTGAGAGACTTTACAAAGCTGCTTTCGATTTAGCAGACGTGAAAGGCGATGAACTTATGTACGACCTTTACACAGGAACAGGTACAATCGCTTTGTATTTCGCTCGTTTCGTGAAAGAAGTCGTTGGCGTGGAATATGTTGAAGAAGCCATCGCCGACGCTAAGATTAACAGCGAATTCAACAATATCAATAATGTGAAGTTCTACGCAGGCGATATGGCGAAAGTCTTCACCGACGAATTCATCGAAGCCAACGGCCGTCCCGACTTCGTCGTCACCGACCCACCACGCGCCGGCATGCATGAGAAAGTCGTGGAACAGCTTCTCAAGATTCAGCCTAAGAAGATTGTATATATCAGCTGCAACCCAGCAACACAAGCCCGCGACCTTCAACTCCTCGACTCATTGTACGAAGTGAAAGCCGTTCAGCCAGTCGATATGTTCCCACATACACATCACGTTGAGAACATAGTCCTCTTGAAGTTGAAAACTGAAATTTGAAAATTGAAAGTTTAAATATGTAGAGACGTACCAATTACACCTATGAAACAAAAAACATGTAATTGATGCGTCTCTTTTAATTATGAATTATGCATTATGAATTATGCATTAAAAAGAATCTACCTCATCGGCTACATGGGTTCCGGCAAGACGTCGGCGCTGAAGCATCTTGCAAATAAGATGTCGTGGCAAGGCATTGACTTAGACAAGCTTTTCGAAGAGAAATATAAGATTTCCGTTCAGGATTTCTTTCATAAATATGACGAAGCCGCGTTTCGTAAATTAGAATCGCAGCTTCTTAAAGATACAGTCAATTTAGAAAATGTCATCATCGCCACCGGCGGCGGCACTCCATGTTTCTTCAACAATATGGAATGGATGAATGAAAATGGAACAACGGTTTTCCTCAAAGTCGCTCCTATGACCGCAGTGCATCGTCTTATGCAGTCGAAAAAGAAAAGACCTCTCATCGAAGGAAAAAGCGAACAAGAGGTCATTGAATTCGTCAATAAACATTACGGTGACAGGATGAAATTCTACGAACAAGCACACATCACAGTTAAGGGTGAAAGTCTTGATGTAGAAGATCTTGTTAAAAGACTACAAGACAACGAGACTACAAGACAACAAGTTAGACTTTAAGTTTATTTTACAATATTACCATCAATGTCAATGATATACCAGTCGTATGTCTCAGCATCTTGAACCTCAAACAATTTATCTGATATCATATTGACATCCTCAAACAATGCTGGAGTAATAGGCCTTCCTGTAATACGATTCATTATTCCGCTATTTCTATTGACAAAATATTCCGCATAATCGGACAAAGCATACTCAACACCATTCTCATTACTGTATGATACAGGATATTTCATATAGCAGTTAACACCATCTATAACAAATGGATTAATGATATTGCCTTCATAATCCTCCTGCCATTTCCTGCCATCTTTGGTAAGCACAAAGCCATCTTCCCAAATATCTATGTAGAAATATTCTGTAGGATAAACCACATTGCCGCAAGAATCTAACACACCATGTTTACCGTCATTGACAACTATTCTGTTGCCGGTTTTGTGTGCATTCCACAATTCGTCATATTCAGGTTCTACAACCCAATTGCCACTGATGTCAATCAAACCGAACTTGCCGTCTTTGTTTGTCATCACACAATATCCGTCATGGAACAGATAACCTATTTCATACGTTCTGCATTTATCAGAGTAATCGAATTGGAATGGTATCACGAGTTTATTATTCACATCGACAAATCCGACTTTGCCATCTTTCATGACAGCAGCGAGTCCGTCGGAGAAAACCCAAGCCTTTTCATAATCATTAGCCTTAGCATCTATCACGATATCACCTGTTTTAGTATTGATGAAACCACGTCTGTCATCTATAGCATAAACACCCAAAGAGTCATTTTCAGTTGCACTAGCCACCCAGCTGATTCTTGGAGTTGTATATTTTTCTGTCGATGTATTATACACACGATAAGTATCATCTGCAAAATAATATACCACTACATCATCAGAAAGACTTTCATCGGCAAACCATCTTCCCATCGTATCATCATATATCGCATAAGCGACAAGAGCCGCAAAAGCGAGAGCTATAAGAAAAAATGAAGCCACTATTGTTCGGCGCATCCACTTGGAAGCTATTTTCCATCTGTTTCTAATAGAACGCCAAGCAAGACGACCGCCAGCGATTAAGGCAGTTAACGACAAGGCCACCACACCGAGTAAAGCCTGAAAAATTTTAGATAATGTTTTCATAGTTTTGTTATTTATTTGTTATTTTCTCATATAGAGAAGAGACATATTGCATATCTATCATCATTTGTAAATTTTTATTAATAAAAAAACGGCAGAATTTCTAGAACTCTGCCGTTGATAATAACACTATCTATTTTTTATCCAATTACCTCATACTCCACTCCGAACCAGTCGTTGAGAGTATCTTCCACCTTCATCATTATTTCAGGAGTG
>JAZRNQ010000133.1:0-24039 GCA_045648285.1 Bacteroidales bacterium | reverse complement strand
CAATCGATGCTTTCTGATATCGACCAGGAATTAGGTGAGACAATTCCAAGTTTCCACAACATAGAATTACGTCTCAATCAACTTCGTGAAGCTGTTGAAAAAGACGCTGTCGGACGAGCAAAGGAAGTTCAGCATTATATTGATGAGATTGAAAAAAGGGCAGAGGCGATGTGTTTGGGAGAACAGCTTTATCGTGAAGGAAAACTTCCAAAACGTATTTGTCACTGCGATACCAAAGTGAATAATATGCTTTTCGATAAAGATGGCAATGTGTTATGTGTTATAGATTTGGATACTGTGATGCCAAGTTTTATCTTCTCTGATTTCGGTGATTTCTTACGCTCAGCTGCCAACACTGGTGCGGAAGATGATAAGAACCTCGATAATATTGATTTTAATATGGAGATATTCGAGGCTTTCACCAAAGGTTATCTCGAAGGAACCAAGTCGTTCTTGCTCCCTATAGAAAAAGAGAATCTGCCGTATGCAGCAAAGTTGTTCCCTTACATGCAGACAGTCAGATTCTTAGCCGATTATATAAATGGTGATACTTATTATAAAATTCAGTATCCAGAACATAACCTCGTCCGTACCAAAGCGCAATGGAGATTGTTTGAATGCGCAGAACGTAAGGAAGAAGCAATGAGAAGAATTATAGCTAATAATTCTTAACACCATCAATCCAACATCAAGCTCATGAATGCTGCTTGTTTGTTGAATGTTTGTAGTTTTTCTGGAAGGTTTTCAATATTATAACCGAACAATGCTTGTGTGAGTTGTTCAATATCAACGACATTTGCACCAATGGAGTTTTTCTTGTCTAAGACTCCATTGTTTATATAATACGTTCCGTTGTTATGTGTCAAAATTGGGTCAACGATGGAAAGTTCAATCTTCATCTTAGGATGCGTCATCGCATAGATACGAAGCATAGTCTCTGCATCGATGATTCTTGCCATGCCAAGTTTGTGTGTCTTTTGTCCTGGAACTGTAGGAACGATGATGTTGATTGACACTGAATCTGACTCTGACACTGACTCAAACAACTGACTTGCTGTCGTTATAAAATCAGTGAAGATAGCTGGTGACTCTGCAAAGAAATCCTTAATAAAAATCTCACCATTTCTTAAATAACAGAATGCCAATCCACAGATGTCTTCTCCGTATTTCGCAACGAGAAGATGATTGTCGAATAATTCCAAATCATCTAATATGACTTTAAAATCATATTCGCTATGCTGGACGCAACAGTTACGAGCGCGCATCTTAGTATTGAAATATTCATAAACCTGATAAAAATCAAGCTCTCCATCATCTTGTTGTCTTGTTGTCCTGTTGTCTTGTAAACTTACAATCTGACATCCAGAAACCGTCTGTTGATTGTTGTCTGTTGACTGTTGTCTTTTGATTTTAATTTTTGAATAATCGAAAGTAGGAATGAAATTGGTTCCTTCGTAATAGTTGAAGAGACTTTCCGATGCTGGTATCAATGCAGCGAAGCAGGCTCCGTTGTTTTTTGCCTGATTTAAAGATTTTATTATTACATCATTCATCAAACCTTGCGAGCGATATTCAGAATCGGTGCAGCAGCCTGAGAGGTAAGCGCAGCCAATAGTCTTTCCGTAATATGAAAAAGGATAGGAGATGAGCTGCAATGCTGAAACCACCTTGCCGTCTTTTTCAATATGGATGTTGTCTTCGTCTGTATATCTCTTCTCAAAATATAAATCCACAAATTTCTTGTCTTCCTCGCTGAAACATTTGTCCCAAAGTATTCTAGTCTGATTCTTTATATTATTTCCCATAAATTATTAATTGTAAATGTTGTTTTGTCTTCGACAAGCTCAGGCATCAATTGCGGTCACTGAGCTTGTCGAAGTGATGATAAATTAAACCTCAAAACTATCCACAAATTCCAAATTGAAATCAATGATTTCCTGATTCAAAATGCAAATCTGGAATTTCACATCTTTATATCTCAACTGTTCGACAGCTTCTTCTGCAGTGATGTTGTTATTTTCATAATCATTAACAATATCAGCGATTTCATCATAAATACTGCCGGCTATGACAATGTCGTAATCAGCGGTAACATCTTTACCTTTACGACAATCAACGACGAAATTAAGCCATTCTCTATTATAGGTTTCAAACTCGTTGAAACGATATCCAACGTTTTTTGTCTTGAAGTAATTAAACTCATAAACACTTATGACAGCTTTGTCAGCAGTTTTCCTTGCCAAAGACTCAGCTTCGATTTTTGAGTTTGTCAAATAAAATCCCTTTCCAAAACCAAGATTCTCACCGTTGACATCAACAGAAGGCTTCTTGATTTCTGCAGTAGAAACGTGATATACTGTAATATTCATTGTATTTGTTATTTTAATTCCTAACTCCTAACTCCTAATTGTCAAAATTCCTTTTGTAATCATAAACTCTGGATTATATGACAGTTTTGCTTTTCTCAATCCTTCAATTCCCAAGTCTTCTTCACGATTGATGTAAATGAATTCTTTTGGAATATCATTAGCAAACATCTGATTTATAACAGTAAACGCTCCTGTATAATTGATATCTGCTTTTTCAAAATGAACTCCGAAGGTCTTATAATTTATAGGAAAACCGAAAGTGAAAGCAACGACTTCATCATCAACGAACAGCACTCCGCCTTTGATGCCAATTTCCTCCGCATGATTCATAGCATATAACAACGCTTGTCGCTCGCTGTCAATGTTTTGATGTCTGTAATCATCGTTTGACTCATACCATTCGTTTTCCTTCTCTATACATAATTTAATAAGTTCAGGAGTTGCAGACTTATATTCCCAATTAGGATAAGTCTTCATGAAACGATTGACATGGTTTCTCTTCTGCTGATATTTATTACCTTTCAAAGTCGCGAGATTTTCTCTAAGATACACATAATCAAAGTTGTCTCGATTAGGCATGAGATTAAATTTTTCACGCATCTCATCGCTAAGCTGATTCTCGACAAAATGACAAGCCGCGTGCATCATAAAAGGAATTCCTTGTGCCTCGGCTTCTTTTATCAATTTATTCACGATAGCATCTGCATTACCATTGCCAATAGGCATCATGAAAATCTCGTTTCCTTCATTATAATATTTAAGTACGAGAAAATCATCAACGACGGCGTATTTAGTCTGATACTGAACACGCCACGACAGATGATTTGCGAACGACAACTCGCAATTGCAGCAATCGTTCGGGAATATATAAGATGTTATTATCTCTTTATCTCCTAATGTAATATCTTTAAAATCAATCATTTTTTGAACTTTATTTTAGACGTGTCAATGATTGTTTATTTGTTTTTATAGGAATCATTGTCGCGTCTATACTTGTTGTCTCGTAGTCTTGTTGTCTTGTGGACTTAACAAAGCGCGTTCATGCTTGGTGTGAAGTCAACCTGAATCATCTGTGAGAAAATCTGTGCTGTCTCAACAGGCGAGTAGCCAAGTTCTGCCGCTGCTATATTGAAAATCAATTCTACTTCATTCACGCTTATGTCTTTGTCCGACAATGCTATCGACATCAGATAACGTAACATACCTTCGCGTGTCTCTGGATTTATCTCTATCAGTTTCTTGATAGATTCTTTAAATAATTTGACAATATCTTCTTTCACTATTTCATCCAAGAAATTCTTAGGGAATATCTCCAATACAGACAACTCACTGAGAATCATTTCCATTTCGTCTTCAGTAATCTTATTATCGCTGTTTGCGATTATCAAACCTGCTGTAGCGATGAAGTTTGCCATATTAGAATCCAACTCTGAATTTCTGACTTTCAATAAGATGTCGATTAAGTCTTCCATGCCTTTTTCCAAATCGTCTTTGCTTGTTCCTTTTTCATTGAAGAACACACTTTTCGAGAATTGGTTCAAAGCTTCGACTCTGATAGGATTTATTGGATGTGTCGCGAAGTTGATGCCTTTGTCGTTACGGAAATATTCAAGACGTTTTTTATTATCTTCCAAGAAAGCCTCGACTTTCATATCCATCTTATTGAAATCCAAGCCTGATGACATCTTGAAGAATGCAGAGATACAAACGTTTAAGTTAGGCATTGCCATATAACCGAAACGGTCGGCAACGAGTTCTGAAAGTTGTTGCCACAACCTTATTTTATACTGCAAAGTGATTGGAACTGGAGCACCGTGAGGAAAAACAAAATTGATAAGTTTTACAAGAGTGGCGTTCTTATTTATAAGGTGTCCCATTTCATGACCTATAACAAAACGCAATTCGTCGTCTGTCATAAGCTGAATGAGAGATGAATTGACATTGATGATGTTTGGTTCGCCTTCTTCTTGAGAAGCGATGGCGAAGGCATTGACAGAAGGGTCGCCAGTGATATAGAAATCGATAGGTTCAGTAAATTGCAAAGCTTCTTTAATCTCATTGAAGATTTTATAATAACGAGAAAGCGTACCTTCTTCAACTTTGAAACTATGACCTTCGAGCATGCTACGATAGTAATTATCAGAAAAAGGAATCTTTGCCATTTTTATGATTTCCTCCACTACATTACCTTGCAATGCATTATAAATCTGTGTGCTGAGTTCAACTTCCAATGGAAGTCCATATTCTGCTATCATCTGAGTGTTTTCCATAACATCAAAAATTATTTGGTTTTATTTACGATTGTAAAGATACTATTTTTTTGTTACTAATTTTTCTTTTCAAGTAAAAAACTTAAAAACATCAGAAATTAAAAACTTCAAAATTTCTGAATTTTAAAAAATTACTTGTAGTCTTGTTGACTTGTGGTCTTGTAGACTTTTTTTCTTATCTTTGCAAGAATTAAAAAAAATATATTATTATGGCATTGAATTGTGGTATCATTGGTTTGACCAATACAGGTAAGACAACTATATTTAATTGTATTTCAAATACTAAAGCTGAGATAGGCGGTTTCGCTACGAAGACAAACATCGGTATGTGTGAAGTCCGCGACGAACGTCTCAAACTCATCGACAATATTTCTCATTCAAAAAGAATCGTTCCTGCTACAGTCGAAATCGTTGACCTTCCAGGATTGACAAAAGGCGGAGAAGGCGTCGGTAACAAATTACTTGCTGAGGTTCAAACCGTTGACGCACTTATCCATGTACTTCGTTGCTTCGACGATGAAAATGTTCCTCACAGCGAAGGCAGCATCGACCCAGTCCGCGACATGGAACTCGTCGACCTCGAACTTCAAGTCCGCGACCTCGACCTCGTAACTCGTAAGTTACAACGCGTTGAGAAACTTATGAAAAACGGCGAGAAAGACAATAAAAAAGCTTACGAAGTATTGACAGTCTATAAAGAAGCTCTTGAAAATATGCAGAACGCCCGTGATGCAAAAGTAGCTGACGAAGACAAGAAATACATCCAAGATATTCAATTACTTACTGCAAAACCTATTATGTATGTCTGTAACGTCGACGACGCATCAGCTCTTACAGGCAACAAATATACAGAAGCAGTGAAGGCTTCATTGAAAGAAGGCGATGAAATGCTTATCATCGCTGGTAAGTTGGAATCAGAAATCGCTGAACTCGACGACGATGACAAAGCTATGTTCATGGAAGACGCAGGTCTCACAGAACCAGGCGTTAACAAATTAGTTCGTTATGCTTACAGCACTTTGAAGTTACAGTCATTCTTCACAACAGGTACTGACGAGACACGCGCTTGGACAATCCACATCGGTGACACAGCACCTGTAGCAGCAGGCGTTATCCACTCTGACTTACAACGTGGCTTCATCAGAGCTGAAGTCATGAGTACAGAAGATTTCTTGAAATATGGTTCAGAAGCAGCTGTTAAAGAAGCTGGTAAGTTCCGCGTAGAAGGTAAAAATTACATCGTTCAAGATGGTGACATTTTGAATATCAGATTTAATGTTTGATGATATGCAAGAATACGTTGTTTTAGTCGATGCTAACGACAATCCTATAGGTTTGATGGAGAAGATGGAAGCTCATATTAAAGCTGAGCTGCATCGTGCTTTTTCAATATTTATTTTCAACACAAAAGGCGAGATGCTTCTCCAACAGAGAGCGTTTTCAAAATACCACACTCCAGGTCTGTGGACCAACACATGCTGTTCTCATCCACGTCATGAAGAGACACTAGAACAAGCTACGACACGTCGCTTGCAAGAAGAGATGGGAATGAAGTGTCAGCTCGAAGAAATATTCCATTTTACATATAAAGCAGATGTCACACAAGGACTTATGGAACACGAAATAGACCATGTCTTCGTTGGAACGACAGATGATATTCCTGAAATAAATCCGGAAGAAGTAGCTGCCTATAAATATGACACTATGGAAAACATTCGTCTCGATATAGAGAAAAATCCACAAGAATATACACCTTGGTTCAAGATTGCATTTGCAGAATTGTTAAAACATTATAACAAATAACAAACAATTAATAACATGGAACTCTCTCATTTCCCTTTCCTTAAAAATCTTAAAGAAAACCGTTTCTTTCTTTTAGCTGGACCATGCGTCATTGAAGACGAAGAATCGCCTTATAAGATAGCAGAGCAGTTGGTTAAGATTTGTAAAGCTTACGATATTCCATACGTTTTCAAAGGTTCATATCGCAAGGCCAATCGTTCGAGATTGGATTCTTTCATGGGAATAGGAGATGAGAAGGCTCTTAATGTCCTTAAAGGTATCAGAGAACAATTCAATATTCCTGTCGTCACTGACATTCATGCCGTTGAAGAAGCACAGATGGCTGCAGCTTATGATGTCGATATCTTGCAGATACCTGCTTTTTTATGCAGACAGACAGATTTATTGATAGCAGCTGCAAAGACTGGCAAAATCGTCAATATCAAGAAAGGTCAGTTTTTATCAGGAGCCTCAATGAGATTCGCTGTTGAGAAAGTGCAGCAATCTGGCAATAATTCTGTGATGCTAACAGAACGCGGCAATTTCTTCGGTTATCAAGATTTGGTTGTGGATTACAGAAACATTTACGATATGAAGCAATGTAACGTTCCTGTCGTTATGGATGTGACACATTCTTTGCAGCAGCCTAACCAGACATCAGGCGTCACAGGAGGAAAGCCAGAACTTATCGAGTTGATTTCCAAAGCAGCTATCGCAGTAGGAGCAGACGGTTTGTTTATGGAGACACACCCAAACCCAGCAGCTGCAAAATCCGATGGAGCCAATATGCTTCGCCTAGATTTAGTAGAGCCTTTGATTGAGAAGTTAGTAAAAATCAAAGAAGCCCTCTAAGTCATAGACTTATAGACGCAAAGACTCAAAGACGCAAAGTTTCTCTGTGACTCTGTGACTCTGCGACTCATAGACTCTTTACCCCAAAGCAACGTCCAATATCATCATTATTATAAATCCAATCATGAAGCCCCATGTTCCAGTGTGAGGGTTTTCGCTAAGGTTGGCATCTGGAATTAAATCTTCAGCCACGACAAACAACATTGCACCTGCAGAGAAAGCGAGGAGCCAAGGCTGTAAGGCAATGAGATGTGATGCGAGGAAAAATCCTACAATTGCAGACAAAGGTTCCACTATGCCGCTGCCCATTCCAAAAAGAAAGGCTTTCTTGCTGCTACCAGTCACTTGTTTCATCGGCAGAGACACAGCAGCTCCTTCTGGAAAGTTTTGAATTCCAATACCTATCGCCAATCCTAATGCTGATATATATGCTGCGGTATCGCCAGCAACAGAAGCCGCGCCAAAGGCAAATCCTACTGCCAAACCTTCTGGAATATTGTGCAAGGTAACGGCGAAAAACAACTTCATCGATTTGGAAAAGTGGGAGCGAGGCCCTTCTTCCTGATGCGTGCCGTTGTGCATGTGAGGAACTACCTTATCCAATAATGCTAAAAGCAATCCACCCAATATGATACTCGTTGCAGCTGGGAACCAAGCGAATTTACCGAATGTGGCTTCCGACATGTCAATAGATGGAATTATCAACGACCAAATTGAAGCCGCTACCATGATACCGCCAGCCAGTCCTAAAAGCATTGAGTTGACACTCTGTGAAATATCCTTCTTAAAAAAGAATACCAAAGACGAACCCAATGCTGTCATTAGAAATATTATTGAGAAACCGATTATTGTAATTAATGTATTACTCATTTATTTAGTTAGTTGTTTGTTTTGAATGAAGAATGAAACATTAGCCATTAGCCATTATACATTAAAAACTTTATCATTTAGCAAGTTCTGCAATAACAGCAGTCAAATTACTTGCAAATAACTTAACAGCCAATGCTAACAAGATAACACCGAAGAACTTACGTAAGATAAAGATGAAATCTTTTCCTAACCATTTTTCGATTTTGCCAACGAAACGAATAACTATATATGCTATTATTAAGTTTAATATCAGTCCTAACATGATGTTAATGACAGAATAATCAGCGCGTAAAGACAACAAGGCTGTCAATGCACCTGGTCCTGCTAATAATGGGAATGCAACTGGCACAACAGAAACATTAGAACCTTGACTATCATATTTGATAATGTCGAAACCGAGAACCATTTCCAATGCCAAGATAAAGATTACAAACGAACCAGCCACGGCGAATGATGCCACGTCAACACTGAACAAGTCGAGGAGCCTGTCGCCAGCATAGAAGAATGCCACGAACATCAGCAATGCGATTCCGCAAGCTTGTCCTGCTTTGATGTTTTTGTCACTGCTCTTGAGACTCAAGAAGATAGGTATTGAACCTGTTACGTCGATGATTACAAAAAGTACGATGAATGAACTTAATATTTCAACTAAATTAATTTGTGATAAAAATGCCATAACTTTATTTTTTTAAATTAATAATTACTTAATAAACTGTTTCTTAATACTTTCAACCAACGTCTTAAAATCGTTTAACGTCGGAAGAAGTTGTATTGTTTTTACTTTTGTTTCTTTTTTAAATATTATCCATTGATAAACTATTGTCGCTAAATAAGTCAATGATACTGAAATACCTGCGCCTATAATTCCATACTTTGGTATTAAGATATATATAGAAGGAATTGTAACTAATAATCCTACTATAGAACCATAAAGGTTATGTTTTGGAAGATTCACACCTGAGAAATAATGACTGAAAATCATATTAGCAGCCATAAAAATCATTCCAGGGCTTAAGCTTACTAAAACATCTTTGGTCTCAGCAAATTCAGGAGTGAATATCCATGCATATATCGACTTTGGAATCAAGCAGATGACAAGCATGCATAAAGCAGTTAAAATAACAGCAAGCTTTAAAAATGTTACAGTTAAGTCAGCCGCTTTCTTTTTATCATCCATATTGCTTATCGAAGAGAATTGGACTAATGCAATACTATTGCCAATCAGCTTGGTGGCTTCAGAAACCTGAGTTCCAGATGTATAAACTCCTACTTCAGACATGCCGAAAAATCTCTTGATGACGAAATAACTTATTCTTCTGTTAATCATTGTAACTAATGTTGAAAGCTGAATCATACTTCCAAAATTAAACATCTCTTTAGCAGTGGCAAGGAGATTTTCATGACTATTATCTTTAAAATAAGGTAATATACAAAAGAATCCACAAATGTTTACTGTAAAATAACCTGTTATAAGAGAATATACGAAAGCGTCAGCATTACGAATGTCAAATACGAATATGTACAATATCATTGATATGAGTTGAGTCATAAACTGTATGATAAACAATATGTTCTGAGTTCCGACTCTTTCTTTGCCCAATAATACATTCATATTAAAGTTATGAAGGCCATAGAGTAAAACCATTAATATAATGTGTGGACCATAACCTTCAGGTACAAAAGCATCGTAAATGGCAGGAGCAAAGTTATTTAATAAAAAGAAAATCAAAACTAATGAAGCAACCATCATGAATATCCAAGCATAAGAAATCTTGAATAAGGTAACAAAAGATTTTCTTGGTGTGTAATATATCAGTCCGCTGCCAGAAAGTAATTCAACAGCAATAAGAAGAAGTGAAACATCGACCAAGACAGTGGCGCCGATACCCCATGCTTCACGACCTAAAAAATTAGTGCCGAACCACAGAGTAACAAAGCCCACTAAAGCATTTAAAAGGCGTGTTCCAAATGTTCCAAATATCTTCTTTATCATTTATTTATATATCTTTTGTTTAAGTTGTTGTTTAAATCCAGAAAAAGTAAAAACAAATCGTTTTCCGTCGAAAACAACTATATTATCATCACTGTTTATTGTATGAATTCCGTCATTATAATCGCTGTTTTCTATAGGCATGATAGTTCCGAATTCCTTTGTAGCAAATTGTTTTTCTGTCAACAATTCTATCTCTTCCAATGTAATGTTTTGTCCGTAATGTTCTGTGCAGTTTTGTGATGGACGTAATAATTTTCCTTTATAATTGAAAATCTTTCCTGCTGGTCGCGCCTTGCTGCAATCTATCATGACAGGATTATTATCATGAGGCAGATATGGTCCTTTTAAATTATCTGAATAATAGATATCAAGATGAGTATGAGAATTCTTCTGATTAACCAGATACATAAACCACTTATTATCGTGGAAATGCAATGTTGCATCTACAATAGGGAAGCCTTCTAACAAAACTGCGTCTTTCTCTAGTTTCAGATTGTCTTCGTTAAAGCGATATAGAGCTACTTCTCTTGTAGCATTAGCTTCTGGCAAACAATAAATTACATTCTCGTATTCAAATACATAAGGGTAGGAGCGATGTTCTTTAAAATCTGTCAGCTTATGGTATTTCTTGAAATTTTCAGATTTAAGAGCTACAGCCAAATCAGCTTTACCTTTCGGATATGAATACCATTCAAAGAAAATATATGTGTCTTTATTTGTCTTAATAACGAATGAATCTGCAAAATAACAATTCCTTCTTGGCTTTTTAAACCACTGAATGTCAAGCTTTCCTTTGTCTGTACAATCTATAAAATCTTCTAAAGAACATTCACAGAAACCAACATTCCAGTCTTCTTGCCTGAACAAATCATTAAGATGAAACATCAATCTTCTCCATATTGATTTAAAGAAATATTGAATCATCTTGAAGTTACGTGGTGGATATAACAAAGGAGCATTAGAATTAGATTGCTCGCCTTTTAAGATGCCACTGTTTATCAGTTCCTTGCAAACTTGTAACGGCAATATTGACGCACCAAAGAAAAGCTGATCCAAATGAGCTTTGTAGCTGTGCAAAATAGTTCTGAAATGAACTCTTTTAAGTATTATTCCTTTATCAAGGCTATTTGTAAGTTGTTGTAATATAACTCCATTACTAGGAATTTTATTCATAAACTCCCAAAATCCAGGAGGTCCACCTCTTACCACACGTTCATCATCATGATGGAATGACCAGATGCCATATTTCGCAACATTAAGAACTTCGCCACGGACAATGTCGAATCCGAACCTTAAAATAAAATCTAGATTTTGATTGCGTATTTCCTGAATGTCGATTTCTTCAAAATATGTTGAAATACCTTTGATTATCGGCTTGCAGAATATTGTTGGGATGTCTTTTGTAAGTTCAGTTATATCAGCAGGATACTTGCTTCTTGGTTTAAAGAAAAATCTGCTCCATACTCTGTACAATACTCTTCGATATGGATAGTGTTTGATTTTTGTCAATAAACCTTGGGATGGTGTTTCATCTGCATTTTGAATGATAAGAGCTAACTTCATTCCGTTATCCATCAACAGCTTTATTGTGTCATATTGCCAAGTGGCAACAGTCAAACTGTTAATCATCAAGCCAAAACGAAGTGATTTTCTCTTATTTTCCATCCAATTTAAATTTACGCAAAAATACGATTTTATAAGTAAATTCTAAAATTTTTAAACAATAAAAAAAAACTATCATCAACATATTTTTTAGTGGGAAAAATCATTATTTTTGCACATCATTTAGGTTCATGAAATTATCTATAGTCATAGTAAATTATAATGTCGAGCATTTCCTCGAGCAGTGTCTTTTCTCAGTGAGAAAGGCTATCGCTAATATTGAAGCCGAGGTATATGTCGTTGACAACAATTCCGTCGACGGATCTCTCAAAATGCTCGCAGAGAAATTTCCTGAAGTAAAAGTCATTGCAAACAAAGATAATGTAGGATTCAGCCGTGCTAATAATCAGGCTATTAGAATTTCGACTGGAGAATATGTTCTTTTGTTAAATCCAGATACTGTAGTTGAAGATGACACTTTCACCAAGACCATAGCTTTTATGGATACACATCCTGATGCAGGTGGACTAGGTGTCAAGATGGTTGATGGCAAAGGTCGATTCTTGCCTGAATCAAAACGCGGACTTCCAACACCAGCCACTGCGTTTTACAAGATGTTCGGACTTACAAAGTTGTTCCCACATTCAAAACGTTTCGCTAGTTACTACATGGGACATCTTGATAACGATGAAATCAATGAGGTGGAAATTCTCGCAGGCGCTTTCATGCTCATGCGTCGCGAAACATTGGACAAATGCGGACTGCTCGATGAGACGTTCTTTATGTATGGCGAAGATATTGACTTGTCATACAGAATAACTCTCGCAGGATATAAAAACTATTATTATCCAAAGACCAGAATCATTCATTATAAAGGAGAAAGCACGAAGAAAACAAGCGTTAACTACGTACTGGTTTTCTACAAGGCTATGGAGATTTTCGTTAAAAAACATTTTGCTAACAAAGGTGCGAAAACGTTTTCATTCTTTATAAACATAGCAATATATTTTAAGGCCTTTCTCGCTCTTCTGTCACAATTCTTTAGCAAGGCAGTTCAGCCTCTCATTGATACCATACTAGGATATTCAGGACTTGCTGCTATCGGATATTTGTGGGGAAACGTGATGGTATATGACGGTAACGGCACATATCCTACAATTTTATTCGCTGTAATTTTACCTATATATTTGCTGATATGGCTTTTAACTTCATATTTTTCTGGAGGTTACGACAAGCCATACAAAGTAGCTCCTGCTGTAGGTGGCGTATTTGTTGGAAGTTTTATTATATTGGTTTTCTATGCTTTACTTCCAGAGCAACTACGTTTTTCACGTGCTTTGATTTTATTTGGAATGATATGGATGGCAGCTGAGATGAGTTTCTCAAGATGGATAGGCTATCTGCTTAAACGTCCTAATTTCCAATATGGCAAGAATGCCAAGAAACGTTTTCTTGTAATTGGTAGTGAAGAAGAAACACAACGCGTACAAAATCTTCTTCAAAGCACTTCTATCAAACCAGACTTCATCGGATTGGTAAGCCCTTTCGACGACAAAGACGTTCCTGAAAATTATCTCGGCAACTTACATCAAGTTCCAGATATTATCGAAATATATAAAATCAATGAGATAATCTTCTGTTCAAAAGATTTGTCACACGAATTGATTATCGACAAAATGGAAGAGTGGCATTCTTCTTTAGACTACAAGATTGCACCAGAAGACACATTGTCAATTATCGGCAGTAATTCTATCAATACAAGAGGTGACTTATATACAATTGATATCAAAACAATAAGCACGAATTCTAATAAAAGGAAGAAACGTCTCTTCGATATTGTATCATCAGCGATGGGAATTGTGTTATGGATATTTTTGTTTTTATTCATTAAGGAACCTTTTAAATTCTTTAAAAATTGCTTTAAAGTCCTATTCGGAAAATATTCATGGATAGGATATTGCGATGTGAAAGAACATGAAAAATCCAAGCTTCCAAAAATCAAGAAAGGAATTTTTGATCCATCAGCAAACATAAGCAGAACAGCTTTGACAGAGGAAGAAAAAGAACATCTCAATCTCATGTATGCTAGAGATTATTCGTTATCGAAAGACATACATTTCTTTTTGAGAGCATTAAGAAAATAAAATAGTAAACAATTAAAGATAATTAATATGATAAACAGAAGGTTTTTAAGAGTTAAAGTCTTGCAAGCAATTTATGCTTATTTAGGTTCAGGTGAAGAACAAGTTGAATCAGGTATCAAACACTTACTCGAAAGTATCGATAAGATGCACGAGTTGTTCGTATGGCAACTTTCTTTCCTCGTTGAGACTAAACGTTTTGCAGAGAATAGAATAGAAGAAAACAAACGCAAAAACTTCCCAACACAAGAGGATTTGCATCCTAACATGCGTTATGTGAATAACCGCGTTTTGGCAGCTCTTGAAAATAATAAAGACCTTCGTAAAGAAGAAGAGATATTGAAAATCAACTGGGCTGACCATCAGGATATAATAAGAAATTATTATAATATGATGCGTAACACTCAAGAATATAGATATTATATGTCTGAAGAAATTGACAACTTCGAACACGACAAGAAGTTTATTGTCAAGATGATAACAGAGTATTTCTCAGACCTTGAAGTATTACAAGATTATTATGAAGAAAAGAGCATCTTCTTCGTTGATGATTATCATTTGGTCACATCAATGTTGATTAAATTCTTCACTGATTTCAAACAAAGCTTTAACGAAAATACATCACTTCCAACAATATACAAAACTGAAAACGACCCAGTTAACGAAGATAAAGAATTCGTTAAAAGATTGTTCAGAGAAGTCCTCAAACATGATGAAGAATATGGTAAATTAGTTGGTGCTAATACATCAAACTGGGAGAAAGAACGCGTCTGTGTCATGGATATGATTATCCTGAAAATGGCATTGACAGAATTCTGCTGTTTCCCATTCATTCCTGTTAAAGTAACTATGAACGAATACATTGAGATTTCAAAATATTTCAGCACTCCTAAGAGTAAGATATTCGTAAATGGTATTTTAGACAGAATCTTAAAGAAACTTAACGAAGAAAAAGCTATTGTTAAAAAAGGCATTGGCTTGTTAGATTCTTAATAATATTTAAGATAATTTTTCGTTTACAAATTAAATTTAGAATGATGAGAAAAAAGTTATACATACTAATAATCTTTTTATCGTTGATGACGAATATCTTCGCTCAACAAAAAGATGGTACGTATAACTTTTTGAATATGACAAGCTCTGCAAGGGTGGCTGCTTTGGGTGGAACAATCCTTCCAATAACCAACTGGGGCATGGATATTCAAGCTGTTACATCAAATCCATCACTGATAAATCCAGCGATGAACACATCCTTGTCTCTGTCATACGTAGATTATTACCAAGACATCAGCTTCGGGGCGATACAATTCGGAAAGACATTTAAAAATATAGGTAGTTTTGTCGCCTCTGTGCAATATAACGATTACGGAGACTTTTATTATAGTGATGAGACTGGCATACAGGAAAGCACAATGTTTTCTGTATCAGATTATGTGATAAACATTGGCTGGGGACGTCATCTTAGCAAACGACTCAGCATAGGAGCTAACTTGAAATTCGCAGGACTTCAACACGAAAACAATTCATCATTCGCTATTGCCACTGATATTGCAGCGACTTACATCAACAAAGCTGGCTGGTGGTTTTCTGCTGTTGCACGTAACATTGGTTCAGAACTTTCCAACAACTATCAAGGTTGGAGAAATGAATTGCCTTTCAGTATGTTGTTGGGCGCATCAAAGAAATTGGAACATCTGCCTCTCACGTTCATCTTCGTTTACGATAATCTGCAGAAATGGGACTTGAGTTACGATGACCCCTTGGATTTGGAGAACAACTACGATCCTATGACTGGAACTATGAAGAAAAAAAGCAAAATCGATGCATTTGCTGACAACTTCTTCAAACACATGGTCGTGGCAGGAGAATTGAATCTAGGAAAGAATTTGGTTTTACGCGTCGGATATAATTACGGATTACGTAAGAATATGATAAGCCCAACCAAAAAAGGAGCTGTCGGTCTGTCGTATGGCGTTGGTATAAATGTCTATAAATTTACCATAAATTATTCACGTTCTGAGATGCATATTCATGGCTCGCCAAATTACATCACAATAACGACAAATTTAGACAGCTTCAAATTTTAAGTAATAATGTATCTTCAAGAGTTAAAGCTAAGCAATTTTAAGAATTGTCAGTCTGCTGATTTGAACCTATCCGAGAAGATAAACTGCTTCGTAGGACTGAATGCTGCCGGCAAGACGAACATCTTGGATTCTATATATTACCTTGCATTCTGCAAAAGTTATTTCACATTAACAGACAGACAAAACATACGTCACGGAGAGGAGTTCTTCGCTATTCACGGGGATTTCCATTTCGATAATGACGAGCTACATACAATCTCATGTGTGCAAAAAGCAGCATCGAAAAAATCATTTAAATGCGACAAGAAAGAATACGAGCGTCTTGCTGACCATATCGGCAAGATTCCATTGGTTATGATTTCTCCTTACGATAGCGACCTTATCAATAATGGAAGCGAGTTAAGACGCAAATTCATCGATGGCGTGATATCGCAATTCGATGCGTCATATCTCAATAGCCTTCTTAATTATAACAAGGCGTTGCTGCAAAGAAACAAGCAACTTAAATTTTTCTCGGAAAACAGAATCTGGGATGAGACACTGCTGGAGATGTGGAGCCATCAACTCATACAGAACGCTCTGCCTATCAATGAAAAGAGAAAGACCTTCCTTGAAGAATTCGTGCCGGTATTCCAAAAATATTATGAAATAGTATCAGGCACAAACGAAAGAGTTGCTATAACATACAATTCAGCTCTTAACGAAAGACCTTACGAAGAACTTTTGGCAGAGAGTCTTAACCACGACAGATACAGCACTTATACAAATGTCGGCATTCATAAAGATGATTTGACCTTTCTCATCAACGAGCATCCTGTCAAGCAGTTCGCATCACAAGGACAACAGAAATCATTTGTGATAGCAATCAAGTTAGCACAATTTGATTTCAATTATAGAAAAATAGGACATAAGCCGATATTGCTTCTCGATGATATCTTCGATAAACTCGATGACAACAGAGTGGCACAACTAGTTAAGCTTGTTGGCAATGACCATTTCGGACAGGTTTTCATCACAGACACACAACGTCAAAGAATCAAGTATTTGATGGATAACACTGTTGTAAACCATAAGATTTTTAAAGTTAATAACGGAATAATTTCTACTGACGATGAATGAAGACGGATACACATTGGCTGAACTGATAAACGAGTTTTACAAACGCCATCACAGAGAGAACAGTCTGGACGAGATGAAGATAATCGACTCGTGGAAAAACGTTGTTGGTGGATTTATAGCAGCTCACACATTAGACCTGAGAATCACAAAAGGGATTTTATATGTCAAAGTTGACGCTGATTCTTTGAGAAGCGAACTGATGTATTCCAAGACGATATTGTTAAGAAATATCAACAGAGTTTCAGGTACAGACCTTTTGAAAGATATTGTTATAATTTAACAAGTTAATACTTGTTTCAATACATTTTTTTTGTATTTTTGTAGCATAAACAATTGATTATTTTAAATAAAAGAACAATAATAACTTATAGAATTAAAATTATATGATTAACTCACAAGACATTAAAAAAGGAACATGTATCCGTTTCAACGGAAAACTTTATTTCTGCGTTGATTTCCAACACGTAAAACCTGGTAAAGGCAACACTTTCATGCGTGTTACATTGAAGAGCATTGTTGACGGTCGTACATTAGAACATCGTTTTGACATCAGTGAGAAACTTGAAGACGTACGCGTTGAACGCCGTCAATATCAATATCTTTACAAAGAAGGTGATGACTTTATCTTCATGAACCAAGAAGACTACGAACAAATTCCTCTCAATAAAGAATTAATCACAGGTGTTGACTTCCTCAAAGAAAGCGATGTTTGTGAAGTTGTATTCGACACATCAACAGAAACAGTTCTCTTCGCAGAATTGCCAATCAAGACTGTTTTGGAAGTTACATATACAGAACCAGGTGAAAAAGGCAACACAGCAACTAACGCTATGAAAGACGCTACAGTTGAAACAGGCGCTACAGTTAGAGTTCCTTTGTTCATCAACACAGGTGATAAAATTAGAGTAGACACTCGTACAGGTGAATATACTGAAAGAGTAAAATAATTATTTGAATGAAAATAAATCCACATACGACTCTTAAGTGTGTCGCCGAATATGTAGGAGCAAAGAAAATGATCGGAGATCCAAACTTCGTGATCTCCGGTCTTAATGAAATCCACGAAGTAGAACCTGGCGATATCACTTTCGTAGATCATCCCAAATATTACAAAAAAGCTTTAACTTCTGAAGCAACGACAATCATCATCAATAGCGATGAAGTTGAATGTCCAGAAGGAAAGACCTTGATTATTCACGATAGTCCTTTAGACGCTTTCAACAAGCTGATATTGTCATATCGCAGATTCGAGCCAGCAACAGCTATGATAGGTCCTAAAGCCGAGATAGGCGAGGGCACTATCATTGAACCTGGTGTCTTTATCGGTGATAAAGTCAAGATTGGAAAAAATTGTATCATCCATCCAAATGTTACCATATATAACCACGTTATCATCGGTGATAATGTGATTATTCAAAGCGGTAGCGTGATAGGTGGTGATGCTTGCTATTTCCAACGTCGTCCTGACGGCTTCGTGAAATTTGAGTCATGCGGCAGAGTCATCATTGAAGATGATGTGGAAATAGGTGCATGCTGCTGCGTCGACATAGGCGTCACCAGCGACACTATAGTCGGTAAAGGCACAAAGATGGACAACTTCGTCCAAATCGGCCACGATGCTAAGCTCGGCAAAAACTGCTTCCTCGGCGCTCATGCCTCAGTAGGCGGAGTCACTGTCGTGAAAGATAACGTTTCTATCTGGGCTATGGGTTCTGTAAATAAAGACCTCGTCATCGCAGAAGGTACAGTGGTACTCGCTTATTCTGGCGTCGATAAAGACACATTGCCAGGCAAGACTTACTTCGGAGTGCCTGCTGATGAAGCCATGAAGAAATGGAGAGAAATTGCGACTATTAAAGCTTTGTCGAATAAATAAGACAACAAGTCAACAAGTCAACAAGACAACAAGATATAAAGACTGGGGAGTATTCCTTGGTCTTTTTTTTCGCTCAATTATCAACTATTTTGGGCAACATTACCAGATTTAGAATATCAAAAATTCAAAACTTCAGAATCTCAGAATTTATTTAAAAAGTTCTGAGATTCTGAGATTCTGAAGTTCTGAGGTTCTGAGATTCTGAGATTTAAAAAGGCGCCACTATATCATAGCAGCGCCTAACAATTATGCATTATGAATTATGAATTATGAATTAATCAAATCGCTTCTTCAGAGCGTTTTCTCATCTCTTCTGAGATAGCGATGAATTCTTCAACATTCATGTCTTTGATGAAAATCAAGCCGTGTGTCGATCTAATCAAAGGACTAGAATTTTCGTAGAAGTAGTTCTTGCCTAATAACAACTGAACATCGTGTAACTGATTAATCCATGTTTTCTTTGAGATGTCACTGAAAGGTCCGTCGTGGAATGGATTTGGGAATTCGGCTTTCACTTGTGACAAATAACTTGCGGCAAACGACTTGTCTAATACTGCCAAAGCATTAAGAGAAACAGGAACATACATATTGACTTCTGCTGGATGGAATTTGAACCATACGTTACGATAACCGTAAATTCTCAGGTTCGACAAGTCTTTCTCCTTGCTCCATTCTGCTACAGCAGCGGCAGTGGCTTGTAATACTTTATAATGTGTGTCAGGACCGCTGCCTTCTGGATCTAATGTAACACTAATTATATCAGGATTTATATCTCTGAACTGATTCAAGATTGGCATAACATCACGTTGAACATTAACACCTTTGGTGATGCCTTTGTCTTGGTAAAAACCGAGATGCAAATGGTGAACATGGTTGACTTGAACTCCGTTATATGCCCATACCAATTCCTCCTCAAACTCTCTAATCATACCTTTCAACTGTTGCAAGTCTGGAGTGTTTGGTTCGCCATCATAACTGTTTTCAAGAACGGTTATGACCTCACGATATTTAGCTTTTAACTCTTCTAAGTTTTTAAATTGCCATACCACGACCGAACAACGTAACAATCTATGGCAAAAACCTCTGTTCATCTGATATTGGTCGTCACTAGCAACGCTGTCTAAATAATGATATATGTCTTTGTCATATTTATGCTTATATCCTTCTTCAAAGAAATCTGGATAATGAACCATCTGAATCTTATCATCTTCAAGGAAGTCGAGAGTCATCTTTAATGAATCACGGAGGAAGCCGTTTGTCACAGAATTATATCCTGATGTCATGACTGCAAAATGCACATTATTGCTTGCAGGACGAAGCTGTCTGTTTGTTAAAGGCATGATGCCAAGCATGATATCATCGTGATGAGGACCTGAGTTATAAATAACTTTATTTGTTGGTGTAACAGAACCTCTCTTCAGTTTTTCCTCTGTCGATTTTATAACCTCGTTGACAGTATCAAGGCTGAGGTTAGGAATCATACGACACAACTCATCGTTTTGAAGATCTTCCAAAGTCAGTTTATGCGCATATTTGCCAATCTTCTTGCAGAGTGTCAGAATAGCTCTCTCTGTCTTTTCAAAATTCCATTCATTTCTGAAATAATAGTTGTTGACGGAATCATTAAGAGATGAAGCCGCACCTTTGGTGAGATAGAAACGACTGCTTTCAAGACGTTGCAATGCAGTGGCTGGATATTGCGTTGTCATTTCTGATTCGAGTGCGTTCTTGATTATATGAGCGTTAGACTCGCCAGCTGCCATAACGATAGCAACAGCATTAGGATTTCTGGTTATTGTCTCTAATCCAATAGTGATAACAAGTCTATTCTTAGCGACTTCGATGCCACCGAGTGATGAAGCGGCGTCAGCCTGTGTTGCGAAATTAGTCTGACGTAAAGCTGTATTAGAATGTAAGCTTGTACCTTTTATATTAAAAGCAACGCGACCGTCAGAACCTAATGTAGTAACTAAAAATCCGATGTCGCCTTTAGCTTTGATTTTATCATCATATCTTGAACACCAGTTATCAATAAGGAATATTGACTGCTGCTGAATTTCTTCCTGCTTGTTTTCAGCTTGTCTGAAACGCAAGCTCAAATCAATAGAATAGTTAGGGAACACTTCAGCGTATGACTTGCCTTTGTATAATCCTATCTCATCATTATTAATCAATAAAGCTTTCTTAGGATCAAGACCAAAACCTTCAATGAAGTTTTTATTCACATAATTATAGAATGAATTATGTTGTTTTGGTGAGATAGGATAGAACTCATCCATCTGTACAAACTGTAATCCTGAAAGATCTGGTTTCTTAATACCATCTAAACCATACTTTTCAAGGACTCTCTTTGTCTCTTTCTCATCCCAGTTGTCTAAAAAATGATGTGTATAATGTATGAAGTTCTTTAAAGACTTATCTGATGACAGACTAATGACACCTTGTGGATTTTCTGATGCCCATTCAAGAAAACGTAATGCTGTCAAAACACCTAACTTAGGAACACTGTCAGTGACAATATAAGGAATCAATGTTGTCATCTCAGTGATGTCTGATTCCATCAAAAAACTTTGCTCTACTTTTGAAAAAATATTGTTCATATCTATGTAGATTAAAATCAAAAATTATTTTACAAAGGTAATGAAAATTGTTATATTTTTGAAGAAAAATGTGATGTTATGAAAGTATTTTTAATCATAGTAATTCTTATACTTGTTTATAGATGGAAGAAGCTACATTACATCTTCAAGGCGATAACTCTTGGTATATGTATCACTGCTTTAGACCTTTTTAACTCAAATCAGGATGAACTGTCTTTCTTCTTTGAAGAACCGGCGAACTGCTGGGAAGAGACGCTGCCACTCGGCAACGGACGACTTGGCATCATGCCCGACGGTGGAATTGAAAAAGAAAATATCGTACTCAACGACATAACTCTTTGGTCAGGAAAGGTTGCTGATTATTCCAATCCTAAAGCAAAAGAAAGCCTCCCTGAGATACAACGTCTTCTCCTCGAAGGAAAGAATTACGAAGCTCAAGAACTGACCTATCAAACTTTCACTTGTTCTAACAACGGTTCCAACTGGGGCAACGGCGCTACTGCCAACTTCGGTTGTTTCCAGACCTTAGGCAATATCGAGATAGAATATCTTTACAATGAAAATTCAAAAGTCAAAGACAGAAGTTATACAAGAAAACTTGATTTGACAAACGCCATCGCGACAACAGAATTTGAAACTGATGAAGCCAAGTACCGTCGCGAGTATTTCGTATCAAGAGAATCTGATGTAGCTGTGATTCGTCTCGACGCAGATAAGTCAAAGATGATTTCCGTTGACATCAATTTAAACAGACAAGAATGCGTCGAATACTACACCGAAGATAATGCCATAGTGATGTTCGGTCAGCTTAAAGACGGAAGCAATGGTGACGAAGGAATGAAATATCTTTCAAAACTTACGGTAAAAAACGATGGAGGAGAAGTTCAATATCTTGACAATAAAATCGTTGTAAGAAATGCCGACGAACTGACACTTATCTTCTCATCAGCAACGAATTACAAAAACGAAGATTATGTCGCGACCGTCGATAACTTGATGAATGAAGCTAAGTCACATTCTTATAAATCTTTAAGAAAAAATCATATTGCAACATACCAAGAATTATTCAATAGAGTTGAAGTCGATTTCGGCGAAGGCATCACCGACAATCATCCTATCACCGACAGACTCTTCGATTTTCAAGAAGAAGACGACCCACAACTGGCAGAATTATATTTCCAATATGGACGTTATCTCCTGATTTCATCTACACGTGAAGACTTGTTGCCACCAAACTTACAAGGTCTCTGGGCTAACAACATACAGACACCTTGGAATGGCGACTATCACCTTAATATTAATGGGCAGATGAACCACTGGCTCGCTGAAGTCTGCAACCTCTCAGAATTACACAAACCGCTAATCGAATTCACCAAAGGCATAGTCGAGTCAGGAGAAGAGACAGCACAAGGATTCTACGGCGCCGACGGATGGACAGCACACTCAATCTGTAACTTATGGGGCTTCACCGCACCAGGCGAACACCCTTCATGGGGCGCGACAAACACCGGAGGTGCGTGGCTTTGCCAGCATCTCTACCAACATTATCTTTTCACAAAAGACATCGATTATCTTAAAGAAATATATCCAGTGATGAAAGGAGCTGCACAATTCTTCAACTCCGTCATGATTGAAGAAAACGAACACTCATGGTTAGTCACAGCACCCACATCATCACCAGAAAACTCGTTCTATCTCCCTGACGGAAAAACCGCCAGCGTATGTATGGGACCTACGATGGATATACAGATTATCACTGAGTTATATCAAAACGTAATTAGTTCAGCAGAACTTTTGAACATCGATAAAGAATTCTGCGACACTTTGAGAAATGCCTTGACCAAGTTTCCACCTATGCAGATTAGCGAAGATGGCTATCTCCAAGAATGGCTTGTCGATTACGAAGAACCAGAGATTCACCATCGTCATGTGTCGCATCTCTTCGGTTTGCATCCGGGTAGATTGATAACCAAGTCGAAGACACCTGAGTTTTACGAAGCATGTAAGATATCGCTGGAACGCCGTGGTGACGAAGGCACAGGCTGGTCGCGAGCCTGGAAGATTAACTTTTGGGCGCGACTCCATGATGGCGAGCGTGCGTACAAACTCCTTAAAAACTTGCTGCAGCCAGCGATGGTCGGCGACAGAGTAGGTGCAGGCACATATCCAAATCTCTTCTGCGCCCATCCGCCATTCCAAATCGATGGTAACTTCGGAGGTACAGCAGGCATCGCAGAGATGCTGCTTCAGTCACACGACGGATTCATTGAACTGCTGCCAGCATTGCCATCAGCATGGAAGACTGGTCACTTCAAAGGATTATGCGCTGAAAACGGCGCCATCGTCGATTGCTACTGGGAAAACGGAATCGTTAAAGAAATCAGGATAAAATCTAAAATAGGAGGCACATATTATATATTAATGCCAGATGGTTCCGTTAAAGAAATAAAGTTGAAGAAAAATGGAAGTGAAACAGTT
>JAZRNQ010000132.1:0-5299 GCA_045648285.1 Bacteroidales bacterium | reverse complement strand
CGTTGGCGTTGGCGGCCGTGAAATCGGTTACTTGTACGGTATGTACAAAAAATTAGCTCGCGAACACAGCACAGGCGCATTGACAGGTAAATCATACGGCTGGGGTGGTTCATTGATCCGTCCAGAAGCTACAGGTTTCGGTGCTATGTACTATGTAAACCGCATGGTAAAACAAGTTGGCGACACAATGGAAGGCAAGAGAATCGCTTTGTCAGGCTTCGGTAACGTAGCATGGGGCGCTGCAACAAAAGCTATCGAACTCGGCGCTAAAGTTATCGCTATCTCAGGTCCAGACGGCGTTTGCGAAATCCCAGAAGGTATCACAATGGAAATGGTTAACTATATGCTCGACATGCGTGCTTCAAACCGCAACAAAGTTCAAGATATGGCTGACAAATTCCCAGGTAAAGCTATCTTCACTCCTGGTAAGAAAGCTTGGAGCGTAAAATGTGACATCGCATGTCCTTGCGCATTCCAAAACGAAATGAACGAAGACGATGCTAAAGAATTATTAGCAAACGGCGTAAAATATGTAGCTGAAGTTTCTAACATGGGTTGCCAACCAGGCGCAATCGCAGCAGTACAAAATGCTGGTATCCCATTCGCTCCAGGTAAAGCTGTTAACGCTGGTGGCGTTGCTACATCAGGTCTCGAAATCTGCCAAAACGCTGCTCACATCAGCTGGACTGCAGAAGAAGTTGACGCTAAATTACAAAAGATTATGAACGACATCTATGACCTCTGTATCGAATACGGTAAAGAAGAAGATGGTTCAATCAACTACGTTAAAGGTGCAAACATCGCTGGCTTCATGAGAGTTGCTAAAGCTATGTTAGCTCAAGGTATCGTTTGATGAAATTTAGAATTCTAGAATTTTAAAATTTTAGAAATATAAAACGTGAAAACCTGAGAATATAATTCTCGGGTTTTCTTTTTTTGTAAGGGCGAAATCTGAAAATAGATATTATATTTGCAGGACAGAGTTGTCCCATTTAGTAGCATAAGTATTTATAACATTCAAATAAGAATAATTATATGGAAATAAAAGAGCGTAATCTATCGTCTGGATTCTGTACCTTTATAGAAATATGTAGGGCTTTTGATTTTTTGAAAAGCGAGGGATATATAACTTCCGAGTTTTTCACTGGACGAGACGTATATGTCGTTTATAAAAATCCCAGAATAAATCAAACAATAACAATTTCTCTTCCAGAACCTAACGAAAAAACTTTCATGAGATGGAAATGGAAAATCGTAATCAATAAAAAAGTTTTCTTGTTTACCAAAACAATATCAATTACAGACTGTTTGGAATTGCCCGCAAGTTTAAACCTAACTGAACAATTGATTGCATATTCACAATTTATACGTGAAAATATTATGTCAATTGTTATGGGTGAAAAGTGGAAACAAATTGATAATTGCCAATATCAAGGATTAAGGAATATTACAGTCAAATGTAATGATATAAATGATTTATCGGAAGAAGAGAAACTGTTTTGGGAAATATATAATGTATTCAGTTTTCTTTGCATTGAAGGTTATCGTGGATCTGAATTTAATATCGGAAAGATGGTTTCGCTTACATTCGTCAATTACAGATTAAAACAAGACGTTACAGTATCAGTGAGTTCACTTTCTTGCGAATGTGATATTGTCATAGAAAAAAAGAATGCAAGATTGAAACAGTCAATATCTGTAAAGGATATAATTGATAAATATGAATGGCATAAAAACACTTGTTCGCTGATTTCCTATTCCGACTTCATTCAACAGAATCTTATGCCAGTAATCAGAGGAGAGAAATGGGAATAATGTTTAATTGAAAATTTTAACCTTATGAGAAAGATATTATTATTTATTATCATCACCTTAAATGTTCAGATTTTATTTGCTCAATATGATTATGTACAAATCAATTTAGAGTTCGCTGACAACAAAACTCAATTCGGAAAGTACAGGATCAGTATGTATAAAAATCTTGATTCTTGCTTTGTTGGAATTAAACACAATCCTGTTCTTGACAATACAGCCCCAGAAACATGGCTTAAACGAGATCATGACACGATTTTAGATATAGACGAAAGTAGTTTTATCAATATTGTTGAAAAATGCATCAATCTTCCATCTAAGGAAATCATACTTGGAACGAATCCTACTAATCCATTGCTCCCGTGTGCTGTAGTTAACTTGGAGATAAACATAATTGGTCAGAAGATAGAATACAATATATATTTACCATCAGAAGATACCAAAGAACGAGGTCTTGAGGAATTTTATGAAGTGTGCAGAGATATAATCGAATTGTCAGGAATGAAAGCTAAAAAGTTTTTGTAATATGAAACACATAGTTTTAACAATATTATTACTTTTATCAATAACGGGGTCTTCTCAAGTCACAGATGAGGAATGGCTTGTTGATTATTTAGGTTATAATCTAATTGAAATAACAACATACGAGATGGAAATAGGCATTTCACCAGAGTGCTTCTCTGCCATACCTATCAGTTGTTATCTCAATCTGTATCAAGACGGATATTATTATATAGAGGCAAGTTATAACACTTCTGATGATATGGTTACGGGATTTGTTATATCGGATGGAGAATATGTCTTTAATGATAGTATCTTAATCCTAAATGATTCATACGGGAAGGCTAATATGAAATTCATAAAAAGAGGCGATGATTTATATCCAATAGAAGTGTATTATTTTATAAAAGAAAAGCCTATGTACTTTTGTCGTACGGAAAAAGTGAAAGATAATAAGCAATATATAGGATTCAGACATGCTACAGAGTCGGAGGGCAAAGAAAGAATTGAACGATTTGCCTCAAAATATAACAAAGAAAAATATCAATTAAAATATGGTAAATATTCAACAGAAGATTGGAAGGGCACAACAGAATTATATTTGAGAAGGGAAAAATCATATTTGTTGAGATGTATGGATTTCGTTATCTCAAGGGGAGAATATGAGGTTAGAGATAATATATTGATATTAAAAGATGAAGATTTAAATTGTGAATATGAATTGCTTATCGGGGAAGACTGTCTGATGAGCAAAAGGATTCCTACAGAATACGGATGCCTCTTAAAATACGAAAACGAGAAATAACATGCGAAACATCCTGAGTTTTAACCTTATGAAAAAGATAACATTGATATTCCTGTTGTTTGCAAATATGATTGCAAGCGGTCAGATTTCAAAAATAAGACTCGACATGCAAGAGTATACATTGCTACCTTCAACAAAAATTGAGGAAAGCTCATCTTTAAAATTACATCTGTCCGTCGAACAAGATACCCTTTATGCAGAAGAGACATTGACATTATCATTTAGTCTATCAACTGACCGATGGCTCCCAAATAGGATTATATTGAATCCTGAAAGTCTTGAAGTTGTAAATACAAAAGAGAGTGTTCTTCCCAATGGAATTCATGTAAGCATAAAACACAATGGAGAAAAGTACGAAGAACCTCTTCCTGTCATTGTTAGAAGACTTAAACCTTTGAAATATTGGATTGCGAAATATCATCATGTTCTGATAGAGCAAGAAATTCGTACTCCAATAAACCGTTTGTTTAATGCAAGGATGTGGGATACTGCGAAAGATATATTTGATACAGAAATGTCAAATGAAGAAAAAGAAGAAAAATTCCGTAAAATACAAAACCGCAATTACGGAGAATACGAAATACAAGGAATCTTCGTTACAGAGTTCAACGATACCATTCGCTCGGAAGTGAAGAAAATCTGGTATTTGGAGAAATGAAAACAAACAATACGAATCTATATCATTAGAAAGTCATGAAAGAATTGCAAATAGAAAATATCAGTTCGATATTAAATCATTTTTATTTTTTAATATACGAACATTATTCGGTGAAAGATATGACAATAGGATTGAAATCGTATCCATCTATAGTTTTCAAAAATCATCAATTGAGGATTCAAACAATAAAAATTCAAAGCCTCAGAACCTCAAAGTTCTGAGGCTTTTTGTTTATATAAAGACAACAAGACTACATGACAACAAGACAAAAAGTTTTTTTATTTGAAGCTTACTAAAACTTGTGGTCTTGTGGTCTCTTTGTCTTGTAGTCTTTTTTCTTATCTTTGCATATAAATTTTCAAGTCGATGGAATTCCTTTATCCTAATATGCTTTACGCGCTCTTCGCGCTATTGATACCAGTCGTCATTCATCTGTTTAACTTCAGAAGACATAAAACGGTGTATTTTAGTAATACATCCGTGCTTAAGACGATAGAACAGGAGAATTCCAAAACAAAAAAACTGAAACATTTCTTTGTGTTGATGGCGAGAATGCTTTTTATAGCAGCTCTAGTGATAGCTTTCGCTTATCCTTATAAAAAAGATAATAATGCCATCAATAATAATGTCGATAATCTAATCGCTGTTTATATCGACAACTCGATGAGCATGCAGTCGCTATCTGCAGAGAAGACTTTGTTTGAAGACTCTCGTACTTCAGCATTGAAACTTGTTGAGAACCTTAACCAAGCACAGAAATACGTACTTCTGTCGAATGATAGAGATACGAGAAATGAATATCCGATGAATCAGGATGAGATGCTGCTACGTCTCAACGAGATGAGGGTTGAAGCAGCATCGACTTCTTTTGAGGATATTTATAATAGCTTGTCTTTTATAAGAAAGAAAAATAACTTCGAGTCGGCAACGCTTTTCGCTTATTCTGATTTTCAGAAAAACATGATGAATATAAATGATTTGAAAAACGATACTACGATTCAAATTGTAGTGTTTCCATTGAAGTCTGACTTTCAAAATAACATCTATATAGATTCTGTATGGCTTCAGTCGCCAGTCTTGCAGAAGAATATGACAAATGAACTCAATGCCAGAATCGTTAATGAGACATCAGATAATATAAAAGGACTGCCGGTGAACTTTTCCTTAGATGATGATATTGTCGCTTATACAACCTGCGACGTCGACGCCAATTCCTATGCTGATGTCAATATGCAGTTTGTTGTCGATAACGATGGTGATATAAAAGCGAAAGTCGCAATAAAAGACTCGCCTATAACTTTCGATGACGAATATAATCTTGTTTTAAAAGTCCGTCCTTCAATAAATGTTGTCGAAATTAAGCCAACAGCCAGCAGCCAACAGCCAACAGCCAACAGCCAAAGTTCATATTTGGAATTGCTTTTCGACGGTGATGCTCTCGTCGATTATCAGTCGATGAATCCTTATAATATAAATCAGAATATCATCAATAATGCGCAGATGATTGTCGTTGATGAGAAGGC
>JAZRNQ010000131.1:0-8594 GCA_045648285.1 Bacteroidales bacterium | reverse complement strand
TGGTAATTGCGCCTTGACTTGATATAATAAAGAAATGATGTCGTATTGAAGAGGTCCCTTTCTTCCACCTTGATAATCGATGAAATAAGTTTGATTATCCTTAATCATGATGTTTCTCGACTGAAAGTCACGATACATGAAAAAGTCGGCAGGAGCTTCCATTATAAAGTCAGCGATTTTTTGAAAGTCAGTATTTAATCTGCTCTCATTGAAATCTATCTCGTCATTGATTTTCAAGAAGTAATATTTGAAATAATTCAAGTCATCAATCACAGAATTTCTGTCGAAAGAAGGTGTTGGAAAAGCCACTGAATAATCCAATCCTTCATTTCCTTTTATTTGAAAATCAGCAAGATTACTGATGGCTTGTTTGTATAGTCCAATAGTATTTGTGTCGTATATGTTGTTTTTTACGCAGTTTTGAACGTAATTAAACAAAGACACGTCACCTAAGTCAGATTGAATGTAACAATCCTTTTCTTCATTCACTGAAAGAATCTCTGGCACAGGAAGATTGGCATCTGCAAAATGTCTGGAAAAACTAATAAAAGCGATGTTTTCCTCTATGTTAGAATTATATGTAGCGATATAAGTGTTATTATCTGTAAAAATTCTATAATAACTTCTAGATGAACCCGAAGCAGGCAACAATTTAATGTCGACTATTTTTTCAGATAAATCTCTCTCCATCAACTTAATGATGGCTTCCTCTATTTCTTGTTTGTTTCTCATTAGCTGTGAAATTGACTGACTACAAATTTACAATTTTTTATTTCCAAAAAAGAGATGTCAAGATGAATTTTACTTAAAAAAGTAACATTATTCATTAACATTGTTTTTTATATTTTTTTTAGATTTTACGACAAATTATTTTTATCTTTGCCGAAAATTAAGAAAGTGTGAGAGTTGATTTGTTTCATTCTCACTAGTATCAACCCCAATCGAAATCTCGCAAGAGATGGAGAATTAAAACTATTAAAATATGAATGCTAACGAACGTAATGAAATTGTGAAGCTTATACAGCCTAACATTTTGCCTAATGCTGTCGAACTTGAAGTTAAGGTGACAGAAGATGAACAAGTTATTGAACAGGTTTTACCAGTTGAAAATGTTACAGAAGAATTGGTAGGTCTCGATATAATTGCAGAAGATGATGATGAAAATGAAGAAGTTGAGACTGACTATGATTTCTCTAGCTTGAATAAATTAGAGTTAATAGAGATTTTAGAAGAGACAGTTCAGGATGCGGACGTTGTTAAGATAAAAGATAAAGTTGTTGCTATCAAATCTAACTTCTTGAGAATATGCAAAGAAGAAAGAGATAGAGAAATGGAACAATTCATTTTGGATGGTGGCGACAAAGAAAACTACGAACATGTAGAAGATCCATTGGAGGTCCGTTTCAAAGCTGCTTTCAATATCTTCAGAGACAACAAACTGAAATATAATGAAGCTGTAGAAGAACAGAAAGTTGTTAACCTTCAACAAAAGAATGCTATCCTCGAAGAGCTTAAACAACTTATCAATTCAGAAGAAACTTTAAAGAAAACATACGACGAGTTCCGTTCTCTCCAAGACAGATGGAAAGAGATTGGTCAAGTCCCTGCAACAGAGATTACAAATCTTTGGAATAACTATCATTTCTTGGTAGAGAAATTCTATGATAAGGTTAAGATAAATCGTGAATTACGTGACTTAGACCTCAAGAAAAATTTGGAAGCTAAGATTGAATTATGTGAAAAGACAGAAGAACTTCTTCTTGAAAAGTCAGTGACAAAAGCTTTCAAACTCTTGCAAAAATATCATGACGAGTGGAAAGAAATAGGTCCAGTTCCACAAGAAAAGAAAGATGAAATCTGGGAACGTTTCAAGAACACTACAGATAAAATCAACCAAGTACGTCGTGAACATTATTCAAAGATTCAAGAAGAACAACAAGGCAATTACGATGCAAAAGCTGCTATCTGCGAAAAGATAGAAGAGCTTCTCAACGATAATATCAACAGCATCGGCGCTTGGCAAAAGAAATCAAACGACGTTAACGAACTCTTCAAAGTTTGGAAGACTATAGGTCCAGCTCAAAAGAAACTCAATGACGAAATTTGGGCTCGCTTCAAAGGTTCTATGGATGCCTTCTTCGCAAACAAGAAAGAATTCTTCAGCAGATTGAAAGAACAACAATTGGAAAACTACAATAGAAAATTACAATTGTGTGTTGAAGCTGAAGCTCTTGCTGACAGCAAAGAATGGAAGAAAGCTACAGATCGTATCAAGAAATTACAAGAAGAATGGAAGAAGATTGGTCCAGTGCCAAAACGTCATTCAGACAAGATATGGAAACGTTTCCGTTCAGCATGTGACGCTTTCTTTACAAGTAAGTCAGAACATTTCAGTGGCATAAAAGGTGTTGAAGAAGAAAACCTCAGACTTAAGAGAGAACTTCTTGAACGTATCAAAGCATACGAAATCAAGGCTGAACGTTCAGAAAACATGGATGCAATCAAGGCTTTCCAAAGAGAATGGATGGCTATCGGCTATGTTCCTATGAAATATAAAGACGCTACACAAGACGAGTATCGTAAATCTATCGACGCTTTGTTCGACAAGATGAAGTTCAACGAAAACGAAATCTCTACAGCTCAATACCGCAATATGGTTGAAGGTATGAAAGATGATCCAGAATCACGCGATAAAGTTAGAAGAGAACGTAACATCTTGACAAACAAGATTACAAAATTACGCGAAGAGATTAGCGTCTTGGAAAACAACATCGGATTCTTCTCAGGCAGCAAGCAATCAGAAATCATGAGAGCTGAATATGAAAAGAAAATCAACAGAGCAAAGAACGATGTTAAAGTCTTGGAAGCTAAATTGAAAATACTTAACGAGCAGTAATAAATTTTTTCAAGAGCTGTACGATTTGTGCAGCTCTTTTGTTTTTTTGATTATGGGCGCAAATACATTTGGAAATAATTTCAGTCTGACCATCTTCGGTGAATCGCATGGTGCTGCAATAGGTGGCGTCATCGATGGCTGTCCTTCAGGATTGTTAATAGATTTTAACATGATAGAAAAAGAACTGCAAAGAAGAAAGACAGGATTGAACTCGGCTATGTCGCAGAGAAAAGAATCTGATGAGGTCATTTTTCTTTCAGGAATTTTTGAAGGCAAGACATTGGGAACTCCGATAGCTTTTATGGTGAAAAACGAAGATGCAAAGTCAGCAGACTATGAAAGCATAAAAGAAGTATATCGTCCATCGCATGCAGACTTTACATACCAGCAGAAATATGGCATACGTGACCACAGAGGAGGCGGGAGAAGCTCGGCAAGAACACTGCTGCCATGCGTAGTTGCTGGAGCCATCGCTAAACAGATACTGCAACAACATAATATAGAGATACGCTCATTCGTTACTCAGATAGGTGAGGAGAGAAGCCCTGCTTTTTCGAATGATGAAATTATTGCCATATTAGATAAGGTGAAGAAGGAAAAGGACACAGTAGGTGCTGCGGTGCGTGTTGAGATAGATAATCTTCCTGTAGGTGTAGGAGAGCCATATTTCAGGAAACTGCAAGCAGTGTTGGCACAGGCGATGTTCAGTATCAACGCGGTGAAAGGCTTTGAATACGGAGAAGGATTCCATTCTGCATCAATGAAAGGTTCAGAATGTAATGATATTTTTATCAATGAAAACGGCAAGATAAGAACTAAGACCAATCATTCTGGTGGAATTCAGGGCGGTATCTCCAACGGAGAGAAGGTTTATTTCAATGTGGCGTTCAAGCCCATTCCTACGATAATGCAGGCGCAAAATACTGTGGATGTCAATGGTAACGAAATCGTTTATGAAGTAGAAGGACGTCATGATGTATGCGTGGTTCCACGGGTGCTGCCTATCGTGGAAGCGATGACTGCAATAGTTGTCATTGATTTTTTGACCACTAATCTACACTAATCGAACACAAATAAAATTAGTGAATATTCGTGTCAATTCGTGGATTGAAAAAAATCATCCGCTAATCTACACTAAATTACACGAAAAAAGATTAGTGAAGATTCGTGTTAATTCGTGGATTGAAAAAATCATCCACTAATCTACACTAATCGAACACGAATAAGATTAGTGCCGATTCGTGAAGATTCGTGGATTGAAAAAATAAATTCGTGGACAAAAAAATAAATTCGTGGGTTAAGAAAAAAAGAGTCGGGGAATTCCTCGACTCTTTTTGTAGTTGTTTTAGTTTTGTTAGTTGATGTAGTTATAAGTAGTGTTTTGAGTTGTTCGTTAGTTGTTGTCAGTAATGTTAGTTTTGCTTAGTTGAAGTTCGCATTAGTATTTGTAGTATATATTAGTCAGTGTTCAGTGTCAGAATCAATCAATAATTGTCTCTTCTTGGTTCGAAGTAAGCTTGTTCATGAGCGCAAGCTGGGCACATCTTAGGAGCTGATTTTCCTTTGTGAACGAAACCACAGTTACGGCATTGCCATTCGATTTCTTCGTCGCGTTCGAAAACCTGACCAGCTTCTACGCGAGCGAGCAAGCGGCGGTAACGTTGTTCGTGGAAAGCTTCTACTTCAGAAATTTTTCTCCATACAGTTGCGATTGCATTGAAACCTTCTTCTTCAGCGATGCGTGCGAATTCTGGATAGAGGTCGACCCATTCTTCGTTTTCGCCTTCAGCAGCAGCGCGTAAGTTTTCCATTGTTGTTCCGATTACGCCAGCTGGGAATGTAGCTGTGATTTCAACCATGCCGCCTTCTAAGAATTTGAAGAAGCGTTCTGCGTGTTCTTTTTCTTGTTCTGCTGTTTCTTCAAAGACTGCTGCAATTTGTTCGTAACCTTCTTTGCGTGCTTTTGATGCGAAGAATTTATAACGTGAGCGAGCTTGTGATTCGCCTGCAAATGATTTCAAAAGATTTTTTTCTGTTTGTGTTCCTTTTACGCTTTTCATGATTTAATGTTTTTTAGTTATGAATTAGTTTATTTGCTTAACAATGTTATGTGTATTTTGTTCAATATGGTTTAAAGTTCTACTTTCCAAAGTCCGTGGAGGTTGCAGTATTCATAGACTGCCACAGCTTTTTCATCACCGAGGTGTACCACTGCTACAGGCTCGTCTTTGAGGTCGATGCGGATACCGCCTCTTTCTGTCTCAACATAGATGAATGCGATGTGGTGTTCTGGTAACATTGGGTGATGTACGCTGCCTACTTCAATCTTGATGATGTTGTCGTGGAGGTGTGTGACTACAGGGATGTGTTTTTCACCGCTTGCCTCGACTGTATTAGGAACGAGTTCTTCCATCTTTTCGCCGCAGCAAAATACTGGTACATTTTTATCGACTATCTTTTCTATTACGTTTCCACAGTGATTGCATTTATAAAATTTTGTTGCCATAATGTTTCGTTTTATCAAGTTAATGTTAGTTTTTTAGTTTAGACTTCTTGTCTTTTTCAGTGGCAAAAATATAACGAAAAGAAACACTCGTCAAACAGATATTTTCGATACAAATATCGATTTTGTCGATAATGGTAGAATTTACCAATATTATGTTATGACATTTTTTATAAAATACCCAAATATAGTGATGCGCTATCTTGTTGTGATGTAGTATTTTTGCATCGTCTAAAAGAGATAATGAAGTTTTCCCTTTGCTTTGTTATCAATGCCATAAATGGTTTAATGTTTAATGAATTAAGTTTTTTATAAGAAAAGGCTGCTCTTATGAAGATGCAGCCTTTTTATTTTGAACTCTGAACTCTGAACTATAAACTATAAACTATACACTTTATCAGGGCGTTCCGGCATAGCCGTCGGGCTTTCCGCTATATCTTTGCTCGCTCCGCTCGCAAAGGATGCCGCTTCAATCCCTAACGCAACCTCTACTATGAAAAACTCAAAACTTTAAAAACTCAAAAACTCAGAATATTTTGAGCTTCTGAGTTTCTGAATTTCGGAGTTTTAAAATTAAAGTTCTTCAATCTCCTTGACTAAATTATCAATCAACTTATTTTTTAAATCATAAAGCGCGTCGGAGATGTCGCATTTATAATAATGTGGATTGATAAGTCGTTTTTGTGAGTCGTCAAGATGAGCGAGATTATCTTTGTAATATGCTTGTTTTTCTTGTATCGTTCTGTCTTGATATATTATCTCGCCGTCTTTTACGATTTGCTGTTGTAAAGTACGGAACTCGTATTTTCCTTCTTCAAACTTCATCGACTTGAATCTGTCGCGTTCGTCGCGGACAGTGATTGTTCTGCCGGCTTCGATATCCTTTGACAAATCATCGCCACGGAGACAAGTGACATCGACTTTGAATTTGCCATTTTGTATGATTCTGTATGTGATTTGGAAGCCTGGGTTGATAAGTTTTATTCTGTCTTCAGAACGTTTGAGCACTGGCATATCATCAATTTGAACGAGTTTGAAGACGTTGCCGAAACAAGGATTATGCTTGCTTGTTGCAATCGCGTCGCCAACGCCGTATGAATCCACCTGGCAACCTTGACGTTCCAATTCTGTGATGAGATATTCGTCTAATGCGTTAGTCGCAAATATCTTACATTTCTTAAGTCCAGCTTCGTCAAGCATTTCTCTACATTTTACTGAGAGATATGTCAAGTCGCCGCTGTCGAGTCTAATGCCGTATCCATAAGGATAGCTGTCGTCGATTCCGTTTTCTTTGAAAGCCTTGATTGCGTTTTTGACGCCGCATCTCAAAGTGTCGTAAGTATCTATTAATAATATGAGTACTTCCGACTTATGTGTTTTGATATATGTGTCGAATGCTGTGAACTCGCCTTTGATGCTACATCCGAAAGAAGTGACGTAGCTGTGAGCCATTGTTCCTGTTGAAGGGAAACCGAATGTCATTCCAGTGACGATGTTGGAGCTGTTAGCACAGCCTCCGATGAGAGCAGCTTTGCCTCCGTAGATGGCAGCCCAAGGACCATGAGCACGGCGGCTACCGAATTCACTGACAGGTTTCGTAGTACTTCTTGTCACGCGTGAGGCTTTTGTTGCCACAGCCATCTGGTGATTCATGATTGATAGGAGTGGAGTCTCAAGAACTTGTCCTTCAATGATAGGAGCTTCTATTGTTATGATAGGCTGTGTAGGGAACGCGATTTCGCCTTCGCGCATTGCGTAAACATTGCCAGTGAATTTCATATTGGCGAAATATTGACGCACTTCTTTGTAATTTTCTCCAGGAAGGAACTGCTCGAAGAAACTCTCGTCACCGCAGTTGAGACCTTTGATAACTTCTAAAACTTCAGTGATTCCGCTTACGACAGCCCAGTTGTTTGTGTCAGGTGCTTTTCTGTAGAAGAGGTTGAAAACAGCACGTTTGTCTTTCATTCCACTGTCGTAGAACGACTTTCCCATTGTGTATTGGTACTTGTCGGAGCAATAAGAAATATTCAAATCCATATCAATGAATGTTATATAAATAAAAAGACTGACTTGTTTAAGCCAGTCTCATTTAATTTTGTGATCCGGTTGGGATTCGAACCCAAGATTACGGCAAAGATTCTGACTTAACAATTTCTCTTTTATTTTGTTGTTTTTCAGTTATTTATAATTTTACTTTTGTAAATTTATGATGTTTTAGCCGGTTTCCAGCCGTTTTTTTAGTGTTAAAATTGGGTTATTTGTTTAGTTTTTCTTCTATGTTCATAATTAATCTATCCAATGAACCATAAAGGCTATTGATTGAACTTTCTATTTCGGAACCTGCATGACGTATTGAACTTGCATTTATCACAGAGCTTAAAAATTCAGGATGAGAAGCAGCATATCCATCTCCTAATATTTTGTCAATATCAGTTACTACTCTTTCTAAGTTACATATTGTATTGTAGTACCCTACATTTTCTGTAAAATCGGAATGTTTTCTGAACATTTCACCTTCGCCAAAGAGTAACCATTTTTCATTGAGGTTAGGAAATTTTCTTTTGATAAGAGCAATTGATAAAAACAAATCATTATATTCTTTAAACACATCATATTTGTTCTTGCCAAAAGATTCTGTAAAATCATCTGTATTTGATGATATGTTGTATGTTACAGCGTGATCTGCCAATATTTCAAATCTTTCTCGAAAACCCTTTTTTGATTCGTTGTAATTATAGTTATCTTTTGTTGTTAAAAAGTCAAGTTGGCGATTGCCTTTATACCACCATCCAGGATTATAACCAGGAATCATTGAAGATATAGGTCCTATTAAAATACTTGGCCACATTTCTTTCCCTTCATATTCAGCAACAATTTCATCAATATATTCTTCTGAAAGGTCTATTTCTTTAGCAAGGTGCTTTTTTGATGACACTATTCCAGCATCTATCATATTTTGAACTAAATATTCAAACTTCGATTCTTCTGTTTTGTTATTTTCCATGTTACTATTTATTTAATATCTCAATATCATTATCACCAAATATTAATTTTAATACCTGGTCTTTTTTATCTCTTTGCAGTTTGATCTGTAGAATTGCTTCAATAGGATCTGAACTTGCTTCTTCTTTTTTTACATATACATCAGGATATGTAATAATGTCAATTTCTCTTATGGAAAGTGCATTTGCA
>JAZRNQ010000130.1:0-10013 GCA_045648285.1 Bacteroidales bacterium | reverse complement strand
TTGCTCATAGTACTTTTCATGATGCTTACCAGTCTTGTAATCTATAAGTATCACCTTATCATCAAGTTCAGCATATCTGTCAGGACGTACTATCGCATTGCCATTATACTTGTCGTGTATCAGAATATCCATCTCATTCCTGATGACAGCTTCTTTAGAATAAGCGGCTTTGATTTCTTTTACCTCTACTATTTTTTCAAACTGTTTATGTAATATTTCTGCTTGATGCTTGTCGATGCTACCCTCATTGACATAAAAACTCAACACATTGTCCACATCTTCGATAGTGTTGATTTTAGACAATATATCATGGACCAGACTTCCCCATTCCTGAGGCAGATAATCGCCTTCGTCTTCTGCCCAAAACATAGTAGGATCAGGTTCAAAATCCAAAGAGTTCTTCCATTCCGAAGTCTGCGGAATGTTTCCATAATCCAACTCTATGATATTATTCTGTTCTTTTGCTTTTTTATCTTCTACAAACAAAATATCACCCAACACATATTTTTCGCTTATCGCACTATTATGACGTACGAATCGGTCTTTTATCAAAGTAATATCTTCTTCCTCAACGAAATCAGCATTATTCCCTTCTTCTGCATTAAAATAATCTACGAAGAAATTATATGAACCTTCTGTTTCAGCACCTTCTGAATTAGTGTAAACAAACAACAAATTCTTAGCGCGTGTCATTGCGACATACATTATATTGAAATCGTCGAAAGCCGCTTTTTCCACCTCATCAGAATAATGACTTTCCAAAACTGTTCCTTGTAGTGTATCTTTATTAATAGGTAAGACGAAACTGTCGATGCCTGGCATATCTTTAAATATTTCAAAATCTTTTGTTGGCAACCACTTCTCACCTCCCTTAAAATCACCAGGCACTTTGGTATAAGCATAAGGATACATGACAGCCTTAAACTCCAAGCCTTTAGATTTATGTATCGTCATAATGCTTACGGCATCTATATCAGAATTTATCTTAAGATTCAAAGAACTAGACTTCTTGTCCCAGTGTTCCAAAAACGCATCTATACCTTTATTCTCAGTGTTTTGCCATTCCGAAACATGATTCATGAAATACTGCAAGAACTCATCTTCAATAATGTTGAAGTTATATTTATCAATTATTGCGCAACACAAATCATACAGACTATACGACTTATATCTAAGCTCTTGTATCTCTTCAAGATTAGCACTGTCTTTCAATGCTTTTTGAATATTATACGGTTCTGCTCCAGCACAAATATTTCTGTAAAAAGAAAGAGACAGCTTTGCTACATCGTTCTTGTCATCCTGCAAATATCTAAGCGTATAAATAATCAGTCTTACTTTATCCGATGAATTCAGCATGATTGAGTCGGATGACATGACTGGGATATTATTCTTTGAAAGAAAGTCAGCGATATCTGAACCGTCATGATTGTTTCTTACGAGAACAGCAATATCACTCAATCTAAATCCCTTATCTCTAAGAGTACGTATATCATTGAGCATCGACTGCTTGACTGCATCTTTATATAGCTTAGTAGGTTTCTCTGTATCTTCAGAGAACTTATCCATATCGAAAATTTCAACGCTCACATAGCCTTCATAACCATCTTTTTTATTACACAGCTGCTCCATACCGTCATATACTTTGCGGTAATTTTCAGATGTTAATTTATGTTTAGAAAGTTTGAAGAATGAATTGTTAAAATCTATTACATTTTTCTTTGAACGATAATTATACCTCAAGGACTCTTTATGCATGCTACTTCTTAATGTATTTTCACATTCTGCATAAAAATCATTATCCTCTGCAGCATATATCGAAGGTAGATTCATAATCTGCTCCACTTCCCCACTCCTGAAACGATATATAGCTTGTTTGGCATCACCGACTAAAAGGCTCATATTACCTTCGGAGAGACCATTATTCACCAAAGGAAGAAAATTATGCCACTGCAAAATCGATGTATCCTGAAATTCATCAATAAAGAAATGCTTGTAACGAGAACCTATCTTCTCATATATAAAAGGTATGCTGCAATCACCCAGAATATCAGATATTCTTTTGTTAAACTCTGAGAGATGGACCTTGTTAGTTTCGTCAGTATATTGATTTATAACATTTAGCAAGACACTTCTCAAAGCGTACATGTATAAGTTATTCCTAACTATATTGACGAGATGAATCTTTTTATGGTCGGCAACAAGTTTTTTATACAAACCGACGATATCGACTCCAGACTTGTTAACATCAGCTATTGCCTGTTTATTTCCTTTGGTTGAGAACCAGTTCTTTTCGCCATCGAAAACGCTTTTAACAATAGCACCTACAAGCGATGATGTTTTGACATTGACATCAGAATCTATCTTCCTCAATATCGACTGCAATCCATTCTTTCCTTTAAAATAATCTGTCGTTACGATGCCAAATTCATCCTCCATGTCCTTGATTGCCTTCGCATCATCGAGGACTTCTTTTTTGCATTTCTTATAAAGATTGTTAAGATATTCTTTGATTTTCTGATATTCATCACCAGAAAATTCCTGCATGCTGATATTAAGGATTTCACCTTTTTTATATGCACTCTCTTTAAGTAGCTTGGTAGCGAAGTCTTTCAACATAGCGTCTATGCGCAGAGACTTCTCCTCATCCAGCTGAAACTCCATAAATTCCGTCAAGATTTCTGTGAGAGACTTATCGTCCTCACCTATTTGGCTATCGATACATTGAATCAAGCCATCAAGAAGGTCATCGTCATCGATAAGCACTTTATATTGCATTGGAAGATTCAGTTCTTTAGCGAAACCGCGTGAGACCTGCTGAATAAAACTATCTATAGTAGATATATTAAAATCAGAATAATTATGCAGAATATTATCATACAACACTTCCGACCTCTCAATCAAAGTGTTTTCATCTATCCCCAAGGCCTTGATGAGGTCATTCTTCATATTTTCATCAGGCTTACCATTGATAAATCCATCGAGGTATGAGAGCATCTTGGCCTTCATTTCATTAGCAGCTTTATTGGTAAATGTCACTGCCAAAATATCCTTATATGAAAGATTACCAGAAGACAAGGAAAGTATAAGAAACTCTTTTACAAGAGTATAAGTTTTACCTGAGCCAGCCGAAGCTGTATATAATTTAAATTGACCCTTATTCATCTTTTGTTTTTAGTTTTCTTATTTCTATTTTTTCTTACAAATAATTCTTTAATGCTATCAAAGCTTTGCGAATAAGAAATACCTATTCCTTGTGTATAATCCGAATAGGCTTCGTACGAATATGAATAATAGTTACTGCTAAGGTTCGAGTGATTGTAAGCTTTAAGGCTCAACCTATTAGTCAATTTCAATGTAATATCGAAGTCACCAACGATATTGCTGGTTCCTGTTGCCACTTCATTTCTTAAACCATTATACATACCCAAGTTTCCTTCTATTGTCAGCCTGTCATCGAACAGCTGTGTAGAAAGAGCTACTTCAAGTTCTTCTGCCGTCAAGTTATCTTCAGGAGTATATCGCACACCTATATCTAAATCCTTGCTAATTTGCGATAGCCAGCTACTCAAAGAACTAGTCAGAACATTATAATAGTTAGCAGCGCCTATGCTATATATACTTGAACTCGAATACGAGAACGAGCCCAACACCATCAATGAAATAATCTGCTGTGACATAACAGCTTGGTTTGTTGTATCAATTATTGAGAAAACAGTATTGTTTATATCATCTGTAGCATTAGGCAATGAAAGTCCGAATGTGATAGTTGGGTTAGTAAGTTTTTCATTCAGATGCAAGATACAATCTACGTTGACATTGTTAACCATAGAGGTTGAGTCTACCTCTATACCCAGTGATGAAAGAGAAGACTTGGTACGATAGCTACCAGTCACATTGATATCTGCATCATCAGCACGACCGGTCCATGTAATCGTACCGCCACTCTTAATATCAAAATCACGTCTTACAAGATTCTGCAAATTGAAGTTAAACGCACCATCATCAATAATGTAGTCACCATATAATGACAACTGGTTCGACACCAAACCTAGTCGTATGTTACCAGTTCCATTTGCTGTAATATTACCCATATTAGATGGCAGATGAATGTTAACGTTAGCATCTTGCGTAACATCGGCATTCAGATGCAATGTAAATTTCTTATCTTTTTTATTGTCTTCAACGATAGTTGTAAGCGTATCGTTATCATCTCTATCCTTAACAAAAATTATAAAATTATCATTGATAGAGGATGTACTTATCAATCTAATATCCAAAACAGTTCCTGGCATAGTATACGCATTGATATTCATCACGATATCCTCTAAAGGTCCGTCAATATTAAGGTCACCGCTTGCTATAACAGAACCATAAAATGATGAATTGTCATCACCAAGCATATTCATTCCTAAGAAGTTATCAAGTGTAGCATCCACATCGAAATTGAAATTCTTGAGATAATCGTGAGTAACCACACCTTTTGCCACAGCAATATTATCAAGAGTATCGACTAGAATAATATCTTGGAAATCTATTCTATTTTCAGAAAATCTAATATAACGATTAGAGTTATCTTCACCATATCCTGTTTTGTTAACAGCATAATAAGTATTGAGATAATCTATGTTACATGCTGCATTATTAAGCTCAGCTTCGCCTATGATAATTGGCTTTTTCAAAGAGCCAACCAAGCCTAAATCAGCATTAAGATGTCCTGAGACTCTGCTCAACACTCCTTTAGTGAAGCTATTTACGACTGAAATATCAATGTCATTTAAGTCAAGATCAAAATCAATATTATCATTTCTGGATGTGTAATATTTACCAACCAACGACAATACCTTATCATCAGAATTAGACCTAACAACTTCCGTATCAATGTAGATAGATGTATCTGGCGCATTCCAGTTGGCATCCACATACGCATTTCCAATCACATGTTTATTAACGCCTAAATTTTCCACATCGAGATTTGAGAACAGAGTGAACTTTTCAGACAAACCTGATAATTTAACATTTCCATCAATGACACCATCCACGTCTATACCTTTGCTTGATGTCAGCAAATCGAAGTCAGAAACATCAAGTTTATTAAATTTCACATATAAAGTATCTCTGCTTGTTCTAGGGAAATATCCGCCAACACTCATTGACTGATTTGCCGTATAAATATCAAATTCATTGATAAATATCTTATTCTTTTTGAAATCAAGATAACATGTTGGAGACAGAGACCACACCGTATCGTTGACAATAACATCAGAAGCAGACACTTGTAATCTTCCTCCCGCATTATTCATAACATACGAAGCATCAACAATACCTTTATTTCTGTCATCAGACACATCATCATCCCAAGAAACATCCAACAACAGACTATCATTATGAGCATCTACGTGAAATGCAAGGTTTTCCATCGAAAGCTTTATTGGATTAGATTCAGATTTATCTTTGATGATAAATTCTTTGACACGAAGATTAGCGGTTGTTTTATCTTTATCCGTTTTATTTTTAAGATAGACATCATTAAATATCAAACTACTATACTTCAATACATCCGATTCTATTGTCGTATACAACTGATATTTGTCAGATGTATAAGTCGCCGTCAAATTAGTATTATCGCTGATTTTAAGTTGTGGCATTAACAAACGAGATAAAGTTTCTGTATTTTTAAATGTCATATTAACATAAAAATCCTGAGTATTATCTTTCAATTTCACACCTTTATCAGACCACTTATCAACATGGAAATGCTGCATGATATAATTCTTGAAAGAATTACCTATTGTCGCAAAATTGACAATACCTTTCAAATCCATATCAAAGAAATCATTAGTAATTAAGACATCTTTAGAATCAAAGTAATTCTCGGTCAGCTGAACATCAAGGCTATCCATGAAATAATCGCCGCGACTATCTGTATATGTTGTATTATCCAAAGAAATGGTGCCGTACATCTTATCCAAGCCAAGACCTGTCAGATTTGCCTTGACATTAGTGCTGAGCACACTTTTCTTGTCATAGTCAAGAAGTTTCATCTCATACAAATCTGCATCTTTGACTTCCATATTAACATCGAAGGATGGCACATCGGAAGAAATATCCATCAAACCTCTGAAATCAACATTCAGCAACTCCGATTTTAGATCTGTCGAAGCAATAACCTTTTGGTTCTCAACACATCCTAAAATAGAAAAATCAGTAAACTCCTCACCTAGCAAATTCATCCTGTCAATATCCAGTGTTATTTCCATATCAAGGTCCTGCTTTGTCAATCCTTCGCCTTGTAAATCTGACATCATCGTTACGGAAATGTCTTTATCAACACCAACTATTTCACTAACCTTCAAATTATTAGCGTGTATTTTTAGAAAATAATAAGGTTTAGGAACAATCTTCAAATCATTATTCAAAGCTCCATTAAGGTAGATATTACCAATATTTGTATGAAGGTTGAATGTCGTATTAAAATTATTATGGAAGCCGTAAAACTCACCAGATAACATAGCGTTTTTCAAAGAAGATAATTCCTCAGGTAAAGGTATTTCTCTTGTTGGAGTTGGAATCGCGAACTCAGAAATATCTTCATACGTAAAATTCATCCTCTTCACATCACCAACGATGTGTGTTTCGAAGAAATTAGGCAATCCCTTCATCTTGACATTTCCCTCGAAATTGGTACTGTCTTTAAAGGAAAAATTAAAATTATTGGCAGTGAAGTCTCTCACGAAACCAGTTATCAAACCACTAATTTGCAGAGTGTCAGTCATCTTACCCATCGTCGGAGAAAAATACCTCAAATCACTCAACGTAAGCTGCGATGGTCTGATGTTAGCAACTATCATTACAGAATCAACAAATTTCCTATAGCTTTTATATTCCTTATAAAGAAATTGCAAATCCATATTCAACGACGTTGCATGTGTTTCTACATTGAGATTCTTGAAGTCAAGTCCTTGAGACGATACCGTGAATAGTGATTTAGAACTAAAATCATCCAAATCAAAGCCACACTTATCCATCGCAGAAAGCTTATCAAGATAACCTTTAACTACCTCACCATCAAACGACAAACTTCTGACCGAAAGATTGATACTATCAATATCAAGATGAGAATAATCCATGCTTAATTTCTCAGGCTTATCTCTGTTTTGGTTCCATATCACCACATGACCATCTTTCAAATTAAGCTCATCAAGATATATAGTCTTAAAATCCTTGTTTTTCTCTTTTTTCTCTGAAGACGCAAACATTTCAGAAACATTCATCATATCTTCGCCCTCATACTCAATGATATTAACGAGAATATCTTCAATATCAAGATTTCTAAGTCTTAACTCTCTGGTAATATCCCTAATCGACAATCTTGCATTCAATTTCCCGACATAAAACATTGGATTATGCTTCTTATCGTTAAACTGAACTTCTTCGGCATATACCCTAAAATTTGGTTTTATGTAAAAAGTCTTGATTTTAACTTCCGTCTCAAAGCGATCAGAAAGGACACCAGCGGCTGTACGAGCGAGCATACTCTGCACATTTACGTCGAGAATAACGGCGTATATACTCGCAAACAGAGCAAAAATTATCGCAATGATAATTAAAATGCTATGTATGATTGAATTCTTCGTATCTTTGTCCTTTCTTTTAATGCTTATGAACGAATATATTTTAGCCATCGAATCGTCATGTGACGACACTTCAGCAGCAGTACTAAGAGGTACGACTGTATTATCTAACATAATTGCTAACCAAGAAGTTCATCGCCAATATGGAGGTGTCATTCCAGAGCTAGCATCACGTGCTCATCAACAAAATATCATACCTGTTGTAGACGCTGCTTTAAAACACGCAAATATAACAAAAAATCAGTTATCTGCAATAGCTTTTACACGCGGTCCTGGTCTTTTAGGATCACTTTTAGTAGGCACCTCATTTTCAAAGGCTTTTGCTCTTTCTATGGACATTCCTCTCATCGAAGTTAACCACACAAATGGTCACATTATGGCATTGTTCGCACAGGAGGAAAACGAGACCAACAAAGTGCCTGAATTTCCATTTTTATGCCTCGCTGTTTCTGGTGGCCACACTCAAATCATAAAAGTCAACGATTACTTTGATTTAGAAATAATCGGCAAGACAATAGACGATGCTGCAGGTGAAGCATTCGACAAAATTGCAAAGATTATGGGACTTCCATATCCTGGCGGCCCTATCATCGACAGATTAGCAAAAGAAGGAAATCCTAACGCTTTCTCTTTCAGCAAGGCTAACATTGCAGGACTCAACTACAGTTTCAGCGGCTTGAAAACAAGCTTCCTTTATTTCCTACGCGACAGATTAAAAGAAGACAAAGACTTTGTCGAGAAAAACAAGGCAGATTTATGCGCTTCAATACAAAGAGAAATAATTGAGACCTTGATGAAGAAACTCATCAAAGCTACCAAAGAAACAGGCATCAAGCAAGTGGCTATCGCTGGCGGTGTATCAGCAAACTCAGGACTTCAAAACGCCATGCACGAAAACGGCAAACGCTACGGCTGGGAAGTATTCATTCCTAAATTCAAGTTCAGCACAGATAACGCTGCCATGATAGGTATTGCAGGCTATTTCAAGTATAAAAGAGGAATGTTTGCAACACAAGACCAAACACCTTACGCAAGAACAACAACTCAAAAATAATCAAGATGGATTGGAAATCATTGCTTTCAGCTCAGAGAGAACACAGCGACTACAAAAAAAGCGACATCAGAAACGCTTTCCAACGCGACTACGACAGAATCATATTTTCTAATATCTTCCGTCGTCTGCAAAACAAAACACAGGTGTTTCCTCTACCTGGAAGCAAGATGGTCCATAACCGTCTGACACATAGCCTTGAAGTGGCTAGCGTCGGTCGCTCAATCGCAAAAATAGTATCTAAAAAACTATGCGACAAATACGGCAAGGATTTCCTTTATGATGTTTACGACATCGACACTATTGTCTCAGCAGCATGTCTCGCCCACGACCTTGGTAACCCTCCTTTCGGACATTCCGGAGAAGAGACGATAAGCAGCTACTTCAAAGAAGGAAACGGCAAAGATTTAGAAAGCCTCATACCAGAACATCAATGGTCCGACTTAGTTTCTTTTGAAGGCAATGCCAATGCTTTCAGACAACTGACGCATCAGTTTGCTGGCAGAAGACAAGGCGGTATGTCATTGACTTACGCCACTTTAGCAACCTTGATAAAATATCCTTATCCTTCATACAATAAAAAAGGCAAAAAGAAATACAATATATTTCATTCAGAAATAGACACTTTCAAAAAAGTCATGGAAGGATGTGGAATACCATGTCTCGACGAAGAAAGTTTGGCATACGCACGACATCCTCTTTCTTATATGATGGAAGCTGCCGATGACATCTGCTACCTCATCCTCGACATGGAAGACGCCCACAAAAGAGGAATTGTCAGAACCGAGACCATTGACGCATTCTTCACTTCTTTCTTCAAAGAAAATGAGATATGGTTCTTCAATAGAAAAAACGAGATATACGAAACCGTAACGGACAACAACGAAAGAATGTCGTTCCTCAGAGCTACTGCAATCAATAAGTTAGTCGATTGCGTGTCAACGGTATTTATTGACAATTATGATGCAATTATGAACGGTACCTTTGAAAAAAGCCTTGTTCATCATTTACCAGAATTTGAAAACAACGCTCTCGAAAAATGCAGAGAATTCTCTTTAAAGAATATTTACAAACATCCATCCGTCGTTAAGGTTGAGTTGACAGGTTTCAACGTCATCGGTGAATTGTTAGACGAATTTGTACAAGCTGCAGTCCATCCAGAAAAGACATACAACAAAAAGCTATTATCTATCATACCTGAACAATTCAAAAACAACAATGATGACTTATATTCTCGTATTCAAGTCGTATTAGACTATATATCAAACATGACAGATCTTTATGCAGTTCAGTTATACAAAGATCTAAAAGGAATGTAATACAAATTGAAA
>JAZRNQ010000129.1:0-6906 GCA_045648285.1 Bacteroidales bacterium | reverse complement strand
GGATATTGGTCCACTTCGCCGTCCATAATCATGTTAAATCCTTTGATGGTGTCTTCTATGCTGACGAATGCGCCTTTCATGCCAGTGAACTGCTCAGCGACATGGAAAGGCTGCGATAAAAAGCGTTGTACGCGGCGTGCGCGGCTCACAGTGAGCTTATCTTCTTCCGACAATTCATCCATACCTAAAATGGCGATGATGTCTTGTAACTCTTTATATCGTTGTAGAATGTTCTTTACGCGTTGAGCAGTGTTATAATGTTCTTCTCCTACGATGTCGGCTGATAATATTCTTGATGTTGATTCGAGAGGATCTACGGCAGGGTAGATTCCTAGTTCTGAAATCTTACGGCTGAGCACTGTAGTAGCGTCGAGGTGAGCGAATGTCGTTGCAGGAGCTGGGTCAGTCAAGTCGTCAGCTGGCACGTAGACTGCCTGTACTGATGTGATAGAACCGTTCTTTGTTGAGGTGATTCTCTCTTGCATCAAGCCCATCTCTGATGCCAATGTTGGCTGATAACCTACTGCTGAAGGCATACGTCCGAGGAGTGCTGACACTTCGGAGCCGGCTTGTGTGAAACGGAAGATATTATCGATGAAGAACAAGATGTCGCGTCCTTCTGTCTCTCCGTCGCCGTCGCGGAAATATTCTGCCATGGTGAGGCCGCTTAATGCTACACGCGCACGTGCTCCAGGAGGCTCGTTCATCTGACCGAAGACGAGAGTAGCTTGTGATTTTTTGAGTTCTTCGTAATCTATCTTATCGAGATCCCAGCGTCCTTCTTCCATAGATTTCATGAATTCGTCGCCGTATTTGATTACGCCAGATTCAAGCATTTCTCTGAGCAAGTCGTTGCCTTCACGTGTACGTTCACCAACGCCAGCGAATACAGACATACCTGAATATGACTTAGCGATGTTGTTGATAAGTTCCATGATGAGAACGGTCTTACCTACGCCGGCGCCACCAAACAAACCGATTTTACCTCCTTTAGCGTAAGGCTCGATAAGGTCGATGACTTTGATACCAGTGAACAGCACTTCCTGTTTCGTTGAGAGTTCATCGAATTTAGGAGGCTCGCGGTGTATGCTGTTGCGTCTTGTTGACTCTACTTTATTGAGACCATCTATAGAATCACCGATGACGTTGAAGAGACGACCTTTAACTTGTTCACCTGTAGGCATTGAGATTGGTGCGCCAAGGCAGCGTACCTTCATGCCTCTACGAAGTCCGTCGGTAGAATCCATGGCGATGGTGCGCATGGTGTTCTCTCCGATGTCCTGTTGTACCTCGGTGATGAGTTTCTCTCCGTTGGCACGTTCTATTTCAAGAGCGTCCAAGAGGTTTGGCAGATGTGACTCGTCCTCGAAAGCGACGTCAATCACTGGGCCAATTATCTGTACGATACGACCGTATTTTTCTTCACTCATGATAAATCTGTTACAGCGTCTAAATTGTCAATGTTTTTCAAGAAATTCCATTGGAATATCAGGAGGTATAGAAATCCTATTGTTATTGCACTATCTGCAATATTGAAGATAGGGCTGAAGAATATCTGACCTCCGAAGAATGGCATCCATTCTGGGAATGTGAATAATGGGAAGTAAAGCATATCAACGACTTTACCTTGCAGGAATCCCGAGTAGCCGCCGCCTTCAGGGAAGAGTGTAGCTACATCATAGAATGTGCTTTCGCTGAATATCATGCCATAGAACATACCGTCGATGATATTGCCTAAGGCACCTGCTGCAATCAGCGATATGCCGAACAAAGGACCGAATTTTATTTTCTTCTTGCTGAGATAATAGATGAAATAAAACAACAACGCCACGGCTATTATCCGGAAGATGCTGAGCGCGAGTTTACCATACTGCGCCCCGAACTCCCAGCCAAAAGCCATGCCGTTGTTCTCTATAAAATAAATCTGAAACCAATCTCCCAATACTGAGAAACTTTCACCTATTGTCATATTCAACTTAATCCAGAATTTTGAAATCTGGTCGATGAGCAAGACAAGAAAAATGACTATCAGTGGTTTCTTCATTATTTCTTTTGTCCCATTTTAGCTTCAACACTTAAGGTAGCATGTGGTACGGCACGCAATCTTTCCTTAGGGATCAATTTGCCTGTCATACGACATACACCATAAGTCTTGTTCTCAATGCGTACTAACGCATTTTCTAGGTTTTGAATGTACTTATACTGACGTGCTGCCAACTGACTATTTTCCTCTTTTGACAAGACGCTTGAACCTTCTTCCAAGATCTTAAAGGTAGGAGCAGTGTCGTCAGCGTTATTTCCTTTGCCGGCAACATGTTCATTTAACAATTCAAGATCTCTACGTGCTCTTGCCAATCTTTCTAATAATAATTCTTTGAATTCAGCAAGCTCCTCGTCAGAATATCTGACTTTCTCTTGAGTATTATTTAAGTTCTCTTCCATATCTCTTGAATTTTAATTGATTTTCTTAATTATGCCGTCAAAGTTAATAATAAATATTGTATAGTACAAGAAATTATTTCTTAATTCTTGTTAATTTTTATCTTAACAGAGATATTATCTATAAGTTCTAATTCTTCAATATTTTCGCCAATATTATCAACCATATTCAATGTTGCCAAAGTCTCTGAACAGATATATTCTTTATACTTTTCAACAACATTATTAATATTGTCGTTCTTTTCTATTGTCAAGATGATGTGGTCTGTAACTTCGAAGTCGCCGTCTTTTCTCATGTTTTGGATTCTGTTGACGATTTCTCTTGCCAAACCTTCTTCTGCCAACTCTGGAGTGATTGTGATGTCCAAAGCTACTGTTGAGTCATCTTGTGTTGTCACTGCCCAACCTGGGATGTCCTCTGTTGTGATGATAGCGTCATCAAGTTCGAGGTGTAAATCCTGTCCGTCTAATGTGATGTCCAAATAACCTACGCTTTCGAAAGTTCTGATAGTTTCTTGTTCTATCTCAGCGAAGAACTGTGTTATTTGTTTTATCATCTTGCCATAACGACGGCCTAAGTTTCTGAGGTTTGGCTTAACTTTCTTGACCAAGATGTTCTTGTCGGCTGTCAAATATTCTATTTCCTTGACGTTAACTTCAGAAAGGATGAGTTGCTCGATTTTCTTGAATTGTTCGAGTTCTTTTTCTGAGTTGACAGGAATCATAATCTTTGATAATGGCTGACGAACGCGGATGTTAGCTTTCTTTCTCAATGACAATACCATTGAAGAAGCGAGTTGTGCCATTTCCATTCTTTCTTCCAAGTCTTTGTTGATAAGAGCTGGATTTGCTTTAGGGAAGTCGGTGAGGTGAACTGACTCAGCTACTTCGCGTCCTGTAGCTGCGTTCAAGTCTTGATATAAACGTTCTGCGAAGAATGGAGCGATAGGGCTTGAAATCTTAGCCAAAACATTCAAACATGTGTATAATGTCTGATATGCTGAAGTCTTGTCTGATGTGACATCGCTCTTCCAGAAACGACGGCGTGAGAGACGTACGTACCAGTTACTCAAGTGAGCGTCTACGAATTCTGCTATAGCACGACCTGCTTTTGTTGGTTCGTAGTTGTTGTAGTCGTTGTCAACTTCTTCAATCAATGAGTTGAGTTCTGATAAAATCCATCTGTCGATTTCTGGGCGTTCTTCGTAAGGAATTTCTGCTTCAGAGAAATCGAACTTGTCGATGTTAGCATACAATGCGAAGAATGCGTATGTGTTGTATAATGTTCCGAAGAATTTACGACGTACTTCGTCAACGCCTTCTGCGTCAAACTTGAGGTTGTCCCAAGGTTGTGAGTTGGTAATCATATACCAACGTACTGCGTCAGCGCCGTATTTTTCTATTGCTTCGAATGGGTCGACGCCGTTGCCGAGACGTTTTGACATCTTGTTGCCGTTCTTGTCCAATACCAAGCCGTTAGAGATAACTGTCTTGTAAGAAACAGAGTCAGAAATCATTGTAGCGATAGCGTGTAATGTGAAGAACCAGCCACGTGTTTGGTCGACGCCTTCTGCGATGAAGTCAGCTGGGAATGTCTCGTCGTTGAGTTTACCTTCTTCACCCATGTAATGGATTTGTGCGTAAGGCATTGCGCCTGAGTCGAACCATACGTCGATGAGGTCTGGCTCACGGAACATCTTTCTTCCGTCTGATGAGACGAGGATAACGTTATCGATATAAGGTCTATGTAAGTCGAATTTTGTATAGTCTTCTGAAGCGTAAGGGTTTTCTGTCATGAAACCTGCTTTCACTGACTCGTCGATTCTCTCGCGGAGTTCAGCGACGCTGCCGATACATACTTCTTCTGTACCGTCTTCTGTTCTCCAGATTGGCAATGGTGTTCCCCAGTAACGTGAACGTGACAAGTTCCAGTCGACGAGGTTTTCGAGCCAGTTGCCGAAACGACCTGTACCTGTTGCTTCTGGTTTCCAGTTGATAGTCTTGTTGAGTTCTATCATTCTGTCTTTTAAAGCGGTGCTGCGGATGAACCAGCTGTCTAATGGATAATAGAGAACAGGTTTGTCGGTTCTCCAGCAGTGTGGATAGTTGTGAGTATGTTTTTCGCTCTTGAAGAGTTTGCCTTCTTCTTTTAACAAGACAACGATGTCGACGTCTAATGACTTGTCTTTCTCTGTCTTTGTTGCATCGAAAGCATTCTTTACGTATTGACCAGCGTAAGGACGATAAGCTTCAACGTCCATGCAGTTCTTTACGAATTCTGCGTCGAGGTCTTCGATGAGGAAGAACTTACCTGTCTTGTCAACCATTGGCTGAGCCTTACCTTCTTTGTCTATCATTTGGAGTGGAGGGATACCGCTTTGTTTTGCTACGCGGTCGTCGTCTGCACCGAAAGTAGGAGCGATGTGAACGATACCTGTACCGTCTTCTGTGCTGACGTAGTCGCCGTGGATGACGCGGAATGCGCCTTCACCAGGGTTGACCCATGGGATGAGTTGTTCGTATTCCAAACCGACGAGGTCTTTACCTTTGCATGTGCCGAGGACTTCGTAAGGAAGTTTCTTGTCGCCTACGTTATAGTCTTCGAAAGCAGGTTTTTCAGCTTCGCTTGGGAAGAATGCGCCCATCAATGGTGTTGCCAATACGAAGTAAGCGAGTTCGCCGTTTGTTGGGTTGACAGTCTTTACGAGGTTATAGTCGATGCTGTTGCCGACGCACAATGCTGTGTTTGAAGGCAAGGTCCATGGTGTTGTTGTCCATGCAGCGATTTGGATGCTGTTGAAAGGAACGTCAACGCCGAAAGGATTAGCTTTCACTGTTGTTTGTTCAGCTTTGACGCGGAACAATGCTGTACATGTGAGGTCTTTGACGTCGCGGTAGCAACCAGGGATGTTAAGTTCGTGTGAGCTTAAGCCTGTACCAGCTGCTGGTGAATAAGGTTGGATAGTGTAACCTTTATAGAGGAGACCTTTCTTGTAAATCACTGATAAGAGATACCATAAGGTCTCGATATATTCATTTGTGAAAGTGATATAAGGATCGTCGAGGTTGACCCAGTAACCCATGGTACGTGTGAGTTCGTCCCATAAGTCTTTATATTTCATGACTTCTTCGCGGCAAGCCTTGTTGTATTCGTCGACGCTGATTTTCACGCCGATGTCTTCTTTGGTGATGCCGAGTTTCTTTTCAACTCCGAGTTCTACAGGGAGACCGTGAGTGTCCCAACCAGCTTTACGAGAAACTTTCTTGCCTTTTAAAGTTTGGTAACGGCAGAAGATGTCTTTGATGGTACGAGCCATAACGTGGTGGATACCAGGAGTTCCGTTTGCTGACGGTGGACCTTCGTAGAATACGAATGCTGGACCATCTTTACGGTTGTCTAAACTCTTTTGGAAAACGTCGTTGTCTTCCCAGTATTTACGAACCTCTTTAGCGATATTGGTGAGGTTCAAATTCTTATACTCTTTGTACGAGCCTTTCATATATCTATAACTTTTGATTATTTTTTTTATAAGCGACAAAGATAAGAAAAATTAGGAATTAATTATAATTAGGAGTTATTTTTTTTGATGAAGGAATTAAGGGTATGAGGAATTAAGGGTATAAGGGTATGAGGGATTTGATTTCCTCAAATCCTCAGTTCCTCAATTCCTCAAATCCTCAGATTCTCAAATCCTCAATTCCCTTTAACAAGTTTTCCGCTTATCGCATCTGATGTTGTAGAAGTAGATGCCAGCATGTTAATCTTGCAAAACCACTTTTTCATAACAAACTCCGTTTTTAGTTTCGACCAATATCAAATAAACACCAGAGTTGCATCTTTCTTTCAAACTGATTTGATATGAAAATTCGTCTGTTTGATAGAGTGAAATATCAATCTTTCTTCCAAGCATATCCATCATTTTCACATCTTTAATCTCAGAATCTGAACTGATGGAAATCGTTTCGTTGTTTGAGAAAAGAGTTGGATGTACGACCATTATTTTCTCTTTTTCTGATTCATTTATTGATGCATCTGTTGGAAATCCTTCATAATCACATTCTACATCTGACTTTATGAGATAATCACCGTCTTCAGAATAGCAGCGTATTCCAGTATTTCTGCATGGAGGAGGCCCTACCAGCTGATAGAATGGGAATAAAGATTTATCCAGTCCTATTCCTTCTATTATGTTTGTGCAATATACCGCGGAACCAGTATTGAATGCGGAGGTCTCGAACATTTTTCTCGTACTTCCATCTTCCAATGTGATTTCTGTTATGTTTTTAACAAATACAGTATCAGCCACATTTTCGGCATCATAATCATTATAATGTGTTAAAAGCCAATATTCTCCAATCTTTTTGCTGAAGTCGTAAAGCAGATAGCGTTCGCCATCAATAACTTCATAAATCCTATCTCCGTCTTGGCTGATATAACGTGTTTCATAATAAGGATTAACATTGCCA
>JAZRNQ010000128.1:0-5342 GCA_045648285.1 Bacteroidales bacterium | reverse complement strand
ATCTATACGATTCTGAATAATGCTTTTGTCAGCAACACTTATAACAACCTGCTCACCTATTGCATCCCATTCGTCAGGCTGCAATCGGATATTGGTTGTTATCTGTTGTGTCGCTCTACGATGAGTCACTTGATAATATATAGTTCCTGTACGCCCTGTGACTGATGACGAGCGTAGTTTTACTTTAATTGTTGCCATAAGCGTGATAAACGATTTAAGATGATACACTTAAGGGAAGGCTCTTTAAATAACGGCTACGAGATATACAGCAATTGATACTCTCTTTTTCTGCGGCGTTCGATACTGGGGATGGGCTTGCCTTTGTAGCAACGGTACGAGATATACTCCTCTTAAATATCCCTGTCGCCGGACTCGATTTTCTTGATAAGGTTACTCTTCGGGTGTTTGCCATAGCCAAGCAAGCGTGAATGTCCTACATTGTAAGCCAAAACCATTAGTAGCAGAGCATCTTTCCCATACTGTCGGAAATATTTGTATCGCTCCAATAGGTCGGCTCTGAGCAACGAATCTGCTTGCTTCTCGGTAATATCTGCTGTCAGGTTTTCGTGTGGCAGAGGTTTGTGCCCATAACCGATGTATGGATAGTGTTTCGCTGAGTGCTACACCGTATACGACACCAATTTCACACCGAATGTCGTCTCGGAGTACTTGCCAACATTCAACCTTGCCATTACAAGGCAATTATCTTTGGTATCTACTTTGCTCTTTTTGAGGTAGAACGACACCTTTATATTTGCCTGATTCATAACTCATTTCTGTGGTTGCAAAAAAAATTACAGAGTTAATGAACGATATGTAGAACATAGCGGAACAAAACAAAAACTACTTGACAATTAATCTCATTCCCGTATTTTTCTTCCAACGAGAAAAAATGATTACCTTCGTCAGTGCAATGATAGAAAAAACAAGCGTTCTTTGTGGCTGTTGTAGGGTATATGAAAGAGATTAAAGATGCTCCTTCTGCCGAAATTAGCAATATGGTGGATAATATAAAATGGTATATGTACCAACCACTTATCAAATTTTACCCTCATCATGTCATTATTACGCAAGTTCTTTGTATCTTTGTGAGGTGATTGTTTGAGCTTTGAGCTTTGAACTTTGAGCTAAGGCAGTTGAACTTTTGAAAATGTATTCTCGTGAAGTGAGTAAAAAGATGATAATAAAAGCCCATAGCTCACAGCCCTCGGCTCACAGCAGTTGAAAATTGATAATTGAAAAATATTGCAGACGTGGACCTTGTCTGTTGACTGTTGTCCGTTGTCTGTTGACCTAAAAAATAACATCATGAGTATCATAGACGAAAAACATTATACAGAATTTTTGAAGCAGGCTCATCGTTATGGTGATGCTGCCTTGACTTTATGCAGCAGCGGTAATCTCTCATGGCGTATCGACGACAACCTCGCTCTCGTTTCAGGAACAGGCTCTTGGGTTCCAACATTAAAAGAAGAAAACATCTCTCTCTGTAATATCGAGACTGGCGAATTTCTCAATGGCGTGAAGCCTTCAATGGAAAGTACCTTCCACCTCGGTATCATGCGCCAACGTCCAGAAGTCAATGTGGTGTTCCACTTCCAATCGGAATATGCCACAGCGATAGCTTGCATGAAAGAAAAACCAACAAACTTCAACGTCACAGCTGAGATTCCAATCCATGTCGGAAGAGAGATTCCTGTCATACCTTATTACAGACCAGGTTCTCCTGAATTAGCAAAAGCTGTTCTTGAAGCGATGAAAGACCATAACTCATGTCTCATGACAAACCACGGTCAGGTGGTATGTGGCAAGAACTTCGACGAGGTCTTTGAACGCGCGATGTTCTTCGAGATGGCTTGCAGAATAATAGTACAGTCAGGTGGCAATTATTCTACTTTGACACAAGAAGAGATTGAAGATTTAGACGTTTACGTTTTAGGTAAGAAAAAATAATATGAGAAGATTTTTAGCAGCTGACTTTGGTGCTGGCAGCGGTCGTGTTATCGTAGGAACAGTAGAGACGCAAAATATTGCGTCTATACAATTAGAAGAAATACATCGTTTTGAGAACAATCAAAAGATGATTGACGGTCATCTGCGTTGGGATTTCGAGGCTCTTTTCAATGAGTTGAAGACAGGTCTGAAGAAAGCCTTTGCCAAATACGGTGACGAAATTGAAAGCATCGGCGTCGACACTTGGGGCGTCGACTACGGACTTCTTGACGAAGACGGAAAACTCATCTCGACACCGATATGCTATCGCGACGACAGGACCAAAGGGATGTTAGAACTAGCATTTCAGAAACTTCCAAAAGAAGAATATTTCAAGCTCGCTGCTAATCAATTCATGGAGATAAACACGGCATATCAATTATTAAGTGCTGTTACCAAAACAGCCTGCAAGGCTGATACAAATATGGCGTATGACAACGTCATACGCGCCAAAAAATTATTATTCATGCCAGATTTGTTCAACTATTTCCTCACAGGAAAATGTTATAACGAATTCACCATCTCTTCGACATCGCAGCTGATGAACTCACTGACACATCAGTGGGACGATGTCATCTTCGACAGACTAGGATTGCCTAAACACTTGATGCAGGAAATCATTTATCCTGGCACTGTGATAGGACGACTTCGCGATGAGCTCGCCGAAGAAGTGGGTGGCAACCTCAATGTTATCGCTGTCGGCTCGCACGACACCGCAAGTGCCGTCGCCTCCATCAGCGACACCAACGAAGACTGGGCTTTCATCAGCTCCGGCACATGGTCGCTCATGGGAACACCATCAAAAGAACCAATCATATCAAAAGAAGCATTAGAATCCGACTTCACCAACGAAGGCATGACAGACGGAAGGATACGCTTCCTCAAAAACATCACCGGACTCTGGCTCATACAACAGCTCGTCAAGGAATGGGAACAAGAGGGCTACAAATGCGACTATTCCGAGTTAGTGAAAGAAGCTGAGCAGTCAGAATTTAATTCATCATTCAATGTCGACGACGCTCGTTTTATGAATCCAGAGAAGATGTCGGAAGCGATATTATCATATCTCAAAGAAAATAATGAAGAGCTACCTGTCACCAAAGGCGACTTCATGAGATGTATCTGCATCTCATTGGCAAAGAAATATGCCGAGGTGAAGACACAGATGGAATGTTGTACAAACAAAAAAATCAATAAGATTTATATCGTTGGTGGCGGCTCAAGGAATCAGCTACTTAACCAACTCACTGCAGAACACACAGGCTGCGAGGTGATAAGAGGCGAAGTGGAAGCCACTGCGATGGGAAACATCTTGGTTCAGTTAGGAGTTAGGAATTAGGAGTGTGGAGTTGAGGATTTAAGGAATTGAGGGTATGAGGATTGTTTCGTATAGAGGCGTACAGATGTGCGACTTTCTAATTAGGAGTTGTAGGGACGTGATTTATCGCGTCCTTTTTTTGTTTTTTATCGGTGTGAAATCTAATCTTCTGTCGTACCTTCGGCACTCTGATTTATATCCGGTATTTATTGCAGGCATTCCGAGCTTCGCTCTCCATACCTGCCTGGAGACTGTCGTCACTACGTGACTTTTTTTTAAGTCACCAAGTCACCGAGACTATAAGTTTCTTAGTTTCTAATGTTCTAGAATTCTAAAGTTCTAAGATTCTAAGTTTCTGAAATAGCGCCGAAGGTGCGACAGTTCCCAGGCAGGTGATGAAGCACATAGTGCGGAATCCCTGCAAACATGAACCATGTAGAATCAAAGTCCTGAAAGGACGACAGATTTGATAAAAAAATCTTTAGCCTTTTGTCATTAGCCTTTAGCCTTTTATTATCTTTGTGAAATATTAATTCAGCAATCTTGGTTCAAGGTTCAAGGTTCAAAGTTCAAAGTTCAAAGTAAAAAAAATATGACACAAAATCTACAATCCAGACTCGTCGAGAAGAAGTATCTCTTGACATTCATTTTGATAACATCCTTATTTGCCTTGTGGGGCTTCGCCAACGACATCACCAATCCTATGGTCGCTGCGTTCCAGACCGTGATGGAGCTGTCAGCCGCAAAAGCATCGCTCGTACAATTCGCATTCTACGGCGGCTATGCCACGATGGCGATACCTGCGGCTCTCTTCGCTCGCCGCTATAGCTACAAAAAAGGTATCTTATTGGGACTCATACTCTACGCCATCGGAGCGTTTATGTTCATCCCTGCAGCTAACCGTCAGGAGTTCGGATTCTTCTGCGTCTCATTGTACGTCCTCACCTTCGGACTCGCTTTCCTCGAAACAACAGCAAATCCTTATATCTTGTCGTTGGGCAGCAAAGAGACCTCAACACGTCGTCTCAACCTCGCTCAGGCGTTCAACCCAATCGGTTCTCTTATGGGTATGTTCGTAGCATCAAGAATAGTGCTCGCCAAACTTGAATCGGATACTGCAGCAGTGCGTGAGGTGGGATTCTCTAACCTCGATGAAATGACTAAACTCTCAATACGCGAACACGACCTCGACATCATCCGTAATCCATACGTCGCATTAGGTTGCGTGGTGCTGTTCGTCTTCGTCATCATCGCTATTTTTGTGAAAAATCAAAATAATGAAACAAAAGAAAATGCTAATAACAAAGGCACATTAAGTCGTCTTTTCTCTAATAAGGTATATCGTGAAGGTGTCATCACTCAGTTGTTCTACGTGGCTGCTCAAATCATGACATGGACTTTCATCATCCAATATGCTGACCGTCTCGGCATCGACAAGGCTACAGCTCAGTTGTATAACATCATCGCGATGGGAATGTTTTTGTGCGGTCGTTTCATCAGCACCTTCTTGATGAAATATGTCAACTCTCGTAAGTTGTTAATGTTCTTCGCCATCGGTGCGATGCTCGCTTCTGCAGGAACAATATTGATTGACGGCGTCATGGGTCTTTACTGCTTGATGGCTATTTCAGTCTTCATGTCGCTTATGTTCCCAACTATTTACGGTATCGCTTTGGAAAACGTCAGCATAGAAGACAGCTCATTAGGCGCAGCATTCTTAGTCATGGCTATCGTCGGCGGCGCGTTGATGCCTCCACTTCAAGGCATGATTATCGATATGGAAACAGTCGCTGGTCTCCCGGCAGTGAACTTCTCATTCATACTTCCATTCATCTGCTTCGTCGTGATATTCGTTTACGGATTGAGAACAAGCCGTGCTAAATAAAATTCAGAAATTCAAAAATTCAAAACCTCAGAAAAGTTGTAGAACATATAAATATGTTCAATGATATAAGAAAATAGAGTCGAGAAATCGGCTCTATTTTCATTTTTGAGTTTCTGAGATTTTGAGTTTTTATTGTATTGAATCCGC
>JAZRNQ010000127.1:0-3391 GCA_045648285.1 Bacteroidales bacterium | reverse complement strand
TGTTTCTGCCATCCGAGTATGAATGTCGAATTTATTTTCTGCAGGCAAACTCTTGGCGAACCATCCATTTCTGACTTCTTATCAAGTTCTGCTTGCTTACTTTCTTTATATTTGCAAAGAGCTTCGCCATACGTACTTGTATCGTCATCTCCATACAAAGAAAACACCTCTTGTGCAATCTCACGGCACAACTTACGCTGAGATTCTATTAAATTTTCCATTTTCTCCTTCATTTATATTCTAATTTTCTTCAACATTATCATCCACATATCCAACAACTTCCAACAATCTTTTTTTAAGCAAGGCTTCCCTTTCTTTAATAAAAATCTTGAAATCCTTTATATCCAAGCTTACATTTTCAGGAATAAGCTGAAATTTCTTATCTATCTTATTTTTCTCAACCCATTCCTTCAATGAAGTGGCGTTTTTAGACTCATTGACATATCCATTTAGCAACTGCAAATTAACCACCGAGTTGTAATTCGCTTTATTTTTATAGAACTTGTAAGTCTCTTCATCCATGTCATCTTTTTTTCTAAGACCTGTGAAATAACTTTTCGGATGAAGATGATCTTTATGGAAACGCTTATTATTATAATCGAGGTGAGCATACAGCAACGACAATATTGAATAGCAATAAGGATCATCAATATCAGTATGCAACAAACTATCTATATAATCTGATGTAAGATATAAATTTTTAGTAGGATTACCTTTGAACGCTTCTTTAATGTCTTCCAATGGAAAACCCTTCTCTTCAGTCTCATTCATGACACTTTTGATTTTTGTCAAAATTGTATCAGACTGACCGCCGAACACTTTTTTAAGCAAAGACAGGCAAAGCCACTTGCGAATCTGTTCTTTCTCGTCTTCATCGTAAGTAGGTTTTGTTATCTCGGTTTCAATTCCTTTTGTATATATGTAAAAAACAATAGGAATGACAGCGTTTTTTGATGTCAAGTTCGATTCGTTGAATCCCCACGATTTAAGCAAGTTGAATGCTGCGACAATAGAATCATCTATTCTATCCCAGTTATCTTCAAACTTTTTAATCATATCGACTTTAAAATTCTTTATCTGGAACTTGATATTGTCATTGAACAAGAATAAACATGTCTTCAGAATAAAGTCAGTGTTTATTTTAAATCCACAATCATACACTTTCTTCTCCAGTTCCTCCATCGCTTTTCTTGCATCCTTATCCTTGTTTTCCCATTGCGAAGTCGTTTTAGACATCAATAAGTCGGAGAAACTTAATTTTGTTCCGCCACTATTGGTTCTCACAAAAATATCCAATACCTCTTCTTCTTTTTGCGAGTCTTCCTCATAATAATTTATGATAGCATCTTTGAATACTATCCTATATAATTTCTTTAAAGTTTTACTCGCAAATCTATAATTTGCAAAATTATCTTTCGTCAAATTATGTTCTTCGAAATAATCTGAAACATCTTCTTCTTCCTTATAAAAAAGGATATCATTTACCTTAAACCATAGAGACTCTGGATTTTTTTCCTTTTCTTTCTTCAAATCACTTTTTGACAGAAACGCAAAATTATAAAGCATGTTACGCTCATCTTCTTCAAGCAACTCTTTTGAAATATCTAAATACAGATGTTTCTCTTCAGTAATATTCTTTCGAGGCACTTTACATGAATAACTGCCACACAATCCAAGATATATACTTGTAAGTCGTTGTTGACCATCTATTATAGCCTCAAATTCACCTAATGCTTTAGTATCTATATGTTTGTTATTTTTTCCATTCAACTCATCGTATGTTCTAAGGAACTCATAAAACATTAGGTTTTCTTTAATTTCATCATCTGCGACTTTCCAGAACATAAAAGAATTTATAGGATAGCCTCTCATTATACTATCAAAAAGAGCTTCAATCTGTTCTGTTGTCCATACATATTTACGTTGAATAGCAGGAATCAAATACTTATTTACAGCGATATTATTTAAAACCTCTTTTATTGTAATTGCATTTTTATATGAACCCATAATATTAACTTTTACGACTAATATTGTTTGAATTAAATTATTTTTTATAGAAATGCTGATATATTTTGCTGTTATGCAATCGTTTCTCGTTTATCCACATTTTTATCACATCTGCAGTCGTACGATATTTCACGAAACCGATGCTACGCAAGAAACGATATGCACGTTCATTGGTGACAAGACACGCTGTTCTGACTTTGACGCCTTGCGACAAGACCGCTTCTATCATCAGCATCATTCCCCGATAATGGAAAAGGGTGGAAGTCATAGTGTTATTCCACCCTCCGCCATGTATAGATACTGTGTTTAAAGCCTTACGCTCTTTTAAGACATATACAAACCCCACTGGATTAGCCGTCGCATTTTCGTACAAGACAAAACCTCTGATTCTATAAGGATACGAATCAAACAAATTCTGTAGTTGCTCTTCCGAGTCGATGTCAAAAGCGATTTTATGCCATTCTTCAGGAGAGAACTTCCACACTATATCATCGCCATTCTTGTATGGTTTCCAACTTAATACAGCATCACCGATAATGGAGTTTGTATCAAATATTGAAAGAACATCACACATTATCAATAATCAGTGTTTTGACCTTTATAATTTATCTTGATATCTGAAAATTTTGCACCACGCCCATACTTTTTGTATAACGCCTTCAAAATCTCGCTCTCTGTTGGAGCGTCAAGGCCTTTAAGTGTGACATTTGTTCTGCCATTATTATATATCACAGATATATTGACAAACCATTTTACTTCCTTTTCTGTTCTTTCTTGAGTTACTTCATTATTTGCACTTGCTCCCATAACTATAATTTTTTAAAAATAAAGCCTACTCTATTAAGGATTTTCGGCATCCTCCTTTTATTTTTTATCTTTTATTATCAATCATTTAATAAGAATCACTTATTTCTTTACCTACGACTTCAAACTCATAACCGAGTTCGTTCACCTTTGCCATGAATGGATCGAAGAAAGTCTGTCGAAGGTATCACCGGCGCTTCGACAAGCTCAGCGACCGAAAAAGCTCAATGGTGCGTTTGCCTTTTGCCATTAGTCTATAATTATGAATTATGCATTATGCATTATGAATTCTCATTTATACTCTCTCTGTATATCGTGGAATTCATTATGCAGTTCGATGGCATTGTCTTCAACCTTAATCTTTTTCAAGAGGAAAGTACGGATGAACGGCATCAGTTCAACGACAGACATTTCGTCGAAAGACAGGAACAATGTTGAATTCAACTCATATTCCTCCGCCACTTCCTTATAAATATATTCCATTCCGGTTTCGAAGAACATAAAACCATCAACGCTATCCATAAAACCATCTTCTTTATCTTCGCGCCACAACAAGGCCACTCCATACATTGATTCATCG
>JAZRNQ010000126.1:0-4884 GCA_045648285.1 Bacteroidales bacterium | reverse complement strand
GTTTCATTGACGTTGAGTGGTTTCTCTCTTTTGTTGTTTGCATCTTCGATTGTTACTTCCATTTGATATTCACCGTTTGGCAATGAATAACGTTGGATGTCCATGAAGAAACCATCAACATTTGTTGTGTCTGCAATTTGTGGACTTGTGACAGTGTATTTGTCATAATTTTTGATAGACTCACCTTGTTTAAATATAACCGTCAAATTGATAGCAGCTTCATATTGACCATTAGATTGCTTTACGTATGTCAAACTGTTACAATCGAAGGTGATGTAAGTTTCTAAATAAGGGGAGTTGTTGCTAGTTACATTAAATGTTCCGTAAGAAATAAAAGAGTTGATATTTTTCTCTTGTGCTACGATTTGTGCCGATAAAACGCACAATAAAATAAATGTGAGTATTCTTTTCATTTTTTAGTTAAAATTTATGCTGCAAAGATACTCATACTTTGAGAAATGTCAATAAATTTTAACTTTTATTTTGTGGAAATGTATCGACAAAATCTTTGTAATAATCTTTAAATCAAAAAGATGTGAAAATGATTTCCTTAGAAGTTCGATTTTGTGAATGTTAATAGAAACTGTGTTAAATCTTCTTTGATGTTAAAAATATTTTTGATTTTGTTACTTCTTTTATTAGCAGCTCCGTATGTCAAACCCAAAAGAACAGCGATTTCTACATTGTTCAAATGCATGAAATTAAGAACTACGAATTTAATGTCGCTGGTTGTGATGCTTGGAAATTCTTCCTTTAAAGAATGAATCGCTTTTGGGAAACAGTTGTTAAAAGTTTTTGTGAGAGTTATAATGTCTTTGTTTGATAACTGAAGCTTGCTGTAGTCTTGAACGTTTTTTGTCAAGATTGTAATGCCGTCTAATGATGACTTGATTTTCTTGTAGATATTACTTTCGCAGAAACGATTATATGCCTCATCGAAATTTTCGTTAGGTGTTAAATCATTGAGTTTCTTTGAAATGTTATTGATGATTTTGTCTTTTGATTCTATTATTTCCTTGTTTCCGTCTATTGTCTTTTGTGCAGAACGTATTTTTTCCTGGTCTTGTTTTTTGTTTCTGCTGAATGTGACAATGACAATAGATATAATTATCGTGAAAATAATTACAATTATAATAATGTGTTTACTGTTATTTTCTTGTGCGACATCAATTTTATTATTAACGATGTTATTGTTTATGTCATATAATTTTTCTAAATCTAATTTAAGAGGTGTTTTCCTGATTTCAGCGGAGTTGCTTTTTGCTTGATATTGAATGTAAAACATCTCTTCATCATGATTGTTGGTATTGAAATATGACTCTGCAAGCTTTTCAGAGAATGCTAGTTTTTCCTGATGGCTGCCATTTTCAAAACAATATTTAAGATGGGGAAGAGCTTTGACGTAATTTCTTTCGTAAAAATATTTTGTTCCTACAGCAGAATGGAAATCGTAGTCCTGTATCTTTATGTTAAAATGATTTTTGAATATTGAATCAGCCTTTGTGTAATCATTTAATTCATATAAGGTTACAATCTTATTGTCGATGATTTTTCTATATGTGTTATTAGGAATATTCTCTTTTTCCTCAGCCATTTCGAAGTAAATCATAGCGATGTTAGGCATGTGATTATATTGATATAATTTGCCAGTCTTCAATAATATGTTAATTGCTTTTTCTTCATTATCTGAAGCTTCGTAATCGGAGAGGGCTTTGTCGTAAAGAAATGCTGCAGGTTTAAGTGAGTTGATGTCTTTGTAGATATCGCCTAGTCTTTCGTAAATCTCACCTCTGAACAGATAATCGTATGATTTTGATTTTTCGTTCTTAGTTATATATTTGTTGGCATACTCCAATGCATAGTAGAACTTTTTTGTAGCTTGTATTGGTAGGTTAGACGAATATTCATCAATAGCATCGTAGTAGTAAATTTGTGATATTTTTTGAAGAAATTCTGGGCGTTTGTGATATTTTTCCGCACATTTCATAGCCATATCAATATTACTTTCCATCAAAGAGTCATTTTCTGTATAGGAATAATTAAGAATTTCTTCACAATATGACTTAGATGTATTACTACATGAAACTAAGTTTAATATAGTGATTATCAATGATAGAAAAATAATATTTCTGTAAAAATCCTTCATAATAGATTACAAAAATACTGCTTTTATTTGGTGTATGATATAAAAAAATAATTTTTTTTGAAAAAGTCTTGCGCAGAATGAAATTTTTGTATCTTTGCAGCGGAGAAATGGCAGAGCGGTCGAATGCGGCGGTCTTGAAAACCGTTGTACAGCAATGTACCGGGGGTTCGAATCCCTCTTTCTCCGCGGAGATGAAGCGACTTTCTAGTCGCTTTTGTTCTTTAAAGACTAAAGGCTAATGGCAAATGGCTAAAGGGTTTTGTTGAATTTGTTAGAGATAAATAACTTATAGTCTTGTTGACTTAAAAATAGGAGGGATGCCAGAGTGGTCGAATGGGGCGGTCTCGAAAACCGTTGACCGGTCTCCCGGTCCGAGGGTTCGAATCCCTCTCCCTCCGCAAAATAAAACAAGTGTAAAATAAAACTGCTGATAATCAATGATAAAGCAGTTTTATTTTTTTATATACACGAAATCTCGTTCCAAATTTGCGACTATTGATAGCTCATTGTTCTTGCTTCATCACTCAAAACCTAATTTCAATATACTTTTTCTTATATTTTCCTTCATCGTATGTGCATTTTTTTTCGTATCTTTGTTATATTAACAAACTAATCACACTTATTATATAACTTAACATTTTAATATGAAAACAGATATTGAAATCGCAAGAGAAACTTCTCTTAAAAAAATCGAAGATATTGCAAGTAATATTGGCGTCCCAACAGACGAAATAAACAACTATGGCAAATACATCGCTAAACTTCCACTATCTCTTATTGACGAAGAAAAAATAAAGAAAAGTAATCTTATCCTTGTTACTGCTATCACTCCAACTAAGGCTGGCATTGGCAAGACTACCGTTTCCATCGGGCTCTCATTGGGTCTTAACAGAATCGGTAAAAAAGCTATTGTGGCTTTGCGCGAGCCTTCGCTCGGTCCATGCTTCGGTATGAAGGGTGGCGCTGCTGGTGGCGGTTACTCTCAGGTACTGCCGATGGAGAATATCAATCTCCACTTCACTGGCGACTTCCACGCAATAACATCTGCACACAATATGATTACTGCGTTGCTCGACAATTACATCTATCATAATAGAAAAACAGGTCTCGCTCTTAAAGAGATTAAATGGAAACGTGTGCTCGACGTCAATGACAGAAGTCTGCGTAATGTAGTCACAGGCCTCGGCGGTTCAGCCAACGGACTTCCTACAGAAAGCGGATTCGACATCACTCCGGCATCTGAGATTATGGCAATTCTCTGTCTCTCGAAAGACCTTGATGACTTACGTCGCCGTGTGGGTAATATTCTCTTAGGTTATACATTCGATGACCAACCTCTGACAGTCAACGACCTTGGTATCGCTGGCGCAATAACAGTGCTTCTGAAAGATGCTATTCAACCTAACCTCGTGCAGACAACAGAAAACACAGCTGCTTTTGTCCATGGTGGTCCTTTCGCAAACATAGCGCACGGATGCAACTCTCTCATCGCTACAAAAATGGCTCTCAGCTACGGCGATTATGTAATCACTGAGGCTGGTTTCGGTGCAGACCTCGGCGCAGAAAAATTCTTCGACATAAAATGCCGTAAGGGTGGTCTCTCTCCAAAACTTACAGTAGTGGTAGCAACAGCTCAGAGTTTGAAGCTTCATGGCGGTGTTCCTGAAGATAAAATCAAGGAACAAAATATCGAGGGCTTGAAGAACGGTCTCCTAAATCTCGATAAACATATCGAAAATTTAAAACTTTTCGGTCAACAAGTCATTGTGACATTCAATAGATTCGCAAGTGACACCGACGAAGAAATTGCATTGGTTGCTGAACACTGCAAGGAATTAGGAGTGGGATTCTGTATGAATAACGTCTTTGCCGATGGTGGTAAAGGTGCTGAAGAACTTGCAAAACTTGTCGTTGAGACAATAGAAAAAACGCCGTCAGAACCTCTTAAGTTTATCTATGAAAACGAGGATTCTGTACGCACTAAGATTGACAAAGTGGCGAAACAGATTTATGGCGCAAAAGATATAGCATATTCAATTATAGCTCTCAAGAAAATCAAGCAGATTGAGTCATTGGGAATCTCGCATTATCCAATATGTATCGCAAAGACACAATATTCATTCTCGGCAGACCCAAAGGCTTACGGCGTTGCTAAGGACTTCGACCTTAACGTGCGCGACATTATCATCAATAATGGAGCTGAGATGATTGTCGTCATCATGGGCGATATTATGCGTATGCCAGGATTACCAAAAAATCCACAGGCACAGAATATTGACATCGTCAATGGTAACATCGAAGGCTTGAGTTAAAAGATATCATTTGTGTTTCAAAATAAGAGAGGCTGACTAAATTCATAGTCAGCCTCATTTGTTATTATTAACTAAATTTTATCATTTCTCGATAAAAGCCTTTTCCAAATCTTGAGAGATGTTAATCATGAAGTCTCCCATTTGTTCGTAGGCGTTGATGATGTCGATGTAGTAGATGTTTGTCTGATAATTATTTCCGTCATTTTCGAGCTCTTCAATCATTGCGTCTCTGAAATCGTTTCTGAGGTTGTTGAGTCGTTCTTCAGCGTTGTAAGCATTTGATATTTCTACCAATTCACCTTTATGCGCAGCGTTAAGATTTGTAATCATCACATCGTAAGCGTCGTTTACAGCTTCTGCCATAATGTTGAGGTTCTTGATGCTTTCAGCGTCGAACTCTTTTTTATGGATGTTCTTTCTCGACAA
>JAZRNQ010000125.1:0-3459 GCA_045648285.1 Bacteroidales bacterium | reverse complement strand
ACTTGTTATGATGCCTCTCGCTTATTCAATATCAGCAGGTATCCTCCTCGGTATGATAGCTTACGTTGTCATCAACCTCATCTGCGGTAAGTTCAAGAAGATAACACCGACGATGTATATTCTTGCTGTATTATTTATTTTGAAGTACATCTTTATATAGACTAAAGGCTAAGGACAAAGGTCTAAAGGATTAGAGAGCTGCTATGATTTGGCAGCTCTTTTTTTTGATTGTTTTTCAATTTTTTATTTTATTTATTTATTATTTTTGTGTTGTATTAACCTTTAAAATTAAAAACTATGAAAAAGCTATCTTTGTTTTTAGTTGCGATTGTTTGCGTTTTAGTGTCGTGTAAACCTGATCCAGAAAAACCGACAGTAATGACAAAATCTGTTGAAGATGTTACAGAAACTACAGTACACTGTTTATATGAAATCGTTTCAATAGGAAGTTGTGAATATCTTGAATCAAGTGGTGTGTGTTGGGGAACATCTCAAAATCCAACTATAAATGATAATTACAAGGAGGGTTATTATGGTAGCTGCATTATTTATGATCTTTCTCCTAATACAACATATTATGTCAGGGCATATGCTACTAATGTTGTTGGTACAAGTTATGGCGAAGAAATATGCTTTACGACAAGGAAGGATTTTGGATATTCTGATGGAGAAATCAATGGACATGCCTATGTCGACTTAGGTTTGTCAAGCGGATTGAAGTGGGCTACATGTAATCTTGGTGCGAATTCTTGCGAAGAAAGAGGTGTCGCTTATAGATGGGGGTCCATAACTGAAAATGGGGAATATTGTAGTGAGATGGAAGATATTTCAGGTAATATTCAGTATGACGCAGCGACGTCTAACTGGGGTGCGTCATGGAGAATGCCTTCTGAATCGGAATTTAAAGAATTGATAGATGAATGTGAATGTAGTTTGGTGTTTGAAAATGGAATTAAGGGATATAAATTTGCAGGTGTTAATGGTGCTAGTATTTTCCTCCCTGTTAATGAGGGAATAATGGGTCTTAGTTGTTATTGGACATCAACTCCACAGGATGATGAATACGTAAGGTGTTTGATGTTTGCAGATTCTTACGATTATATTAAGATAGGAGGTGCAGGCCCTGGTTTTAGATTTTGTATTCGCCCAGTTTCTGAATAAGATTGATTTTAAACATATGATGAGCTCTTTTTTTATAAAAAAAACTTTTGTCATTAGCCTTTAGCCTTTAGCCATTTTTCTTATCTTTGCAAATCAATAATTTTTAATCTCAATATTAATGGTAACAATAGAAAACTGCAAAGAGTTAAGTAAGAGGATTGAATCCTTGAGGAGGTATCTTTGACATCGACGGTAAGTTGATGCAGATTAAAGAATTAGACGAACAAACCAATGCCGACGGTTTCTGGGACGACCCTAAAAACGGCAAGATTATCATGCGTAAAATGCGCGACGTTAAGAGCTGGGTGACAGCTTATGACGACATCGTGAAAGCTAATGAAGATCTCGGCGTGTTGTTCGATTTCGCTAAAGAAGGCGAAGCAGAAGAAGAGGAAGTCGATAAACAATATGAAGAGACAATACGTCTCGTTGAAGAACTCGAGTTCAGAAATATGCTTCATGAAGAAGCTGACCAGATGAGCTGCGTCTTGAAAATCAACTCAGGCGCTGGTGGTACAGAGTCGCAAGACTGGGCACAGATGCTCATGCGTATGTATCTCCGTTATGCAGAGTCTCATGGTTATAAGGTGAGAATAAGCAACTTGATTGACGGTGACGAAGCTGGTATCAAGACTGTCACTATGGAAATCGACGGTGACTACGCTTACGGTTATCTCAAAGGTGAAAACGGCGTGCATCGTCTCGTCCGCGTATCTCCTTACAACGCACAAGGTAAGCGTATGACATCATTCAGCTCTGTCTTCGTGACACCACTCGTCGACGATTCTATCGAAGTCGTCATCGACCCTTCAAAAATCTCTTGGGATACATTCCGTAGCGGTGGAGCAGGCGGACAAAACGTTAACAAAGTCGAGTCTGGCGTGCGTCTCCGTTATCAATATAAAGACCCTTACACAGGCGAAGAAGAAGAAATCCTCATCGAAAATACAGAGAGCCGTGACCAGCCTAAGAACAGAGAAAACGCTATGCGTCTCTTGAAATCTCAACTCTATGATAAAGAACTTCAACATCGTATGGAAGAGAAAAACAAAATCGAAGCTGGTAAGAAAAAAATCGAATGGGGCTCACAAATCAGAAGCTACGTCTTCGATGACCGCCGCGTGAAAGACCACAGAACTAACTTCCAGTCAAGCAACGTACAAGGCGTGATGGACGGTAAGATAGATGAATTCATCAAGGCATATCTGATGGAATTCGGACAACAAAGTTAATTAATTCATAATGCATAATTCATAATGCATAATTAGCGATGAGCCGTGAGCTGTGAGTTGTGAGCAATTGCTCAATGCTCGATGCCCATGGCTCGTTGCTTTTTTAAAAGATAGTTTCAAAACAATTTTCAATTTTCAGTTTTCAATTTTCAATTTAAATATGGTAACATTTTCAATAGCAATAGTCATTCTCGTCTTGGGATATTTCATCTACGGAAGATATATCAGCCGTATGTTCGGTGTCGATGAAAAACGTGCTACTCCGGCAACGACAAAAAACGACGGCGTCGATTATATAGAGATGCCGACATGGAAAATCTTTATGATACAGTTCCTTAACATAGCGGGACTTGGTCCTATCTTCGGAGCTATCATGGGAGCGAAGTTCGGAACATCGTCATATCTCTGGATTGTATTCGGAACGATATTCGCTGGTGCGGTGCATGATTACCTTTCAGGAATGGTGTCGCTGCGTAACGAAGGCGCGAGTCTTCCGCAGATAGTAGGCAAATATCTCGGAAAGAGAACAGAAAAAGTGATGATTATCTTTACATTGTTATTGATGGTTCTCGTGGTGGCAGTCTTCGTTCTCCAGCCAGCACAGCTCATCGCAGGTATGACGCCAACGAGTCTCAACGTGTATTTCTGGGTAGTGGTGATATTCGCTTATTATCTCATCGCTACGATTTTGCCTATTGATAAAGTTATTGGAAACATATATCCTCTCTTCGGCGGAGCCTTGATGTTCATGGCGATAGGAATCCTTGTAGTACTTTTTATCAAACAACCTGCGTTGCCAGAGATGTGGAACGGCTTCGGAACGAAATATGAAGCAGGACCTATATTCCCTATGATGTTCATCTCTATAGCATGTGGCGCCATCAGCGGATTCCATGCCACACAGTCGCCACTCATGGCACGTTGTCTTAAAAACGAAAGACACGGCAGACCAGTGTTCTACGGAGCGATGGTCGTCGAAGGTATAGTTGCTTTGATATGGGCAGCGGCAGCTACCACTTTCTTCCAAGAACACGGAACCAACTTCACAGCAGCTCAAGTCGTGGAT
>JAZRNQ010000124.1:0-7327 GCA_045648285.1 Bacteroidales bacterium | reverse complement strand
GAGAAATCATCTCGTCGACAGCCTCGGCTATGGCGATTATTTCGTCGAGGTTCTTTTACACGACTCCGACATCGTTATTTATTCAAGAGGCTACTGCAATCTCTTTGGCGAATGGCAAACGACAGCAGAAGCTGAATATACCACAAAAGGATTTAACGAATCTGTAATCATTCCCTATCCAAAGGAAGTCGTAGATGTTGTCTTTTATTTGAGAAACTATGACGGAATATTTATCGAGATGATGCGTCTCGTTGTCGACCCTAATGACTATTTCATCCAAAATGCTCCTACTCCACCATATTCTGTCCTTAACGTCCATGGCGATTATGCTCCAGAAAAAGCCGTCGACATCGTGATACTTCCCGATGGCTATAGCGAAGAAGAAATGGGCAAGTTTGTGATAGACTGTAACTTCTTCAAAGAATGTCTCTTCTCATACGAGCCTTACAAATCATACCAAGACAGATTTAACATCAGAGCTGTCATGGTTCCTTCACAAGATTCTGGAATCACAATTCCTGCTGAAGACATCTGGAAAAACACCGCCGTTGGCTGTTCTTTCTACACCTTCGATTCAGAACGCTACTGCATGTCGACAAACAACCAAGCGATAAGAAACCTCGCAGGTCTCGTTCCTTACGACCAGATTTATATCTTGGCAAACACATCTAAGTACGGAGGTGGCGGAATATATAATTTCTATTGCGTAAGCTCTACCGACGATAACTTATCTTCTGACGTCATCATACATGAATTCGGTCACGGCTTCGCAGGCTTAAGCGATGAATATTACGACAACTCTAACTCATACGAATCTTATTATAACCTCAGCATAGAACCTTGGGAGCCAAACCTCACCACTCTAGTCGATTTCGACAGCAAGTGGAAAGATATGTTAAAGAAAAAGACTCCAGTTCCAACACCTGCCGAAGACAAATATATTAATGAAGTGGGTGTTTTCGAAGGCGGCGGCTACGAACCAAAAGGAATGTACCGTCCAAAAATGGATTGCCTCATGAAGACCTTCCAAGGAGATAAATTCTGCGAGGTCTGTCACAAGGCAATCGAGAAGATGATATTATATTATACGGATTAAAACTCAGAAATTCAGAATCTCAGAAATTCAAAAATTCTGAGTTTTTGAGATTTTGAGATTCTGAGCTTTTTTTAAAGAGCTTTAACAAAAGCTTCTACCATATTATATGCACCATTGTAAATGTCTTTCAAGCTTGCATCCAACATAAAACACGGTGTGGTAAAGATTTTGTTTTTCAAGTCTGCTGTTACCTCACCGTTTTTTGTTTCCTGATGATGAGCTCCCATTTCGAGGATGTCTTTTGCTGGTCCGCAGTCGCTACTACCAAGAGTAATTGTAATATCATTCAACACATTAGCTAGCAACACAGGAGCGATACACATCGCAGCGATAGGCTTGTTTTGTTTGTTGACAGCCACTATAGCGTCTCTCACTTCTGGCAAGACTGTCATATTCATTCCGTCGGTGAAATATGTGAAGAGATTGTTGGCGATGCCAGCGCCACCAGGAATTGCAAGACCGTCATAATTGTCAGCATTGAACTCTGTCAATGGCAATATCTCGCCACGCACTATACGAGCAGCTTCCACCATCATATTACGTTCCTCATTGACGACCTCACCTGTGACATGATTTATAACCTGATACTGATTTCTGTCTGGTGCAAAGCATTGATATTTTACACCATGTTGATCCAATGCTAATAATAATGTCACGGTCTCATTGATTTCAGAACCATCTTTGGTTCCGCAACCGCCTAAAATAACAGCTATCTTTTTCATATATATTCTTATTTAGTTAATTAGACTTGTCTCTACAACATTTTCTATTGCATCCATTTTATCTTCCATTTTATCCATGCTTCTTTCAAAGGCATCTTCTATAGTATCTTCGAAATCTTCACGATTTTCATAGAGCATATCAGCTATAGATTCGGTACAAGCATAAAGCCTTGAAGTGCTTCTTATATCTTCATTGATTAAATTCGTAGCACCAAAAACATTCATAATCATTATAACGATACTTACCAAAAGCAAACCTTTAAGAACACCAAATACTAAACCTCCTATTTTATCTACAAAGCCAAGACAAACAGCTTCCAACAATCTGCTCAGGATACGACCGATGAAACGCATCAATATCATAAAAATTATAAATGTCACTATAAATGATACTATCACAAGATATTCCTCAGCGATATTAATAAAGTCCGACATCCAATCGGCAACTGCATCAGAGAAATGCATTGCTCCGTAAGCACCTGCAACAAATGATAAAAGATAGAAGGCTTCTATGATAAGTCCTTTTCTTAAGCCTGTCAAGGCAAATAAAATCAATACGATTCCGATAATTACATCTAATACGTTCATAATATTTATTTTAAACTGTTTTTATTCTTTTTGTCAATTCTGTCGAGAAGAGAAATTCATTAAGTTCTTTATTATCTGCGTCTAGCACCGACTTACTATCGCCTTGCCACCACAGTTTTCCTTTATATAAAAAGTTTATCGTCTGACCTATTTTCAGCACCGAGTTAATATCGTGAGTGTTGATGATTGTCGTCATGTCATATTCTTCTGTTATCTCGCTGATGAGTTCATCGATAAGTTCGGAGGTGACAGGATCGAGGCCAGAGTTAGGCTCATCGCAGAAAAGATATTTCGGACTGTTTGAAATGGCGCGTGCTATAGCTACACGTTTCATCATGCCGCCACTCAGCTCCGATGTCATGAGATTATTTATACCTTTAAGATTCACCCTGTTCAGACAGAAATTCACTCGTTCCAGTTTTTCCTCGTAAGTCATATCGGTGAACATATTAAGAGGGAACATCACGTTTTCTTCCACGTTCATGGAGTCGAAGAGAGCACCGCCTTGGAACAGAACACCCATCTCCTTACGTATGTCAATCTTATGTTTTTCCTTTGTATTTGAAAACTGACGATTGTCGAAGGCAACGATACCACTGTCAGGCTCGAACAAGCCAATGCATATCTTCGTCAAGACCGTCTTACCCGAACCACTTTCGCCTATGATAAGATTCGTCTTTCCTCTCTCAAAAGTGGCAGTGACGTTATCCAAAACAAGTCTGTCTCCAAAACTCTTCGATATATTTTCAATTCTTATCATATCAAAAGCATTTGTGTTAAGATTAAATCAGAAACGATAATGGCGATGCTGCTCATGACAACACTTCTGGTGCTTGCCTTACCAACTTCAACGGAACCGCCTTTTACGTTATAACCTATGTAACTTGAGATAGAAGTAATCAAGAAGGCGAACACCACAGTCTTTATCATCGCGAAAACCACCGAATAAGGTTCGAACCAAGACCTTAATCCTACCACATAATTCGAAGGAGTGATGACATCGGTGAAGACACATGCCAGCCAGCCACCGAGTATACCTATTACTATACTGAATATTATCAGCACTGGAATAAACAAAAGACAAGAGATGATTTTTGGAAGTATGAGATAATTGGCAGGATTGATACCCATGACTTTCAAAGCGTCTATCTGTTGAGTCACACGCATCGTTCCTAGTTCGGATGCTATTTGAGAGCCCAGCTTACCCGCAAGGATAATGCTTATGATTGTCGGAGAGAATTCCAGTATGATCATCTGACGAGCAGAGAAACCGACAAGCTTCTCAGGAAGAAGAGGATTGTCTGTATTATATGCCACCAAGATAGTTGCAACAGCACCGACGAAAACCGATAGTATCAACACTATGATTATAGATGTAAATCCTAGATTGTAAAACTCATGCAGCAGCCTTTTCCTGAAGACCAAAGCCTTGTCAGGTTTGGAGAAAGTCTGCCACATCAAAATCAAATAATCGCCTAAACTCCTTAACATAAGACATTATTTTTTGAAGTGTAAAATTACATTTTTTTCATTTATAAATATCATAACAATAAAACTTTTACGTTTTGCCTAACGATAGAATAAAAATTTTATCTTTGCACGTAAATATCGCACGATGTATTCCGAAAACATATCAACAAAAAGAAGATTCGCAGGTTCATATTTTGTCTCGATGATTAGCATTGCCCTAGTGCTTTTCGTCTTGGGAATGTATGCTTTCCTGATGGCATACACCGACAGACTTCTAAATCATGTCAAAGAAAACATCGGCTTTGAGGTGGTCATAAAAAGCAATGCAAAAGAAGCTTCAATCCAAAGTCTGAAAGACGAAATCAGCAAGAAAAAATATGTGAAGTCAGTGGAATACATCAGCAAAGAAGAAGCCACCAACAGACTTAAAGAAGACCTTGGAGAAGACTTCCTACAATGGCTTGGCGACGTAGAGAATCCGCTGCTTCCGTCTATCGACATACGTTTCATTTCCGACTACGCCAACAACGACAGCATGGCAATGGTAGAGAAATGGCTCGGAAGCAAGACCATAGTCAAAGAAGTGATTTATCAGAAAGGCTTGACCAACACCATCAACACAAACATCAAGAGAGTCAAGTTCGCGCTTTTCGCAGTGAGCCTCGTCATGTTATTCATCGCCATAGTGTTGATAAGCCACACCATACGTCTCTCTGTCTACTCCAAACGTTTCATCGTTAGAAGTATGCAGCTCGTAGGAGCGACAGAAGGTTTTATCATGAAGCCTTTCCTCAAGACATTTATGAAACAAGGTCTCATAGCAGCCTTCATCGCATTGACATGCATGACATTTACTCTGGTCGGAATAAAACAATATCTTCCTGAAGCCGACTTGTTTCAGGACAACATGCACATTTTTAAAATTTACATCTCGATAATCGGCATCAGTCTGATACTTACTATGTGTTCGACATTTTTCTCCATGAAGAGATACCTCGATGCCGATATCGACAGATTATATGCGTAACAAACAAAATTTAATATGGCTAAATTAGAAAACAAAAAAACTGAACAAAACAACAACGAAACCAAGATGCCTTTTGGTCGCGACAACTATTTATGGGTTTTGATAGGAATAGCTTTTATCCTCGTGGGATTTCTTCTTATGATAGGCGGCGGTTCCGACACCCCTGACGTCTTCAACGAAGCTATCTTCAGCTTCCGCCGATTGACATTAGCTCCAATTTTAGTATTGGCAGGTTTCGGCATCGAGATATATGCTATTATGAAAAAACCTAAAGACGAATAATTTATGAATTGGTTAGAAGCTTTATTACTAGGAATATTACAAGGACTTACAGAGTTCTTGCCAGTCAGCAGCAGCGGACATTTGACAATAGGTCAGGAATTATTAAACCTTAACACCTCAGCGGCCGACAACTTATTGTTCACAGTGACAGTACACGCAGCTACAGTGTTAAGCACCATAGTCATCCTTTGGAAAGAAATAGAAGGATTGTTCAAAGGCACTTTCTTCACAACAAAATGGAACGACGAAAAGACATACGTCGCGAAGATTTTATTATCATGCATCCCTGTGATGATAGTAGGATTGTTCTTCAAAGACCAAGTAGAAGCTATCTTCGGTAGCGGCTTATTAATAGTAGGATGCTGCCTTTTGTTGACAGCTACATTATTGACATTCGCCTATTACGCCAAGCCACGTCAGAAAGAGACAATCTCTTATCGTGACGCTTTCATCATCGGACTCGGACAAGCCATCGCAGTGCTTCCCGGACTCTCACGCTCTGGAACCACCATCGCCACAGGTCTTATCCTCGGAAACAAAAAAGAAAGCATCGCTCAGTTCTCCTTCCTCATGGTCTTGATACCAATCTTAGGCGAGACATTCCTTAACGTCATCGACATCATCAAGGAGCCTGCATTATTAGGCGGCATCGGTTTCACACCTTTATTTATAGGATTCCTCGGAGCTTTCATCTCAGGATGCTTGGCTTGTAAGTTCATGATTAACTTAGTCAAGAAAGGCAAGTTGATTTATTTCGCAATATATTGTGCCATCGTCGGCATCGCAACAATAATATTCGCTTTGTAATATGTTTCATTTTGAAGAAGGAGAAGTTTTTCTCATAGACAAACCATTAGACTGGACATCATTCGATGCAGTCAACCTCATACGCGCCGTGATAAAACGTTATCATGGAATAAAGAAAATCAAAGTAGGACACGCTGGAACATTAGACCCTCTAGCGACAGGACTGCTCATCGTCTGCACAGGAAGAATGACGAAACAAATCGACCACTTCCAGGCGCAGGAAAAAGTATATACAGGAACATTCTTGTTAGGACAGACCACTCCTAGCTACGACATGGAATGTGAGCCAGACGCCTTCTTCCCTACCGACGGCATCACAGTAGAGATGATGGAAGAAGCCAGAAAACAATTCATAGGCGAAATATTACAACGTCCGCCTAAGTTCTCGGCGATAAAAATCAATGGCAAACGCGCCTTCGACTATGCACGCTCCGACAAAGAAATCGAGATGAAAGAACGACTCGTGACCATCGAAGACTTCAAACTAGACTACAGCGAATTCCCTAAGATAAACTTCGAGGTTAAATGCAGCAAAGGAACATACATCCGCTCACTTGCCCACGACTTCGGTAAGGCTCTCGGCAACGGAGCATGTCTCATCTCATTGAGAAGAACCAAAATCGGCGACTTCGACGTTGCGAATGCAAGAGACCTCTTCGAACTCAAGAGAGAGATACAAGTGACAGGAACGGAATATAGGGAGGAAGTTGAGGAACTAAGGAATTAAGGAACTGAGGAATTGAGGAACTTAGAAACTCAAAATCTCAGAACTTCAGAATCTAAAAAAACTTCTGAGGTTCTGAGATTTTTAATTTTTGAGGTTTGAAAAAAAATCATTTTTTTCTTGACATCGGGGGGGGTGATTTTCATATCTTTGAAAAAAAATTCAATACATTTACAAATAAAACCTTAAAGTCATGAAAACAGAAAACTTTACAAAATTAATCTCTCTGCTCCTGTTGCTTGTTTTTGCAGGAGGATTAAAAGCACAAACGGAATTCGCTCCAGTTGGAGCCGAGTGGTATTATAATTACAACAATTTTTGGAATGTAGGATATGTGAAAATCACATCAGAATCAGACACTATAATTGACAATGTTTTTTGTAAGAAACTGGTCAAAAGCATTCATGTGTATGACTATGTCTCATATAATGAGAAAAAAGGTGTTTTCGGTTATGAATACTTGACGCAGATCAACGACTCCGTCATGATTTATTCTGATGGAGAATTTAAAAAGCTCTATGATTTCAGCGCAGAAATAGGAGACACTCTTTTGATTCCAGGACTTGGGCATTACGAAGAATTCACACATGGAACTGCTGTCGTCACAGGCA
>JAZRNQ010000123.1:0-9838 GCA_045648285.1 Bacteroidales bacterium | reverse complement strand
CTCCGGAACTTCAATATTAGAATATATTGGTAAATATTTTAAATTTAGGATAGAAAAAAAGACAGGTAATTTGGGCTGTTTTGTATGCCCATTACCTGTCTTTTTTTCGCTCAATCACCAACCATTTTTGGCAACATTACCCAGAATCTCAAAACCTCAGAATTTTTGAATTTCTGAGGTTTTGAATTTCTGAGATTTTGTTTTATTTTCTCTTGGAGTCTCGGCGTCTTGGAGTCTTGGTGACTTTTCCATTGTTGCTGACAATCAAGAAATCCAGTTGCTTCTTAATCAAGTTCACGCTCTTGACTTGTATCTTCACCTCATCGCCAAGCTGGTAGATATTGCCGTAGTCTTGTCCTATGACGCGGAAGTTTTCTTCGTCTAGATAATAGAAGTCATCGTTGAGGTCGGCGTAGCGTACCAAGCCTTCGCATTTACTTTGCTTAAGCTCGACATAAATTCCCCATTTGCTGATGCCAGAAATCAAGCCGTCGAAGGTCTTTCCTACATGATCCTGCAAGTATTCCGCTTGTTTGTATTTGACAGATTCGCGTTCCATCTCGGCTGCACGTTTTTCCATCTCGCTGGCATGCAGACATAATTCTTCGTATTCGTCTCTGTCGGCGCTAGGCTGATTTTCGATGAGATAACGTTCTATCAGACGATGTACCATCAGGTCGGGATAACGACGGATAGGTGAAGTGAAGTGTGTATAATATTGGAAAGCAAGTCCGTAGTGACCGATGTTGGTTGTGCTGTAGACAGCCTTCGCCATTGTCCTGATTGCCACTGACTCGACGAGGTTTTTCTCGCCCTTGCCTTCTACGGCATTGAACAATGCGTTATATGATTTCACCAGTTTCTCGCGAGAACTGATGTTCATAGAATAACCGAGTTTGGAAACGAGTTGGATGAAGTTATATAACTTCTCTGGATTAGGTTCGTCGTGGATACGGAAGACGAAGGTATAATCCTTAAATTTACTTTCAGGTTTTGCTATAGTCTCTGCTATCGTTTTGTTCGCCAGAAGCATGAAGTCTTCAATGAGCATATTGGCTTCTTTCTGCACTTTGACGTAGGTGTCGATAGGCTTGCCGTTTTCATCCAAGATGAATTTAACTTCTTCTGAATGGAAGTTGATACAGCCTTCTTTCATTCTCTTCGCTCTTAACTTTGTTGCCAAGTCGTTGAGAACCATGAGTTCTTTTTTGTTGTCGCCATCTGCGCCTTCTATCATTTCCTGCACTTCTTCGTATGCATAGCGACGATTAGATTTTATGACGGTCTTGCCTATCCAAGTGTTGATGATGTCTGCGTTTTCGTTGAGTTCGAATACTGTAGAGAAAGCTAGTTTCTCTTCGTCAGGGCGCAAGGAACAAACCATATTACAGAGTTTCTCTGGCAGCATAGGAATAGTTCTGTCTACGAGATATACTGACGTTCCTCTGTCTTGTGCCTCCTCGTCGATGGCTGAGCCTGGTCTCACGTAATGAGATACGTCGGCGATGTGAACACCTACTTCGTAATTGCCGTTATCTAAATATCTCAATGAGAGAGCGTCGTCGAAGTCTTTTGCATCATGAGGGTCGATGGTGACGGTGAAGACCTCGCGGAAGTCGCGGCGTTTCTTTATCTCCGATGCTGGAATCTTATCAGATATGGCTTTAGCTTCTTTCTCTACGGCTTTAGGGAATTCGAGAGGATATTCGTATTCAGCGAGGATAGACTGCATCTCGACGTTGTTTTCGCCTGGATTACCGAGTACCTTGACAATCTCGCCGAAAGGATTCTTGGCGTTGTCGGGCCAGTCGGTGAGATGCACGATGACCTTCTGTCCGTCTTTAGCTCCTTTGTATTTTCCTTTAGGGATGAAGAGGCTGAGCGGCATAGAAGAGCGGTCTGGCACCACGAAAGCGAATCCGTGAGAGAGGCTGAAGATACCGACGAAATCGGTCTTGGCGCGCTCGATGATTTCGATGATTTCGCCTTCGTTTTTCTTGCTCTTACGTTTAGGGAACATCGCCACCTTGACCTTGTCGCCGTGTAACGCCTTGCCTGTGTTGTTAGCCGCGATGAAGATGTCTTCGCCTTCTTCGTCAGGGATGACGTAAGCCTTGCCGGTGTTCTTCATGTCGACGGTACCAGTGACAATCTGCTGTTTCGGACCGAATTCGTGTATGCAGTCAGGGTGAAGAAGATAACGATAAGGCTTGTCTTCTATGAGTTTTCCTTCGTTACATAAAGTTACGAGAATCTGATGTATCACGTCTTTTCCTGCGGCATCGCGCACTGACATTATCTTCGCGATTTGCTTATAATTCATCGGCTTGAAAGGATTCTCACCGAAGATGGTAAGTATGGTATTTACAAAAGTGCTGAGGCTGTTTTTGTTCTTTTTTCTTGACATAGTATAGTTGTTTTTAAAGTTTGGAAAAGGACTGTTGTCCGTTGTCTGTTGACTGTTGTCAGCCGTAGGCATTGCAAAAATAAAAAAAGTATCAACCTAATAACGATTGATACTTAAAAAATGTTGCCCAACCAGGGTTCGAACCTGGACTTTACTGATCCAGAGTCAGTCGTGTTGCCAATTACACCATTGGGCATTTGCGGGTGCAAAGATAGTATTTTAAATTGAAAGTTGAAAACTGAAAACGGAAAATTTTCACCTTTCAACTTTCAATTTTCAACTTTCAGTTTTTAATTGTTAATTTTGCCAAGCGCTGCTGCACCAAGAATCGCTACGTTATTATCTGGGAGTTCAGATACTCTGACGTCGACGGAGCCTTTATAAACGAATAACAAGTTTTCAGCGAATGACTTACGTACTGGATTCAAGAGTACGTCGCCGGCTTTGACAGGACCGCCCATCAAGAACACTGCTTCTGGTGATGAGAAAGAACATGCGTTTGCCATTGCCAATCCTAAGATTTTACCTGTCTCTTCGAAGATTTGAAGTGCGAGAGGGTCGCCTGCGTTAGCTGCATCGCCTACTGCCTTGCTTGTGAGTTCTTCTGCAGGAATCTTTGACAATACGCCGTCGTATGAAGGGTTGTTTTCCAACATCTCGAGGGCAGTGCGACGTATGCCTGTCGCTGAGGTGTAAGTCTCGAGGCAGCCTTTTAAGCCGCAGCCGCATTGACGTCCGCCTGGTATCACTATGGCATGACCTAATTCGCCAGCGCCGCCGGTAGCACCGAGGAGCAACTTACCATCCACGATAATGCCTGTTCCAACGCCAGTGCCTAAGGTGAACATAATCAAATGTTTCATGCCTTTGCCACCGCCATAGACCATCTCGCCGAAGGCAGCAGCGTTAGCGTCGTTAGAGACAACGACTCTGACATCCATATATTTGCTTACAATCTCTTGTACGTTGAAGTCGCCTTTGAAGTTGAGGTTGGTAGCTCCGCTGAAAGTGCAGTTGTATGTGTTGCCGTTAGGAGCGCAGATGCCGATGCCTTCGATTGCTTCAAGTTCGTTTTCCTTCATCATCTCCTTGACGAGGTCGACGATGTCTTTGAGATATACCTCGATGTCGAAATATTTGTTTGTAGGGATGTTACGACGTGCTACGATAGTACCGTCTTCACGAACCAAACCGATGTCGGTGTTTGTGCCGCCAATATCGACACCAATAGAATATGTATGTGCCATAGTTTTAATTTTTTTAATTGTCAATTTATGTTAGTGAGACGTAGCAATTACATATTGTTTATTTTTTTTGTGTAATTGATACGTCTCTACAATACTGACTACTGATGGCTGACCGCTGACAGCTAACTTTCAGTTTTCAGTTTTCAACTTTCAATTTCATCAAAATCCTTCGTAACTCATCAGTTCTATCAAAGTGGCGTTCATCTCGTATTGAGCTGAATATAACTCTAACATCGCGTTTTGATAGTATTCTGTCTCTGTCACGTAGTCGATGAGGTTTAATTCGCCTTTTTCAAAAGCTTTGTATAAAAGAGCTTGGCTGTCGAATTCTTGTAATGATGCAGCGAGAACTCCTATGTTGTTTTGCATAGCTTGTGCTTTTGCATAGAGGCTGCTGAGGTAATTATAAGTCACAGCTTTCTCGTTGGTGAGTAATGTCTCTGCTGCTTCTGCATGTAGCTTCGCGCTCTTCACAGTGCCTTTGTTGTGCCATAATGGAAGAACCAATCCTAATGATGGTCCGTGTTCTCCTTCCTTATGTCCTTGTGCCATCTCAGCGCCGTAGCCGATGCTGAACTTAGGAAGCCATTGTGCTTTGCTCAACTTGACATTTTGTTGGTCGATGGCGAGTTGCTGGCGCATTTGTTCGAAGACTGGATTGACAGCTTCCACATTGGCATACCATTCATCGAAATTGTCTGGCAAAGCTACTAGTGCGTAGTCTTTGTATTGGAAGTCGATGTCTTTGCCGCCGTTCATAGTCTTTAATGTCGCCATTAAATTATCATGATGTATGACTTCTAAGTCGTAGCTGTTCTTTGCGTTGGCAAGGTTCATCTTAGCTTTGTTATAATCGAGGATGTTGGTCTCGCCTATTTCCATCATCTTTTGATAAGCGTTGGCAATCTTTACAGCATTGTCGTAATTTTGTTTGTAGAGAGCGAGCTTCATATTGCAGAATACCAATTCTGTGCAGATAGCTTGTGCCTCTGTCAGCACTGTGAGTCTGTCAATCTCATATTGAGTGCTGATGATGTTGGCTGACATCTTTCTTATCTTATTCTGATGAGAATATACTGTAGGGAAGTCGAATTCTTGAGCGATGCCAAGTTCGAGTTTGTCGCTTTCTTCGCCGTAGCCGAACTTATATCCTGCTTCTATCTCAGGGTTTTCCACGAGAGCGTGAGCGTTGTTCTCTGCTAAGCCAGCTTCCATCTGTTTTTGATGAGCAGACAAAACGGTGCTGTTGCTTTCTATCGCATCCAAGACATTCTGATAAGCATGCTGTGCAAAGACAGTGTTTATGCTTAAAACTAATAATATTGTCAATATGTTCTTTTTCATCGTCTTAATCATTTTTGTGAAGTTTGTTTTTTCGCATGAATCATTTCGTAAACGATAGGGATGACATAAACGTTGAGTAATGTTGATGTCAAGAGACCACCGAGTACTACCACTGCCATAGGGCTTTGGATTTCATTACCTGACTGGCTTCCGTTGATGACCATAGGGATGAGAGCCAATGCTGATGTGAGGGCTGTCATGAGGATTGGGTTGAGTCGGTCTCTAGAACCGTCGATGATAGCCTGACGTAATGAAACGCCGTGTGCTGCTCCGTATTGGTAACGTGAGATGAGCAAGATACCGTTACGTGTAGCGATGCCGAACAAGGTGATGAAACCGATGATGGCAGGGATGCTGATTGTGTTTGAAGAGATGAATATCGCGAACACACCGCCTATCAATGCCAAAGGAAGGTTGATGAGTGTGATTGCTGACAATGTCACGTCTTTGAACTCTCCGTATAAGAGGAGGAATATCACGAAGATAGCGATGAATGTCATGAGAAGCAATGTTCTTGAAGCCTTCTTCGCGCTTTGGAACTGACCGCCGTATTCTACCAAATAGTTTTCAGGAATATTGACGTGTTCGTTCACTCTTTGTTCTATTTCATTTACGATACTTACGACGTCGCGGCCTGAGGTGTTAGCAGAGACGACAATCTTACGTTGTACGTTCTCGCGGCTGATGCTGTTAGGTCCGCCTACTGACACTACTTCTGCTATTTCTTCGAGTGGTATCATAGTGCCTTCGCCGTTGACGATGATAGCTGATTTGATGCCTTCGATGCTTTCTGTGTAGTTTTTGTTAAGACGTAAGACGAGGTCGAAGCTACGTTGTCCTTCGTATACTTCTGACACTTTTTCACCTGAGAAAGCGAGTTCGATGTAATGGTTGAACTCTTCCATGCTGATGCCGTAGCGTGCGAGCATATCGCGTTTTGCACGGATTTGTAACTCTGGTGTCTCTGTCTGTTGCTCAACGCTGACGTCGACGAGTCCTTCTATGCCTTCGATTTCTGCTTTGATATCGTTGGCTGTCATGAAGAGCTGTGTCAAGTCAGGACCGAAGATTTTTATAGCGATAGAAGCTCTTGTACCTGTGAGCATGTGGTCGATGCGGTGACCGAGAGGCTGACCTACTGTTGAGGCGATACCTGGGACAGAGGCGAGTTTCTCACGAACGTCGGCGAGGAACTCTTCCTGTGAACGGTCTTTCAAATCGAAGTTGACATCGATTTCAGCGCCGTTGGTAGATTGTGAGTGCTCGTCTAATTCGCCGCGTCCTGTACGACGTGCAGTTGATGTTACTTCAGGAATTGATAACAACTCGCGTTCGATGATTTTACCTAAGTTATTGTTTTCGTATAATGAAACACCTGGCTTACATACTGCTGATATTGTCAATGAACCTTCGTTGAAGTCTGGCAAGAAGCTTTGTCCCATATTGAAGAACATTGCTAAAGCAATTACTAGAACAGCTAATGTTCCGCCGATGACGGTTTTCTTATGACCTAAAGCCCATTCTAATGATTTTGTATAAACTTTTGAGAGATGGCGTGCCACCCAGCTTTCTTTCTCTTGTTTTGCGAGATATTTGTCTGATGTGAGCATCATCTTGCAGAGCAATGGTGTTATTGTCAAAGCGACGACTAACGACACTAACAATGCTATGATATAAGCGATGCCGAGTGGTTTCAACATTCTGCCTTCCATTCCTGACAAGAAGAAGATAGGTGTGAAAGCAACGATGGTAATCAATGTGGCGTTGATGATAGAAGTACGGATTTCGCATGAACCATTATAAACGACATTGAATATTGAGTCGCGTTCTTCTTTTGGCTTGAGGAAGTTTTGTCTCAATCGTTTGTAAACGTTTTCAACGTCGATGATGGCGTCGTCAACCAAAGAACCGATGGCGATACACATACCGCCTAATGTCATTGTGTTGATGTTCATTCCCATGAGATGAAGGACGATGAGCGTTCCTAACAATGACAATGGGATTGCTATGATTGAGATGAGTGTTGTTCTGAAACTGCCTAAGAAGAGTAACAAGATGATGATGACGAAGACAGCGCCTTCGATGAGAGCTCTAGCTACGTTGCTGACAGATGCCTCGATGAAGTCGGCTTGACGGAAGATTTTAGTGTCCATCTTGACGTCAGCTGGGAGTGACTTCTGAATCTCTCTGAGGTTTCTCTCGATGTTCTTTGTTACTTCTAAAGTGTTGATGTTAGGTTGTTTTGATATTGAAAGGATGATAGCATCTTCTGCGTTGAGTGATGCGAAACCCATCTTCACTGCGCTACCGAGGACTACTTCTGCTACGTCAGAGACGACGACAGGTTTGCCGTTGATAGTCTTGATATATGTCTTTCCGAGTTCTTCGAGGTCTGTTGTACGACCCATACCTCTGAGAGCGTATTCGTTGCCGAAGTCACGGATGACGCCGCCAACAGAGTTGATGCACATGCTTTCGCAGATAGCAGTCATCTCTTCCATGGTGATGTCGTAATGTCCCATCTTGACAGGGTCGACGAGGACTTGATATTGTTTGAGGTCACCGCCGATGATTGTTACTTGTGACACGCCGCCTGTTGATAGGATAGCTGGTTTTACGACCCATTCTGCCATGGTTCTGAGGTCCATCATAGATGTGCTGTCAGCTTGGAGACCTACGAAGAGAATCTCACCCATAACACTTGACTGTGGAGCGAGGATTGGAGTTACGCCTGTTGGAAGAGCTTCTTCGAGTGTAACCATTTTCTCACTGACGATTTGACGAGCGCGGTAAACGTCCATGCCCCAGTCGAATTCAATCCATACGAAAGAATAACCCATCATTGAAGCTGAACGCACGCGACGTACGTTGGTAGCGCCGTTCATAGCTGTCTCGATAGGGAAAGTGACGAGACGTTCTACTTCTTCTGCAGCCATACGATGAGCGTCGGTCATGACGACGACGGTAGGAGCTGTCAAGTCAGGGAAGACGTCGATATCCATCTGGCGCATTGAGCTGTAGCCGCCGATGATTAACAAAATTGCTCCTACGAGTACGAACAATTTGTTCTCTAATGAAAACTTGATGATTTTATTTAACATAGACACCTCCTCGAATTAATGAACGTGACCTGCGTGTGGATCTAATGCTGCTGAGCCTTGTGCTAACTTCACGTTGACAGCGCCTTTGCTTACTACTCTCTCGCCAGCATTTACGCCTTTAAGGATTTGTGTCTTGCTGCCATCGGTGATGCCTTTGGTGATGATACGTTTCTCGAATGAGTCGACGCATGTCTGTACGAATACGCAGTAGATACCCATTTCTTCAACGATAGCGCTGTTAGGTAACATAACGCCCATCTTGTTGCTTTCTGCTGTGATGAAAATCTCAACGAAAGAACCTGGGATGAGGTTGCCAGTGTTTTTCACTTCGAAAGTGACAGGAATCAAAGGATTGTTGATGTCTGTTGTCTTGCCGTATGATAAGAGACGACCGCCTAATTCGTTCAATGAATATACGATGCCGTCGTTAGTTTTGATGTTAGCTGTCTTGATGTCTTTCAATGCTGGGTAATATTTTGACTGTACGTCAGCACGGAGATATAATCTGTCGTTTTGTGCTAATGTCATGATAGCCTGACCTGCTTCAACGTATGAGTTGTTAGGAACCAAGATTTCGCTGATAGCACCAGAGATGCTTGCTCTGTGGAGAGTCTTGCCGTTAGGATAGTTCTGAAGCATGTTGTCGTAATATTTCTGAGCTTTGAGATATTCTGTCTTGGCGTCGAGCAATTCGCTTTCAGAGATAATCTTGTCTTCTGCGAGAGCTTGCTTACGTTCGTATTCAGCCTTTGCTTTTTCATATTCAGCTTCTATCTCTTGACGACGTACTGCGAGGCTTCCGTCAGCCATTTCGTCGTTGTCGATGCTGAATAAGATTTGACCAGCTTTAACGTCTAAACCTTGTACGAGGTCTTTGTTTTCAAAAGTAACGATGCCGCTTGTAGTAGCTGTTAAAATCTTTTCTCCTTCTTGTGAAGGAACGATTTGAGCTGATGTTCTAATGACTTGGTATAGAGGCTCTGTCACTACTTCCACGACTTCAAAATCGATTTTCTTTTGTTGGTCAATAGGGAAGTTGATAGCGTCTTCACCATGGTCATGATTGTGACTATGGCTGTTGGCTGTTGGCTGTTGGCTGTTGGCTGAATGGTCATGATTGTGACTATGGCTGTTGGCTGTTGGCTGTTGGCTGTGATTGTGGTCATGATTGTGGTCATGATTATGGTCATGATTATGGTCATGATTGCAACTTTCTGAATGTTGATGATTGTGATTATGAACTGCTTGTTGTGCTTTGTCATTACCGCAAGAAATCAATCCTACGATAATAGATATAACTAATAATATTCTTTTCATTTTTTATTGTGTTTAATTTATTTTTTAATTTCTAACTCCTAATTCCTAACTCCTAACTCCTAACTGACAGGAGGTGCTCGTAATCCAAATATGGAATTGACATGCGGGTTTTGAAATATCAAAGCAAGGATTTCTCGTCGGAAGTCGCTGCCTTTGTTTTTAAGAATATCGTTTAGTGAGAGATTGACAAGCGGAACGATGAAATAAAAGAAAGATGAGATATTGATAATATCGAGGCGATATTTTATCTCGTGATTATCTTTGGGAGCGTATAAGTCATCTATTGTGCAGTCGGAATCCTCGCAATCGTTGTCGTTGTGATTGTGATGAGAAGTGCAAGAGTTGCTATCATCGCAGGCATTATGACTCAATTGTTGAAGGCATAATGTTGTGGTATTGTTATGATGATGATGTGGCACTAT
>JAZRNQ010000122.1:0-23901 GCA_045648285.1 Bacteroidales bacterium | reverse complement strand
AACATAAATATATTAGGTGATGGCAGCACCATTGAGTCGTTCATTCAGACTGACGCTGCTATAAATCCTGGTAATAGCGGTGGTGCTTTGGTTGATATGAATGGAAACCTTATCGGAATAAATGCAGCGATAGCATCACGTACCGGCAGCTATGAGGGTTATTCCTTTGCGATACCTTCCAACATTGTAAAGAAAGTCGTTGAAGACTTCTTGCAATATGGTTCATTGCAGAGAGCTTATCTTGGCGTAAGTATTGTTGAAATCACAGAAGAACTTGCAGAAGCCAAGGGTATCAAAGAGATGTCAGGTGTGTATATTATGGAAGTAAACGAAAAAGGTGGAGCAAAGGCGGCTGGTATCAAGAAAGACGACATTTTGTTGAGTATTAATAATATCTCTGTTAATTCTAATTCTCAGCTAGTTGGCGTGGTAGGACAATATCGTCCAGGTGACAAGGTCAGCGTGAAGATACAACGTGATGGCGATGTGTTGGTCAAAGAAGTGACATTGAAGAATTTGGAAGGCACTGAAGAGATGCACAAAGACAGCGATAGTTTCTATAACGAAGTATTGGGTATTAAAGCACAGGCTTTGCCAGCATCATTGAAGAGCGAACTTGGAATAAACCACGGATTGAAGATAGTGGAAGTGAAAGACGGTATCTTCAAACAAAAAGGTATCACAGAGGACTTCATAATATTATCTGTCAATTATCAAAAAGTAAGCTCTGAAAACGATCTTAAAAAAGCTTTGAGTAATGATAGAAACGGCAAGATAAGAATAGAAGGAACTAATTCAACTGGAACATATAACATCACTTTTGAATTCTATCGATAAAAAGACGTCCACGAATAAACACCAATCAAACACTAATAATATTTGTGTGAATTAGTGAATATTAGTGGATGAAAACGTCCACGAAAAAACACGAAAAAACACGAAATGTTAGTGTGGATTAGTGAAGATTAGTGGATGAAAAATAATAATTCGTGGATGAACGAAAAACTATAAAACAATCTAGGAACAACTTTGTTAGACTAATATGAGACAATTAAAAATTTCGAAATCGATAACGAACAGAGAGTTAGGATCTCTCGACAAATATCTTGCAGACATAGCAAGAGAAGATATGGTGACTCCAGAAGAGGAAGTCATACTCGCACAGAGAATCAAAGCAGGAGATGAGATAGCACTTGAGAGGTTGGTGAAAGCTAACCTCAGATTCGTGGTCTCGGTAGCAAAACAATATCAGAACCAAGGATTAAGTCTGCCAGACCTTATCAACGAAGGTAATGTCGGACTTATCAAGGCAGCGCAGAGATTTGACGAGACCAAAGGATTTAAGTTTATCTCGTACGCAGTATGGTGGATACGACAATCCATATTACAAGCTGTGGCAGAACAATCGCGTATGGTACGACTACCACTTAATCAAGTAGGAGCATTGTCGAAGATAAAGAAGACCTCCACACGATTGGAGCAGTTGTATCACAGACAACCTACTGTCAAGGAGATAGCAGAAGAGCTGGACCTTCCAGAACATAAAGTCATGGCTGCGCTTCGTATGAACGCCAAAGAGGTGTCAATGGATGCGCCGATAAACGAAGACGACGATATGTCATTAATCGACACACTTATCCCAGAAGGCTCAGTATCTGCTGATGAAAACATCATACGAAAATTCGATGGCACTGAGATACGACGTTCCATGTCGATACTTACAGACAAAGAACGTGAGATAATAAATCTCTACTTCGGCATTGATGTGTCGCACAACTACACCTTAGAAGAGATAGCATATCGACTTGATCTCACGAGAGAAAGAGTGCGTCAGATTAAAGATAAAGCACTAAAGAAACTAAAGCAAAATCCGAACAGAAGTTTGCTTAGGATGTATCTCGAACAGTGAAATGAATCCTGCTGTAATGGCAGGATTTTTTAGTTAGTAGTTAGAAATTAGGAGTTAGGAATGGAGTATCATATTTTGAAAAAAATAAAAATCAAAACTGTTTTTTTTATCAATAAAGTTTAGTATCTTTGCAACCCGTAGTGTTGCGACGTGCCGATTACGTCCGACAAGTATGTTGTTTTTATAAAAACCCTTTTTTCAATGAAAAAGACAAAATACATTTTTGTGACAGGAGGCGTTACGTCATCCTTAGGTAAAGGTATTATTTCTTCATCTTTAGCAAAATTGTTGCAAGGAAGAGGATTTTCAGTAACAATTCAAAAACTCGATCCATATATCAATATAGATCCAGGTACATTGAATCCATACGAACATGGTGAATGTTTCGTTACAGAAGACGGTGCTGAGACAGACCTCGACTTAGGTCACTATGAACGTTTCTCAAATACAGCGACCTCAAAGGCTAACAACGTCACTACAGGTCGTATCTATCAAAGTGTTATCAACAAAGAAAGAAAAGGCGAATATCTTGGTTCAACAGTCCAAGTCGTTCCTCATATCACAGACGAGATTAAGAGATGTGTCAAGCTCCTTGGCCATACAGGAAAATATGATTTCGTTATCACAGAAATCGGCGGTACAGTAGGCGACATCGAATCATTGCCATTCGTTGAGGCTATCCGTCAGATGCGTTGGGAAATGGGACAAGACTCAGTGGTTATCCACCTCACATTGGTTCCTTACCTCTCAGCAGCTCAAGAACTTAAAACCAAACCTACACAACACTCTGTCAAGTCATTGCAAGAACAAGGTGTACAGCCTGACATCATCGTTTGCCGCTGTGAAAAACACATCTCTCAATCAATCAAATCTAAGATTGCTTTGTTCTGTAATGTAGAAAAGACTTCTGTCATCGAATGTATCGACGCTGACTCTATCTATGATGTGCCAATCTTGATGATGGAAGAAGGTCTCGACAGAGAAGTCTTGAGAAAGACAAACACAGAAATACCAGAAAAAATAGATATAGAAAACTGGAAAGAATTCTTGAATCGTCTTCACAATCCAAAACACGACATCACAGTTGCTTTGGTTGGTAAATATGTAGAATTAAAAGACGCATACAAATCAATTCGTGAAGCTTTGATTCATGGTGGCGTTGCTAACGATACAAAGGTTCATATCAAGAGCATCCACAGTGAAGAAATCACAAGAGAAAATGCCAAAGACATCCTCGCTGGCGTAGACGGTATCTTGGTAGCTCCAGGTTTCGGTAGCAGAGGCATCGAAGGTAAAATCAATGCTGTTGAATACGCTCGTATCAACAAGATTCCATTCATGGGTATCTGCCTCGGTATGCAATGCGCTGTAGTAGAATTCGCAAGAAACGTCCTCGGCTATGAAGACGCTCACTCACGCGAAATGAGCCCTGACACAAAACATCCTGTCATCGACATCATGGCTGAACAAAAGAATATCACCAATATGGGCGGAACAATGCGTCTCGGTGCTTATCCTTGTAAAGTCACAGAAGGTTCTAACCTCCACAAGGCTTACGGCGAGTTGCTCATCTCAGAACGTCACCGCCATCGTTATGAATTTAACAACGAATATATTGAAGAATTCAAGAAACACGGCATGAAGATAACAGGTGTCAACCCAGACACTAACCTCGTTGAAGTCGTCGAGATAGAAGACCATCCATGGTATGTAGCTTCACAATACCACCCAGAATATAAGAGCACTGTGGCAAAACCACATCCTATGTTCGTAGGCTTTGTGAAAGCTATGCTCGAATACAGCGGAAAATAATCAATAAAACATTAAATTTCATCATCGAAAATACAGGTGCGAAGTGGTATAAAACCTTATGTTTATATTACCTTTGCACCTTTAAAAATTAAATAGTAGTATATGGATAAAAATTCTCTTATTGGTATCATCCTAATCTTAGGTATCTTAATTGGTTGGTCAGTATGGATGACACCATCTAAAGAAGAACTAGCACAACAACGTCACATTCAAGACTCTATCAACAGAGTCAACAGAGAACGATTCATCAAGGATTCCATCACAATGGCAGAAGCTAACGCAGCTATGTCAAAAACAGAGAATGCTTCTACAAAAGATGAATCTTACGCAGCTCGTTACAATCAATACGGTTCATTCGCTAATGCTGCAACAGGCGAAAACAAGACATGGACTCTCGAAAATGATTTACTTAAAGTAGATCTCTCATCAAGAGGTGCTTATGTGAAGACTGTCGAACTTAAAGACTATAAAACTTACGACTCTCTTCCTTTGATAGGCTTCGACGAAGAGACTTCAAGATTCAACCTTGAATTCATCGCTGACGGCAAAGGTCTTAACTCATACGACCTTTACTTCGAACCTTATATCAATGGTTATCCTTACGAAGGAAATGAGACAATAACTCTCGACGGAAGAGACTCTTTGGTTCTCTCTCTCCGCGCTTACGTCAACGACGCAGAAGGTAACAAGAGCCTCGATAAATATTTGGAATATCGTTACACAATGTACAAAGACCAATATATGATTGGCTTCGACATTGTCACTAATAACCTCAAAGGCATCATCCCAGCTAACACTCGTTTCATGACAATGGACTGGGCAGTCGATGTTCTTAAACAAGAAAAAGCTAGCGACCGCATCAATTTCGAGACTATATACTATATGTATACAAACAACGATGTTGAAGCTCTCTCAAAAACAGAAGTCGCTAATGAAGAGAAAGAATTAAACTCAGACGTGAGATGGATTTCTTTCAAACAGAAATTCTTCAGCTATGCTCTTATCTCAAAAGATAGCTTCAATGATGCTTTCGTTGAGTTGCATACTAAATCAAGACCATCAAACAAACGCTACCAAAAATCTATGAGTGCCGTCATCGACATTCCTTTCGATGGTTTGAATGAAGATAATAAAATCGAGATGTCATATTATTTCGGACCTAACAGCTTCAAGGTCATGAAACAATATAACATGAATCTCGAAGATCAAATACCACTCGGTGGCAAGCTCGTAGCATGGATTAACAAACTCATCGTTATCAATGTATTCGATTGGTTAGGACATTATGGATGGAACTATGGTATTGTAATCTTGATATTGACAATCATCATCAAAGTATGTTTGATGCCTATCGCTTTCAAATCATATATGTCATCAGCAAAGATGCGCGTCTTGAAACCAGAAATCGATGCTATCAACGAAAAATATCCTAAGCAAGAAGACGCCATGAAGAAACAACAAGCTATCATGGATCTTTATAAGAAAGCTGGCGCAAGCCCAACATCAGGATGTCTTCCAATGTTGTTACAATTCCCAATCTTGATTGCTATATTCCGTTTCTTCCCATCAAGTATCGAATTGCGTCAACAGTCATTCTTATGGGCAGACGACTTGTCAACATACGATAGCATTTTAGATTTACCATTCAATATTCCATTCTATGGAGATCACGTCAGTTTGTTCACATTATTGATGACAGTGTCGACTTTGCTTTACACATATTTGAATAGCAAACAAATGGAACAAGCACAAGGCAGCCAAGCAATGCCAGGTATGAAGTTGATGATGTATCTCATGCCAATCATGTTCCTCGGAATATTCAACAGCTACTCAGCTGGTTTGAGCTACTATTACCTCTTAGTCAACTTGATTACATTCTTGCAAATGTATCTCTTCAAGATTTTCCTCAATGAAGATAAATTACGTGAGCAAATTGAGAAAGCTAAGAAAAAACCTGTCAAGAAATCTAATTTCCAAAAGAGATTAGAAGAGATGCAAAGACAGCAACAACAACAAATGAGACGATAATAAAGACTAAAGACTAATGGCTAAGGGCTAAAGTCTAAAGTCAAAAGATAAAGGGCTAAAGAATTCTTTAGTCCTTTTTTGTGGTTTGTGGAAAAAATACACATATTGTGGAATGTTATAATGAGCAAGCAAAGCTAAATCATCATATATCAATAACATTTTCATTGGTATAATGCTTGTAAATTCTCATTGATAAATTATTAATAAATATATGGAAAAACTCAACTTTATTACTAAACACAAAAAACTAATCATCACTGTAATATCACTTGTTATTATTGCAGCTATTGTTTTTCATTTTTTAGATAGGGAAGAAGTGGAAGAGATTTACCCTATGGTTACTGTTGAAAAGGTAAAACAAGAAGACGTCGCTATATATGGTGAATATGTGGGACGTATCAAAGCGCAACAGTTTGTAGAGGTGAGAGCTCGTGTTGAAGGATATCTAGAAAAGATGCTGTTCGAAGAAGGAACACATATCTGCAAAAACCAGCTGTTATATGTCATCAACCAAGATAGATATAAGGCAAGAGTCGACAAGGCTAAGGCTCAGCTCAACAAAGACATGGCACAGGCTCGTAAGGCAGAACGCGACCTTGAAAGAATACGTCCACTTTATGAACAAAACGCTGCCAGTCAGCTTGACCTTGACAATGCTATCGCTGCATACGAAACAGCAAAAGCCTCTGTAACAATGAGTGAAGCCGACTTATATCAAGCCGAGTTGGAACTCAGCTACACAACGGTGAATTCTCCAATATCAGGATATATCACAGAAAGCGAAGCCGACCTTGGAACCTTGGTAGGTCCGTCATCAAAATCACATCTCGCAACGATAATAAAGATGGATACAGTATTGATTGACTTCAGCATGACTGCATTAGATTATCTTAAATCAAAGGAAAGAAACGTTGAGTTCGGACAAAAAGACACCACACGTTCATGGCAGCCACACGTAACAATAACATTAGCTGACAATACAATATATCCATATAAAGGTCTCGTCGATTTTGCTGCTCCTCAAGTTGATGAACTCACTGGAACATTCTCAGTGAGAGCAGAGATGACAAATCCAGACAGAGCCTTGTTGCCAGGACAATTCACCAAAGTCAAGCTCTTGCTTGACGTGAGAGAAAACGCCAACGTCGTTCCATTGAAATCAGTCGACATTGAAAAAGGCGGTGCTTATATCTATGTCTTACGTGCCGACGCTACAGTAGAAAGAAGATTTATCGAAATCGGTCCTGAGTGGAATAATAATGTAGTGGTTGAAAGAGGTCTCAGCGCTGGAGAGTTTATCGTCACAGAAGGATATCATAAGTTGAATCCTGGTGACAGAGTTGAGTTTCATTATAAAAAATAAGGAGGGCTTATGAAGGTTTCATTTTTTATAGATAGGCCCGTATTTTCCATCGTCGTATCTATATTGATAGTCATATTAGGATTTATCGGGTTGACGATGTTGCCGATAGATCAGTATCCGCAGATAACACCACCTGTCGTTAAGATCAGCGCTACATATCCTGGAGCCAGCTCGCTCACCGTGGCGCAGGCTGTAGCAACACCGATAGAGCAGCAGCTCAACGGAACACCAGGAATGATATATATGGAGTCTACTAGCTCCAACTCTGGAAGCTTCTCCGCTACCGTAACTTTTGATATCGGAACAGACCCTGAACTGGCAGCTGTCGATATTCAAAATAGAATAAAACTAGCTGAGTCACGATTGCCAGCCGAAGTGGTGCAGAACGGTATCAATGTAGAACGTCAGTCACCAAGCCAACTCATGACTATATGTCTCACCTCATCAGACCCTAAATTCGATGAGATTTATCTCAGTAACTTCGCAACGCTCAATGTCCTCGACCTCATCAGACGTATCCCAGGCGTGGGTAGAGTGTCTAATATAGGTAGCCGTTATTATGCGATGCAGATTTGGGTGCAACCTGACAAGCTCGCTAGTTACGGTCTCACAATCGCAGACCTTCAAAATAGCTTGAAAGACCAGAATAGAGAATCGGCAGCAGGTGAGTTCGGTAAGGCTCCTATGTCTGGAATAGACATCACTACACCTATCACCACACAAGGTCGTCTCTCTACTGTCGGACAGTTTGAGGAGATAGTGTTGAGAGCCAACCCCGACGGTTCTTTGATACGCCTTCGTGACGTGGCAAGAATATCATTAGAAGCTCAATCATATAACACAGAAAGTGGCATCAATGGTGAGAATGCCGCTATCTTGGGAATATATATGTTGCCAGGTGCTAATGCCGTGGAAGTGGCTAATGCAGTAAAGGAACTGATGGAAGAGATAAGCGCAAACTTCCCTGAAGGCATGAGCTATGAGATTCCTTTCGACATGACAACATATATCTCTGAGTCTATCTCTGAAGTATATAAGACTTTATTCGAAGCCTTGATACTTGTTATCCTTGTCGTATTCCTTTCATTACAAAGCTGGAGAGCAACGGTGATACCATTGATAGCAGTGCCAATCTCATTGATAGGAACATTTGGCTTCATGCTGATATTCGGTTTCTCTTTAAATATATTGACATTATTAGGACTTGTACTCGCAATCGGTATTGTCGTTGACGATGCCATCGTGGTGGTGGAGAATGTGGAACGTATCATGGAACACGAACATCTGTCGCCATACGAAGCGACGAAAAAGGCGATGGAGACCTTGGTAAGTCCACTCATAGCCACATCATTAGTACTAGCTGCAGTGTTCGTTCCGGTGAGTTTCCTTTCAGGAATAACAGGAATATTATACAGACAGTTTACCATAACAATCGTGGTTTCAGTATTGATTTCAACTGTGGTGGCTCTCACTTTAAGTCCTGTGATGTGTTCATTGATATTAAAGCCAAAGAACAACGAAAATACTAACTTCATCTTCAGAGCTGTCAATAAGTTCCTACACAGAGGTGAGGAACGTTACGGCAATGCTATTGAAGGTCTTGTGAAGAATCCACGAAGAATGCTGATGTGGTTCGGCATCATACTTATTCTTATCGTTGGAATGAATAAAATCATTCCGACAAGCTTCCTGCCTGTTGAAGACCAAGGATATTTTAAGGTTGAGTTGGAACTGCCTGAGAATGCTACATTAGAACGTTCACGCGTAGTCGCAGAACGAGCCGTTGACTATCTCATGCAACTCGATGAGGTGGAATATGTACAGAGCGTTGTAGGTTCAAGTTCACGTGTTGGCACAAGTCAGTCGGCTACCGAATTGACAGTCATTCTCAAGCCTTGGGAAGAAAGAGATAACACTACCATACAAGACATCATGGATAAGGTAAGGAAAGAATTCTCTCGTTATCCTGAAGCTAAGGTATATATGTCGTTGCCGCCTGTCATCCCAGGATTAGGCTCGTCAGGTGGTTTCGAGATGCAGCTTGAAGCACGTTCCGACGCTACCTTCGACAATCTCGTAGCTGCCACCGACACCTTGATGTATTACGCCTCAAAACGTAAGGAACTCTCGAGTTTGTCAACATCATTAAAGTCGAACATACCACAGATATATTTCGATGTCGACAGAGACAAGGCTAAACTCGCTGGCGTTCCTATGGCTGAGATTTTCTCCACTATGAAGGCTTATACCGGCAGCGTATATGTCAACGACTTCAACCTTTTCAACAGAGTGTATCGTGTCTACATACAAGCTGAAGCCGACTATCGTCAGTCGCAGAATAACATCAATCTCTTTTATGTGAGAGGCGCGAATAGGACAATGATTCCACTCACTTCTTTGGGCAGCACTTCATATACCACTGGTCCGGGTAGTATCAGCAGATTCAATATGTTCAACAGCGTTGTCGTAAGAGGTCAGGCTGCACAAGGATATAGTTCTGGTGAAGCTACAAAGGTTATGGAAGAGATTGTAGATACACATCTTCCAAAGAATATTGAAGTGGAATGGAGCGGCTTGTCGTATCAAGAAAAACAAGCTGGTGGCAAATTAGCGATAATACTAGCCTTGGTCTTCGTATTCGTATTCTTGTTCCTCGCGGCATTATACGAGAGCTGGATGGTCCCTATTGCGGTGATATTGTCCTTGCCAGTCGCAGTGCTTGGCTCATATCTCGGAGTATGGGTATGCGGCTTGGAGAACGACATCTACTTTCAGATAGGTCTCGTCATGCTGATGGGACTCGCAGCGAAAAACGCTATCCTCATCGTTGAGTTTGCAAAAGAGATGGTAGATAAAGGAGAAGACGTGGTACATGCAGCCGTCATGGCTACACGTCAGAGGTTCCGTCCTATTCTGATGACATCATTGGCGTTCATCTTAGGGTTGATACCATTGGTATTGTCAAGCGGTCCGGGTTCTGCCAGCCGTCAGGCTATCGGAACAGGTGTCTTCTTCGGAATGATAAGCGCGGTGATATTCGGCGTTATCATGGTGCCATTTTTCTTCGTTTTAGTATATAAAATCAAGAATAAATTTAAAAAGTCTGTGTCATGAAAAAATATATCTTAATAATAATGTCGCTGTTTATGTTCACTTCCTGCAAGATAGGAAAGGAATATGCTAAGGTGGACATAGACATGCCAGATAACTTCGTGTCATACACACAGGACAGCACATGTTTCGCCGATATGAAATGGTGGGATGTTTATGCAGATACCAACCTCATAAACCTCATAGAACATACTTTGGAAAATAACAAAGACATGAAGATTGCTGTCGCAAAGGTGAAGGAACTAGCTGCGAGAAAGAAGATAACATACGCCGATTTCTTTCCTGGAGTAAATGCCAGCGTATATGGACAGGATGAGAAACTTAACTATCAAGGCGATTTCAGTAAGCAGCCTCACGATATAGAATATGGCGTTAAGGCTAACATCAGCTGGGAACTCGATTTATGGGGTAACTTGCGTTGGTCCAATGAAGCTTCTATTGCGGAATATGTGTCGTCGATAGATGGACAACGAGCCTTGATGATGAGTCTGGTAGCAGAAGTGGCAGAGAGTTATTTTGAACTCATAGCCTTGGATAACGAACTTCTTATCGTAAAACAAACGCTACTCGCAAGAGAGGATGGCGTTAAACTCGCTAAGATTCGTTTTGAAGGAGGCTTGACAAGCGAGACATCATATCAACAAGCAAAGCTTGAATATGCAAAGACCGCTACCATGATTCCTGATTTGGAGAAGAAAATAGCGATGAAAGAAAACGAGCTTCTGGCATTGTCGGGAAGCTATCCTAAGAAAGTAGACAGAGTTAAGAAACAGAACAACCTTGTGTTGCCAGACAGCATCCCTGTCGGCTTGCCTTCCGACTTGATGGAGAGAAGACCTGACGTAAGAAAGGCAGAACAGAAACTGATAGCTGCAAACGCTAAAGTAGGTGTTGCATATACCAATATGTTTCCACGAATTGCACTGACATCAAGTCTTGGATTAGAGACAGATAAAATAGCTACAGTGTTCTCGTCACCTATGTTTTTCATAGGAGCAAACCTTATGTCGCCTATCTTTAATATGGGGAAAAACAAGGCGAAATATAAAGCCCAGATTGCTGTATATGAACAAGAATGCTACAATTACGAGAAGGTCGTGATGTCGGCATTCTATGACGTGATGAACGCCTTGGTGGAATTCGACAAGATAAAACAGATATATGACTCACGTCTGCTTCTGAAAGAATCTGCACAAGCTACAATGGAACTGGCACAGCTTCAATATATCAATGGCGTGATTGGCTACCTCGACGTGCTCGACGCACAGAGAAACTACTTCGACGCGCAGATAAGCCTCAGCAACGCCTACCGCGACAAACAAATCACCATGGTGAAATTGTATAAAGCACTGGGAGGAGGGTATTGAGAAGACAACGAGACTACAAGACTACGAGACTACAAGCACTTATAGACTTGTAGTCTTGTGGACTTGTAGACTTCAACAAAACCAAATCCTTTCTTAAACGTTTTAACGTATTGAAAATATGGCAATATGTTAAGACGTTTATTTTTATTAGTAATAATTGTTATTTCAGTTCTTTCGTTGAAGGCGGAAGGCGAGGAGTTGTCGGTTGGAGTGACTGACAGTCCGCCGTTTATCATTATTGAAAATGACGATATTTCCGGTCTCACGATTGATTTGTGGAATGTCATTTCTGATTCCTTAAACGTGAATTATCATTTCGTTCAGACAGATTATGAAAAAGTGGTGACTAACATTTCCGAAGGCGAAATCAATATCTCCATTGCGCCGATGGCGATAAGTTCGTCACATGCCGACAGCACTTTCCTGACACAGCCGTTTTATATAACGTCGATGTGCGTAGCTGTTGAAAACCACGACGAATCAGGATTTGTGACCATAGTGAAGAATCTTTTTTCTATGGCTTTCTTAAAGACAATCGGATTGTTGTTATTCATCAACTTCTGCATTGGTACTTTGATATGGCTTGCGGAAAGAAAAAACAATCCTGCATTCAATGATAAGGTCAATGGTATCATAGACGGATTCTGGTGGTCGTGGGTGACGATGACGACAGTTGGTTATGGCGACAAATCTCCGCAGACCAAGAACGGCAAGATATTAGCAACAATCTGGATGCTTGTCGCGATTTTGATTATAAGTGGTTTCACCGCGACTATTTCATCAGAACTGACAACGAAAAGATTACAGAACAATGTAAGTAATATTCACGACTTGCATAAGATGAAAGTCGGTTGTCTGGAAGGACGGAACACCGCCATTTATCTTGATTACAAACATATAAAATACAAGAAATATCTATCTTTTGAAGCAGCCTTTGACGCATTGGAAAAAGGAGAGATAAATGCTTTAGTCGACGATGGCGCGACATTAAGCTATTATTTCAATAAAAAGGAAAAGAGTTTAGTGAAGAAAATAACATTGATAGAGCTGCCCAACAATAAAGAATATTATTGTTTTATGTCGTCAGAGCCATATCTTGTCAACAAGATAAATCCGTATTTGCTCAGTTTCTTGGAATCCGAACAATGGAACAAACTTTTGAGAAAGTACGGGCTTTCGGAGTAAAGTGTAAAGACTACAAGACAACGAGACTACAAGTAGAGATGTGTTGACAATACCGAAGAAATAGGCAATGGATTGTTGATGCGGCTTTACGATAATTCCTAACTTCTCATTATTCTATTCTTCATTTCTTCAAATATATGCAAGGCTTCTTTCTTGTTGAGTCCAGCTTTTATGGCAACAGCAATCAAGTCATCGGGTGTTGGCTCAATGATCTGTTTGAATTTGTGCAATTCCCAATTGCACAATTAGAACAAAATAAAATTGTGCAGTTGCCAACTGCACAATTAACTACATCAGAAATAAATCAAGATATGCCATTAGTGTTGACTCTAACAACTTTTACTAATCATATCGAAATCATGAATCGTTGTAATAGTTATGAAGAACGTATTTTTTATATACTTTATGCTTCTCAACATAGTTTAAAAACAGATGAGATACGAAGGTGTATTGTCAATCAAACATATTCATCATTAATGAGTAAGGACAAAATGTTATCTCCAAAAATGAAAGCAGAATATTCAAATGTTGAATTTATTTTAAAGGATAAAGCATTTGTGGATTTCTTAAATCTGCCTTCCAAACATAACGAACGTCATTTACATATTGGATTGCTAGAGCATATGAAAGAATTTATTCTTGAACTAGGCAAGGATTTCTTGTTTATAGAAAGTGAATATGGTGTTCAAGTAGGTGGTTCAGTTAAACGTATTGATTTACTCTTTTATCATAGAGCATTACAATGTTTGGTCGCAATAGAATTGAAAACTACCGATTTCCAACCAGAGTTTGTTGGGAAAATGGATATGTATCTGGAAGCACTTGATCGTGACGTAAAAAGAGAAAATGAAAATCCAAGTATTGGAATTATTCTTTGTCCTTCGGCAGATCGAAGCATGGTTGAATATACATTAAGTAGGTCACTCTCACCAACAATGATTGCGGAATATCAGCGTAAATTAATTCCATTAGATGTTATGCAAAAATCATTGGATGAATATTGTAGTTTTTTAAATAACAAATAATAACAAAAAAATCTCGCCTGAATCCAGACGAGATTTTTTTTATTTCAAGACATGTCAATGTTTGTTTATTTCTAAAGTAACATTGAGCATCTCTACAATTATGCATTATGAATTATGAATTACTTCAAATAAGTATCCAACCAGTTGAAGAATCTTCTTTGCCACAAGATTCCGTTCTGTGCCTTGAGAACCCAGTGGTTTTCATCAGGGAAGTAAAGGAACTCTGCTGGTATACCACGCATGATGGCTGCGTTATAGGCTTGCATTCCTTGTGTGAAGCAGATTCTATAGTCCATGCCGCCGTGGATGACCATGATAGGTGCTGTCCATTTATCTACGAATTTATGTGGTGAGTTGGCGTATGACCATTGTACAACCGGATTTTCCTTGTCCCAATATGGTCCGCCGAGGTCCCAGTTGACAAACCACATCTCTTCTGTTTCAAGATATTGTGATTCAAAGTTGAACATACCGTCGTGTGCTATCAGGGCTTTGAAACGACCTTCGTGGTGACCAGCGAGCCAGAATATTGAGTAGCCACCGAAGCTTGCGCCTGCAGCACCGAGTCTGTTTTCATCAACGAAAGGTTCTTTTGCGATGGCGTCGATAGCTGAGAGATAATCCTTCATACATTGTCCGCCGTAGTCGCCGCTGATGGCTTCACACCATTCCTGTCCGAAACCTGGAAGTCCTCTTCTGTTTGGAGCAACGACGATATAATCGTTGGCTGCCATCATCTGGAAGTTCCAGCGATATGACCAGAACTGACTTACAGCACTTTGTGGTCCGCCTTGACAGAATAAGACTGCTGGATATTTCTTGTTCTTGTCGAAATGAGGAGGGTAGATGACCCAAACTAACATTCTCTTTCCGTCAGTTGTCTCAACCCAGCGTTCTTCAACATTGCCCATTGTGAGCTTGTCGAAGATGTAGTCGTTGACTTTTGTGAGTTGTGTCGCTTCGCCGCTTTGTGGGTCAACGAGATATAACTCTGTCGCGTGTGACATGGACTGACGACCAGCGACTAATTTATCGCCTGCCCAAGCCAATGAGATGTAATTATGTTTGCCGCTTGTTATCTTTCTGATAGAACCTGTTGCGAGGCTCAAAGCATAGATTTGTTCTGTAGCGTGAAGGTTGCTGATGAAGTAAATGCTTTGTCCGTCAGCAGCCCAGAGGAGGTGAGTGGCGTTTTGGTCGAAGCCTATAGAATAGTCTTTCTTTTCGCCTGTATTCAAATCCATAACGAAGAGGCGTTGTTTGTCAGCTTCATAGCCATCGCGTTCCATGCTTTCCCAAGCGATTTTGTCGCCTTGTGGAGAAACGACGACGTTCATGTCGTAACCCATCATGCCTTCTGTGAGGTTTTCACATTTGCCTGTCGCGATGTTGTATTTATAAATATCGGTGTTTGTGGAAGTTGCATATTCTTTGCCGACTTTCTTTCTGCAAGAATAAAGTATGTTTTGTCCGTCTTTGGTCCATGCGATTTGTTCCATGCCGCCCCAAGGTCTGACAGGAGCTTCCCACATTTCACCTTCCATGATATCCATTTTATTTTTGCCGTTATCAGCGGTCACGAAGATATGTGCGTAGGTGTCAACCCATTGATCCCAGTGACGATACATCAAGTCGTTGTTGATTCTTCCTGAAGAAAGAGGAAGGTCAGGGTAGACGTCGGCTACGTTATCTTTGAGTTTCACTTCAGCTGTGAATAAAAGTTGTGCTTCATCTGGAGAATATTTGAAGCCTGAGATGCCGCCTTCGACGAAAGAGACTTGTTTTCTTTCAGTGCCGTCAGGGTTCATTTCCCAGACCTGCATCTCGCCACTGTCGGCTGTCATAAACAAAATCTTAGAACCGTCTTTGTTCCAAACAGGACTGTATTCGCTTGATGCTGAAGATGTCAAGCATTTATTATTATTGCCATCGATGTCGATGATATAGATGTCGGTCTTACTTTTGTTTTCTTCGATAATAAAATAAGTGTTGTTATAGACGACATGTTTGCCATCAGGAGAGACAGCATATTCGCCGAGGCGGTTCATCGACCACATCACTTCCGGAGTCATGATGTCGGACTCAATCACGATTTCTTGTGGCGGAGTGTAGGAAGCCGTTTTCTGTTCAGGCTTCTCGTTGCATGAAGCTAAAGATAAAGCTGCTAATGCCATGATAATAATGTTTTTTCTCATAATTATTTGTATTAAATTCATTTATGCTAATAATGTTTACAAAAATAATGATTAATTCTAAAAATCATATTCTTTTATGTATAAAAAAGCCCATTACTCACAGCTGAAAGTTGAAGGTTTAAAGTGTAGAGATTTATAGTTCAACAGCCAATTACCAGCAGCCAATAGCCTTAAAAAAATCTTTAGCCTTTTGTCTTTCGTCTTTAGCCTTTTCTTATCTTTGTAGAATTGAAAATTAAGCGAGAAACAATTGAATTTAATAATTGAAAACAACACATTTATAATCATGAGCAGAAAATTATTTTTATCATTTTTCTTTACATTATTCTTATTGTCAGCTAGCGCACAGCAGCGTCTTATTTATCAAATGTATTCTATCGGTCATAGCGGCGACACAACTTTCGTGGAAGTGAAACGCTTTGGCAATCAGTTGAAAATCCAAGACATAAATACATTCGATGGCGAAATGATTCCTGGAATTTCTGAAGACATCACTTACGTCGATTATGCTGCTGACAGCGCGTATTTTCAAATGAAATATGCCGACGGCGATTCTTACTTCGCTTCTTTTTCTTTGAAATCTAATATCGAATTCACTGAAGAAGGCAACGAAATGGTAAACGGCTACGATTGTAAGAAGTATCGTACTAGCATCAATTCCAATACGATAGAAATCTGGATGACAGAAACTCTCGGTTATAACGCGACTCCTACATTAAGCAGAGGCGTTCTCGATGGCGTCATGATTCGTCAAATCGTTAATGGTGGCAGCGTCTTTGAGTTAAAAAATATTAAGAAAGATAAGAAACTGAAAAACGAAACCATTCCTTCCGAGCTCGGAAAACGCGTCTCGACAAGAGATATCGATAAAATAGCAAAAGAAAAACTCATCATCAAGATTCCTGTCTTCAACGAAGAACAGATTCATTTCGCTGAAATAGAGAAGTTTAAAGGCGAAATCCCTTACGACTCTGTAATTCATTTCTCTTACGGAACATTGATTCTTAAAAGAATGAATCTCTCGACTTTGCCAGAACATTATTCTTATTTCCTCGATGTGAGACAAAAGTCAAACGGCGACGCTTATGACAGACCAGCGTCTATCTTTGTGATTCCTACCGACAGAGCTTTGAGTTTGAAAGATGCTTTAATTGACAGTATCCAAATGCTTCATTCTTACACAGATAAAAGAGATATCACTTATAGAGCAATAAAGCTTGAAGATGATTTCACACCGGTCGTGGAGCTGATGCGTTTCTTCACTCCATTCGGCGTAAGTCATTTTAACAACAGAGTGAAATTTGACGGCTTGGAATGGGAAGACGAAGCTTATTATAAACAAGAAATCACTGACGTCGCTAGTCATCTTCGTGGCGATGTTTTGATTGGTGCTTTCATTAGCAACTACGATGGCGGCGGTCATAAATTAAGCATGGATATTCTCGCTTATCCAAGTTCTTATTCTTGGGATTTAAGTTATAACGACGACTGGACTTTACCTTTGTTTAACACTTGTAACGTAATGGAAATGAGCGGACAGCATTATTGCAGAATGTTCAAGACCGACAGCCTAACCGTTGAATTTGAAGTTCCAGAAAACGTCAGCGACCTTCGTTTGAGATATATCAGCACAGGCCACGGAGGCTGGGGCGGAGGCGACGAATTCAACCCTAAAGAAAACGTCATCATCATCGACGGAGAAAAAGTCTTCACACACACACCATGGCGTTGCGACTGCGCTACATTCAGAGAGATGAATCCAGTTTCTGGCAACTTCTGGAACGGACAGTCATCATCAGATTTGTCACGTTCAGGATGGTGCCCTGGAACAGCGACGCAGCCAGTTTACTTTGATTTATCATTCTTGAAACCAGGAAAACATACAATCACAATCGCGATACCACAAGGCGATGACGAAGGAAACAGTTTTAACCATTGGATGGTGTCGGGAATGCTGATAGGTAATTTATAAAAACTAAGAATCTCAGAAATTCAGAAATCTAAAAATTCTGAGTTTTTGAGATTTTGAATTTCTGAGATTTAAATAAATTGTTATTTTTGTGAAAATAAATTTTGAATTTTGAAGATTGCTGTAAATACACGATTATTGCTGAAGGATAAGCTGGAAGGCATTGGCTGGGTGGCTTATGAATGTCTGCGTCGTATGGTGATTTCGCATCCTGAGGTGGAGTTTCATTTTATCTTCGACAGAGAACCAGACCCTAAGTTCATCTTCGCAGACAATGTCAAGCCTGTAGTGCTTTTCCCACCAGCGCGTCATCCTTTTTTATATATAGCATTCTTTGAATTCGCTGTCGCAAGATACCTTCGTAAAGTAAAAGCGGATTTGTACTTATCTCCAGATGGATATCTAAGTTTAAGAAGTAAATGCAAGCAAATCGCTGTGTTTCACGACTTGAACTTCGAGCATTTCCCTCAGGATTTTCCTAAGATTCATCTCTGGCATTATAAGAAATTCTTTCTAAAATATGCAAGAAAAGCCGATAAAATCATCACGGTTTCTGAGTTTTCAAAGAAAGACATCTGCGAATGTTACGGCATAAATCCTGATAAGATTGAAGTCGCATATAATGGAGCTAATGAAATATTTTCTCCTGTAAGTGAAGATGTTAAGAAAGAGATAAGAGATAAATACACAGAAGGAAATCCGTTTTTTATGTTCGTAGGTTCCTTGCATCCTCGTAAGAATCTCGCTCGACTTTTCACATCATTTGATTTATTTAAGAAAAGAAATAACAACGATATAAAACTTCTCATTGTCGGCAGCAAACGTTGGTGGACTGAGCCGATTAAGAACGCTTACGAAGCTATGACACATAAAGACGATGTCATCTTCGCAGGAAGATTATCAGCTGAGGACTTACATCTTGTCACTGCTTCAGCATTAGCTTCTGTATATGTATCTTATTTTGAAGGCTTTGGAATTCCTATCGTTGAGGCTTTCAAATGCGACACTCCAGTCATTACTTCCAATGTGACGTCAATGCCAGAAGTGGCAAACGACGCGGCATTGCTCGTCGACCCATTTAAAGAAGACTCAATAGCAGATGCGATGGAGAAGATTTTAGATGAAGAAGTTCGTAATGAATTAATAGAAAAAGGAAGAATCAGACGACAAGACTTCTCCTGGGACAAGGCGGCGGAAATCTGGTGGAAATGCATAGAAAAATTGTAAACTGAAAATTAAAAATAAATAATTGGTTTAAGGTTTAATGCTTAAGGTTTAAGGTTGAATTCGAATAAACAATCAACTTTAAACACTAAACTTAAAAACTACTTTAAACTTTAAACCTTAAACTTTAAACTAATAAAAATATGAATATCTTAGTATTAGGTTCAGGTGGTCGCGAGTATGCTTTTGCTTGGAAACTCGCACAAAGTGAATTAGTAGAAAAACTTTATATCGCTCCAGGTAATGCTGGAACAGATTCGATAGGCGAGAATCTCGCTATCAACATTGCTGATTTCAATGTCGTTAAGGAAAACGTATTGAAACTCGGTATCGAAATGGTAGTCGTTGGTCCAGAGCAGCCACTCGTTGACGGTATCGTCGATTTCTTCAAAAATGATGAAGAGTTAAAAAACATTAAGATTATCGGTCCTGATCAAAAAGGCGCGCAACTCGAAGGCAGCAAGGCTTTTGCAAAGGCTTTCATGGAAAAATATAATGTCCCAACAGCTTCATGTTTCACAGTGACAGCCGCTAATCTTGAAGAAGGATTGCAATATCTCACAACACAGAAAGCTCCTTACGTTTTAAAAGCCGACGGTCTCGCAGCAGGTAAGGGCGTTCTCATCATCGACTCATTGGAAGAAGCTCAAAACGAATTGAAAGACATGCTTTCAGGCAAGTTCGGTTCAGCTTCTGCAAAGGTTGTTATAGAGACATTCTTAAAAGGTATCGAAGTCTCTATGTTCGTCTTGACCGATGGTGAACATTATGTCGTTCTTCCAGAAGCGAAAGACTACAAACGTATTGGCGATGGCGACACTGGCTTGAACACAGGCGGCATGGGTGCAGTATCTCCAGTTCCTTTCGTGACACCAGAATTCGTTGAGAAAGTAGAAAACAGAATCATAAAACCAACAATCAAAGGTCTTAAAGAAGAAAACATCGATTATAAAGGATTCATCTTCATCGGTTTGATGAACGTCGATGGCGACCCATACGTCATTGAATATAACGTAAGAATGGGCGACCCAGAGACAGAAGGCGTTATGACACGTATCGACTCCGACTTGGTAGCATTGCTCGACGCTTGTGCTCAAGGCAGACTCAACGAAGTTGAATATCAGACATCTAAAAACACTTCTGTGACTGTAATGCTCGTTTCTGGCGGTTATCCTGAAGATTATAAAAAAGGAATGGTGATGACAGGATTTGAAGAATTATCAGACTGTATCATCGCTCATGCTGGAACAAAATTCAACGACAAAGGTGAAGTCGTTACTTCTGGCGGTCGCGTCATCGCTGTGACAGCTCATGGTAAAGATATAGAAGAAGCAAGAAATAAAGCTTATCAAAACGTAGAAAAAATCAAGTTCGAAGGCGTCAACTATCGTCACGACATCGGTCTCGATTTAATGAAACTTTAAGATAATGTTAAGTTTTTTTAAGCATAGTTATCTTGCGCAACATCTTGTCATCGTCATGATGGCACTTGTCTTATGGATGCCGGCTTTCATCACGAAGTCGGCATTTATTCCAGGCGAGAGCACTACACCTTTGTATAATGTCATTATCTCAATTTTCGACTTCTCGCCACTATTAATCAATGCTTTAGCATTTGCAGTATATCTGACGTGCATATTTTTATTTAACTCAGTATTGTCAGCAAACCGTTTGGTAACGAAAAACAACACAGTAGGCGCACTTACATTCGGACTCATGATGTGTTTCGCTCCTCAGCTACATTCATGTTATCCATTCATCTTCGCATGTCCGTTCATACTGATGGCGATGCACACGCTTTTCCTTATCTATCAGACAGATAACCCAGAGAATTATATGATGAATATTGGATATTTCATCGCGATAGCATCATTGTTCTATTATCCGTCAGTATTTCTCATGGCATGGGTTTTAATATCATTTATAATATTAGGATTCAAAGAGATACGATATTTGATGATACCTATAGTAGGATTTTTATTGGTGAATGGATTGTTTGTAGGATTGTCATTTTTGTTTGGAAATTCAGATGTCTTAATAGACTCATATTCTAGTTTCTTCAGAAATATTGGATTCTCTTATGACATGTATGGCAGCGATAGAATATTATTGATAATATTCAGTATTTTATTCTTGATATCATTATTAAGAATATTGAGCAACAGAGCTTCTGACAAAGGAACAAACATCAGGAAAAGGGTAGGAGTGGCAGTAGTTTTGACGATATTTGCCATTGCCATGTTCTTCATGCACACACCATTACTGAATAACAGTCTGATATTTATGATGTATGCGTTTTTCTATGCGATAATGTTATCAGACCTGAAGAAAACCAAGATAGCAAATATAGTAACCATCATCGTTACATTGATGATTTTAGCTAATCAATATTTACCATTATTTGGCATAACGATATGAATCTCATAGCACATTACACAGACAATATGATTGAAGCCGGTTGTGACGAAGCCGGTCGTGGATGTCTGGCAGGCCCTGTGGTGGCAGCAGCTGTCATTTTGGATAGAAACAAAGACTATCCTATGCTCGACGACTCCAAGAAACTGACAGAGAAACAACGTAAGAAACTGAGAGAAGTCATTATGCAAGAGGCACTCGCTTATGGCATTGGCATCGTTGATAACAATGAAATCGATGAGATAAATATTTTGAACGCCTCATTTCTCGCGATGCATAGAGCGGTGGAACAACTGAAGGTGAAGCCTGAATTCCTGCTTATCGATGGCAATAGATTCAATCCATATAAGGATGTAAAACATCAGTGTATTGTAGGCGGCGACGCCAAATATCAAGCAATTGCGGCAGCATCGATATTGGCGAAGACCACTCGTGACGCCATGATGGAAGAATACGACTTGCAATATCCGATGTATAACTGGAAGAAAAACAAAGGCTATCCGACATTAGAACATAAAAACGCCGTGGCAGAACACGGCACCACGCCATTACACCGAATGACGTTTAACATGACGATACAGTTGAAGCTGTTTTAATTCATAATGCATAATCAGTTAAATTATGAATTATGCATTATGAATTATGAATTAATTAAGTCCCAGCATTTTATATCCCATTTCGTTCAATTGCATTGCCATTCCCATGAGATAGAGTTGGTGGAGACATTCAAAATAAGCCTCAACGGCAGCTTTTGTTCCAGGTTCGATATTTTGATTGCGTAAGAAAGTATTTGTGATACAAGCACATTCTGCAACTATGTCAGTGACTTTCTTACATTTCTCTTCTTTGAATCTGAGAACTTCTTCAAGTATATATTCATCCATTTCATCGAAGCCTCTTTTTTCGCGAATAGTTTCATAGATATTGTCTTTGAAAGAATATTTTTCCCAGTTTACGTCCCAGAATTTTGCCATCGCCATTCCGACGAACATAATCCAACCGAGAGACACCATAGGATATTCATTATACTCTCTCACGCCGTCAGGCATGTATGCATTTAAGATGTTATCCCATTTATCTTCAACATCTTGACAGATAGGGAAGCGTTCACCTACCACGCCTTCCTGACGAAGATAATCTAATAATAAAGTCTTTAATTTATCGCTGAAGTTTTCCATGATATATGTTTTATTTTGTTAATTCTTTATATAAAGCCATACCTCTTACAGTCAAAAGATATTTTTGTTTTGGATGGCGAGGCTTATCAGGATAAAGTAGTCTGACATAGCCTTCAGATATTGCAGGGGTGAGGTGATATTCCATAAAGTTAGGTCTATGTTTTAACCCTAATTTTTCCATCAATTGTGAAATTGAGAATTCATTATGACCGATTGTTTTTATCAAATCAATTATTAATGTATTATTAGTAAATAATATATTAACAGCTTGTTCGGGTACTTGTTCGGGTACTTGTTCGGGTACTTGTATATTTTTACCTCCGATATAATCAACTATCATATATCTATTTTTGAGAATGTTCTTTTCACCCAACAACAAATTACGGAAAAAGCGAATTAAGAACAATGGTTCATAGCTGATACCTTTCGACAAATTTCGATAATTAGCACGTACTAGGGCATTTCGGAAATACCAAGAATGCTGTTCAAATAATTCATTGTTTACTTGAAAGCCCTGAGACCTAAGATATTTGATTGCGAAAACAGCTGTAGTACGAGTATTACCTTCGCAGAAAGGATGAATTTGCCACAAACCTGATACAAACTTAGCAAGATGTTCAACCATTTGATCTTTATTCAATACAGAATAATCAAACTGCCTTTCTTGTTCTAAGTCATAATTGATAGCCATTCGTAAATCTTGCCAACGTCCATAAAGGACAGTGTCTCCATGGAGTATCCATTCTTTTTTTGTGATATCATATTCACGGAAACGCCCAGCATGTTTGAAAACACCTTCAAATATAGCTTTGTGTATTGCAGTAAATCCTGCTACGCTATATGTAAATGCATTTGTTTGTAGTAATTTTGAAATATTTCCCGATACCTTATCAGCTTCCTGTTTCTCATCGTCATCATCTTCGTGTCGGTTTTTTGAGATATAGTAAGCCTTTATAAGTTCACGAGCTTGATCAATAGTGATTTCGCCTTCTATGTTTCTACGAGCTGTCTCTTGCAGATATTCAGAAGTCTTTAATCCATCGACAGCCTGCAATCCGATAGCAACGCGCCATGCTTCAGCACGTTCTCTCTGTTGCGGTTCGCCTTGGCGAATATATTC
>JAZRNQ010000121.1:0-21630 GCA_045648285.1 Bacteroidales bacterium | reverse complement strand
AACATTTTCATCAATGTTATTTTTATGTCAAAAATCGATATGAAAAGTATACTCAAATCAGCTCCGTAGGAGCGGCAGTTTATAGGCAGGTGATGAAGCGCAAAGCGCGAAATCCCTGCAAAACAGGTTCAAAAATTAATCTAAGCGCCGAAGGTGCGACAGATATAATCTCTGTCGTCCTTACAGGACTAGGATTGTAAATCAATCATTTCAAGCAGGGGTTTCGTGCTACGCACTCCACCGCCTGCCTGGAAACTATCGTCCCTAACGGGACTAATTTTTGTTGTAAATTTTAAAAATGAGGTCTTTTTATCACTCAATTACCAACTATTTTTGGCAACATTACCTTTTTTTATCTTGTCCCTACAACGACAACTTTTCTACTTCTTTTCACATTCCCGTTCAAGTCAAAGATTTCAGCTTGTATGATATATATTCCAGGTGAGACGCTACGATTGTTGTCGTCGCTGCCATCCCAATGAACGACACCTTTGTTATTGACGAGATTGTTGTTGAATAAATTTCTTATCAACAAGCCGTCGGTGTTGAAAACCTTGATGTTGAGGCTACATCCTATATCTTCAATATTATAACAGATGCTACAAATGTCATCATTGCCGTCACCGTCGGGTGAGAAAATCTCTGGAATAATGCTGATTTCATTTTCGTCAATGTCGTTATCAACATTTGTGGTAACGGAGTTTTCGTAACCAGGCGTTCCGTAATTGACATTGAAAGAAGCAGAATGCCAGTTGTTTTCATCGAGCGACGGACTTTCTGAAGATATACGTTCCAATGCCACGCCCTGCCTTATCGATAATAAATCGTAATGCATCTTGTCGGAATACTTCATCTCGTCAATCTTGATTTTGCTTCTGTCGCATATTATCACATGACCTTCTTCGTTCGACAAACTCGGAAACGACTCCACATCAAGAAAGTCAGAGTCAGTGTCAAAGTCAGCGTCCAGATACTGTTCCATGACGATGTCTTTATTTGTTGATAACAAGACGTAAGAATGTGGAAGCATGATTCTGCCTTCGGAGCATATCTCTTTAAGAACAGTGTCTGGCGGATTGGGGAAGCTTTGTTTAATGGTTCCGAATAAAATTTCCTTTAAATCAACGACCTTGTCCGAACGATTGTAAAGCTCCAGATATTCTACACCTGGCGATATGGGGTTGAATAATATTTCGTTGATGACAATGTCGTTGCGACTTACTTCAGACGGCATTCCGAAACGAGCCTTGATTTCGTCCTCAAGAGGTTTGTCTTTACAGTTTGTTACATTATTAATATTAATGGTGTACAGCTCGCTTTCTTCAAAATAGTAATCGAATATTAATTTGACGTAATCGTTTTTATGCTTTGTCAGTTCTATTTTTTCAGGATGTATATTTAATTCGACAATAAGATAATTATCGATATTATTCAGGCTTTCTAAATTCATATTCTGATTAAAGAATATTTCTAATTCATTATTAGAGATAGGGTTGATATAATCGAGATTAGGCAATATTAAGTTATCGTTTGCGATAGAGTTTCTTTCTCCAGGACTGCCGCCGTTTTTGTTGTTGGAGCTATTCCAGTTAGCTTTTCCTGCACAAGGATTAAAAGCATCGATTTGTTCCAGCGACCAGCCTCCGTCTTGTTTGTAAGACGTTGAATGCCATGAAATGTCGAAGTTAACTGATGAAATAAGATTTTCGTTTTCATCAATTAAGGCAATGCTGCTTCCGGAGTTCGTTATCTGAAAAGAAGAAAGTCCGTGACATTTTCCATATAACGACAAATCATCGATGGCGTCTTTATGGCATAATATCAGATAATCATCGGGTTGAATTTCTGTATCTTCTTTAAAAGAAAATTCTTTCTTGCCAAGTATCAGTTTCCAATTCTTGATATTTATAGTCGAATCGGAGGCGTTGTATAATTCAACATATTCCCATTCTGGAAGCCCGACACTCGGACTCGGATCCGCCATGATTTCGTTGATGACGATGTCGTTTTCGTAGACAGTCTGTGCATAACATGACAAAGCGCAGACCATAATTAATAGTGAGCAGAACAGATGTTTCATACTTTTATGGTTTTTCTTTTTTTGTACGTTTAAGGTCTCTAATAAATTCGTATTTTTGCGTGTAAAAGTATAGCTTTTTTTTAATAAAATACTGATTTTTAACAAACTTTAACTTTTGTGTTAATAAGTGTTAAAAATGGTGTCGAAATAAGCTAAAAAGATTCGTTATTTATTAATATTTGTTAAGAAATGAAAGTCGCTGTTATAGGAGCTACAGGTTTAGTCGGTCAGAAGATGTTACAGGTTTTGGCTGAACAAAATTTGCAGATTGACGAAATCATTGTAGCGGCATCAGATAAATCGATAGGAAAAAAGGTAACATATAAAGGTCAGGAGTTGACATTGATTTCTATGAATCAGGCTGTTGAAGCTCGACCAGACATCGCTATCTTCTCAGCAGGCGCGGAGGTCTCGCTACAATATGCCGAGAAATTCGCAGCAGTAGGAACTTACGTCATCGACAACAGTTCTGCTTGGCGCAAAGATAAAAACGTGCCGCTCGTAGTTCCTGAAATAAACGCATCGGATATCAGTGTCGACAATCACATCATCGCTAATCCAAACTGCACCACTATATGTATGTTGATGGCATTGGCTCCATTACATAGAAAATACAAAGCCAAACGTCTGGTGATTTCCACTTATCAGTCGGTCAGCGGCAGCGGCCAGAAAGGACTCAACCAACTGGCAATGGAGCAAAAGGGTGAAGTCTGTGACAATCCAGCATATCCTACTCAGATTCACGAAAATGTTATTCCTCATGGCGGTAATTTCATGGATAACGGCTACACCGCAGAAGAGGAAAAACTCGTCTTCGAGACAAATAAAATCTTACATTCCGACATTGCAGTCACTGCCACTGTGGTGCGTGTGCCTGTCTATGGCGGTCATTCTGAAAGCATCAATATTGAGTTCGAAAACGACTTCGACTTAGACGAGGTGAGAAGTATTTTGTCTGCAGCTCCTGGCGTGGTGCTTTACGACAATCCAAGTGAGAACGTCTACCCTACTCCTGTGATGGCTTACGACAAAGACGAGGTTTTCGTCGGTAGAATACGCCGTGACTTCAGCATCGACAAAGGCTTGAATATCTGGCTTGTGTCGGATAACATCAGAAAAGGCGCTGCTACCAACGCAGTGCAGATTGCTAAATCTATCATCGAGAATTTTAACCTATGAAAATATATCACAATTTCACCGATTTTGTAAAAGTGCCTAACGCAATAGTCACAATTGGTACTTTCGACGGCGTGCATCAAGGACATTGCGCGATATTGTCCGACATGGTCGACGCTGCGAAAAAGATTGGCGGTGAGACTGTTGTTATTACTTTCTATCCTCATCCTCGGCAGGTCCTGAATATCGATGCCTCTAACCTTCGTTTCATCACAAGTCAGGAGGAGAAGATAAAACATCTCGAAGAGATTGGCATTGATAATCTCATCATTGTGAATTTCACTAAAGAATTTTCGCTTCTGCCTTCGGAAGTCTTCATCCGTGATTATGTGATAGAGAAAATCAATCCAGCTAAGATTGTCATCGGTTATGACCATCATTTTGGAAAAAACAGAACCGGCGATTTCAGTCTGCTTCAAGATTTGTCATCACAATATAAGTTTGAGGTACAACGCATCGAAGCTCATGATGTTGAGAATATAGCAGTGAGTTCTACCAAGATACGTCATGCCTTGCAACATGGCGATGTGGAACACGCTAATATGCTTCTCGGTTATCAGTATTCTTACAAAGGAAAAGTCGTTTCAGGAAACAAGATAGGACGTGAGTTAGGATATCGTACCGCAAATCTTGATGTTGAGAGAGAATATCGTCTGATAGAGATGCCAGGTGTTTATGCGACATACGTCGACTTTGAAGGTCAGGTTTATAAATCAATGACATATATAGGAAAGAAACCTACTATCAACGCTGGCAACGAAGAAAATATAGAAGTACATATCTTTGACTTCGATGGTGATATATACGAAAAAGATGTCAAGATACGTTTCGTGAAAAGGATTAGAGACGAACGTAAATTCGATAGTCTTGAGGAATTAAAACAACAGATTAGCATTGACGAGAAACAGATAAGAGAATTATTATAGATTATTAACATTAAAATTATTTGATATGAAAAAAGTATTGACATTATTAGTTGTTATGTGCTTGGTTTCATTCGTGAAGCCTGTCATGGCATGTACAAATTTCTTAATCACTCCAGGAGCTTCTGTTGACGGCTCATCAATGGTTTCATACGCAGCCGACTCACACGTTCTTTACGGAGAATTGTACCACTTCCCAGCAGCTGACCATCCAGAAGGCGCGATGCGACAAATCGTTGATTGGGACTCAGGCAGATACCTCGGCAGCATTCCTGAAGTAGCTCACACTTACAATGTAGTAGGTAATATGAACGAGTGGCAGCTCGCTATCGGTGAGACAACTTTCGGCGGTCTTTCAGGCTTGGAAAATCCTAATGGCTTGATCGACTACGGTAGCTTGATTTATATCACATTGCAACGTGCCAAGACAGCTCGTGAAGCTATCAAGACAATGGCAGAGTTAGTCGCTGAATATGGTTATATCAGCGGTGGCGAGTCATTCTCTATCGCCGACCCTAACGAAGTATGGATTATGGAACTTATCGGTAAAGGTCAAGAGAAAGGTGCTGTTTGGGTAGCACTTCGCATACCTGACGGTTATGTATCAGCACACGCTAACCAAGCTCGTATCACCACTTTCCCATTGGCTAACAAACAAAACAAAAACAGTATCACATCAAAGAACCTCAGCAAACTTTTGAAGAATCAAAACATCGACTGTGTTTATGCAGAAGACGTTATTTCTTTCGCAAAGAAAAACAATTTATACGCAGGTCCTGATGCTCAATTCTCATTCTCTGACGTTTATGCACCAATAGATTTCAGCGGTGCGCGTGCTTGTGAGATTCGTGTTTGGGCTATGTTCAACCAAGTTGTTGACGGCATGAATCAATATTGGGATTATGCAACAGGCAGAAACATCAAGCGTGCTAAGCCATACGTTAGCGGTCAGCCACAAACACCAGAGAACTTCCCAACAAACAGAATGCCTCTCTGGGTTAAGCCAAATGAAAAGGTAAGTGTTTTAGATATGATGGCATTTATGCGTGATCATCTTGAAGGCACAGAACTAGATATGAGACAAGACATCGGCGCTGGTCCATTCGGTTGTCCTTACAGACCACGTCCAATGGGCTGGGAAGTTGACGGTGTGGAATATGTTCACGAACGTGCAACAGCAACACAACAGACAGCATTTTCATTCGTAGCACAATGTCGTCCTAACACAATAGCAGAAATCGGTGGTATCATCTGGTTCGGCGTCGACGATGCAGCAAGCACAGTATATTGCCCAATGTACACATGTATGACAGAAATTCCAAACTGTTTCAGAGTTGGTAACGGAGGTATCATGGAATATTCAGAGACAGCAGCATTCTGGGTTTTCAACCAAGTGACAAACTGGGCTTATACAAAATACAGATACATCCACCCAGAGATAGCAGAACGTCAAGCTACTTATGAACAAAACTGGGTTGAACTCGTAAAAAACATAGATGCACAAGCAGTAGCATTGTATAATGAAGACCCAGCTAGAGCAGTTAAGTTCCTCACAGCATTTTCAGGAAGAGAGGCTGAAAAACTGACAGCAGACTGGAGAGAATTTTATAAATATTTATTTGTAAAATACATGGACTTCAACATCAAGACAGCTCAGCCAACTCCAAAGAGTCACAAGTTCTATGCTCCAAAAGTTGAACAACCAGAATTCAGTGAAGAATATTACAGAGCTATCATAGAACAGACTGGTGATAAACTTAGAGTTTATTGATAAGACAACAAGTCTACAAGACAACAAGGCAACAAGTAGGGATGCGATTTATTGCATCCCTTTTGTGTTGGTGGTCAGCTGTGATAGTTAAAAAAAACTTTAGCCTTTGGTCTTTACTCTTTAGTCTTTTTTATATCTTTGCGGTTTAATCAAATCATTAAAATAGTTATGAAGAAATTATTACTTGTTATCTGCGCTGTGTTATCATTGAATATAGCAATGGCGCAAAAGAATGTGCTTATTGAAGAAGCTACAGGAACATGGTGTACTTACTGTCCATCAGGTATTTATTACATTGATTCATTGCATAGTGTATATGACAATGTTATTTCAGTAGCTATTCATGCTAGTTGGCCAACCCAACCAGATCCAATGGCATATCAAGAATACTTCGAGAAGTCAAAGTTAGCTAACGCTCCATCAGCAAACATTGGTCGTCGCTATACAGATAAAAATACAGACGAATGGTTTGCTGCAGTTCAGGAAGAAATGAACCAACAGCCAAAAGCTAGTGTTGAAGTGACAACACAATTCGACGAGGCTACACGTTTGTTGACATCAGTCATCACTATCACAGCTCTTGAAAATATGGAAGGCACTTATACTGTAGGTGGTGTCGTTACCGAAGATGCTGTTACAGGAACATCAGCAGCATACAACCAATCTAACATTTATGCAAACATATGGACAAAGATGGGCGGTTTTGAAAACATGCCTGACCCAATCCCATCATATATGATTGCTTACGACCACGTTGCTCGTCAATTACTTGGCGGTTACGAAGGTGAAGGCGGTTTCCCTGTATCACTCGCTAAAGGTCAGACTTACGCACAGACATTCACATATTATCTCCCTGCAGAATATAACCACAATTACGTAAGAGTCGTTGGTATTCTTTTAAATGGCAATGGCACTGTCGACAATGCAGGTATCAGCCAATATGCTAATGGCAAGTCTAATGCAGCTCCAAAATTCACATCAGCACCTGTCGTTAATATTCCAGCTGGCGTAGAATATATTTACAATGCATACTTCCATGATACAGATGATAAAGATATCGTTATCACAGTGGAACAAAAACCAGAATGGTTAACATTACAACAAACAGATAATAAATCAGCTGTTATTACAGGTAAGACAAACGAAGCAGGTGAATATACTGTAGTTTTGAAACTTACAGATGGTGAAACAGAAGTATATCAAGAATATACAATCGTTGTTTCAGAAGCGTTGAATGCAAGCTGGGAAACTTTAGGAGAACGTGCTTTCTCACAAGTCGGTTATGGCTTCATTTTCGGAACATGCTCATACGGTGGTGACATCTACACCTTCTTATATGAAGGCGGTTTGCCAACACTTTACAGATATGGCGCTGTAGAAAAGACTTGGAAGAAAATGACTCCTATAATGGAAGAAATGGGATATGATGGTAGCATAGCTGCTGGTACAGACGGTGTTTATGTTACATATACTCTTAAATCAAACGAATTGATTAAAGTTAAGAAATTTGCTAACGATGAATGGTCAGATGTTGGTCAAATCGGTAAAATAGGTTCAGTTCCAAAGATTGCTGTTGACGCACAAAATAGTGTTTATGTAGCATTCAATGACGCAGGTGAAGGTAATCGTTATTATTTGAACAGATATAAAAACGGCAACTGGGAAACATTGGGTACTTACATTACATCAGGTGGTGGTACATGGGCAAGATTAGCTCTCGATAGCAAAAATGTCCCTTATGTTTCTTGGGTTGATTTCTATGCTGGTAATAAAATGTATGTCTCTAAACTCGTAGGTGAAATATGGTTGCAAGTAGGTAATGAACCTGTTTCAGAAGAGAACTTCATATCTAAGAACAGCCAAGATCTCGCTGTAGATGCTAACGGTAATATTTATATTGCATACTGCGTAAAAGGTACAGATCAATTGGCAGTATATCGTCACAATGGTTCAGAATGGGAAATGTTAGGCGATGATATCGCAAGCGGTACTGTCAAAGGTATTGATGTTGCTATCGACAGCGACCAAAACGTATATGTAGCTTACGCTGACGGTAATTTCGGTGATAAGGTTTCTGTAATGAAATATGACGGAACAGAATGGAGCTACGTCGGACAAAGAGGCTTCACAGAATCAGCTACAGATTCTTACATGGCAATGACATTACACAATGGTTCTCCATGTGTTGTCTATACAGACCTCGGTATGGGTAGCAAGGCTTCTGCAAAATACTATAAAGTTGAAGACTACTTATATCCTGTATTAAACCTCGAAGCTCAGGTCATCAGCAGCGATGATATCAGATTAACATGGTTACAACCTTATGATGCTGTTCCAACAAAATATAACGTCTACAGAAATGGAGCTTTGATTGGAAATACAACACAAGTTTCTTATCTCGACGAAGATATGGAATCTGGTACATACACATACGATGTAACAGCTGTCTATGAAAACGGAGAGTCACAAAAGGTTACAGCTACTGTTTCTCTTACAGTCTCTATCACAGAAAATAATGAAATAGCTTTCGTGATGTATCCAAATCCTGCAAAAGACTTCGTTACTATCGAAAGCGCAACAGACGCTGTTGTCAAGATTTACTCTGTAAACGGTCAAATGCTTTCACAACAAAATATCAGTGAAGGTATCAGCACAATAGACCTCTCAGACCTTAATGCTGGCATGTACTTCATCAGCGTTAACGAAACAATGGTTAAAGTTGTGAAACAATAATAAGACAACAAGTCTACAAGACAACAAGACAACAAGTAGAGACGCATTATTATGCGTCTCTATTTTTATATAATTATGCATTGTGCATTATGAATTATGAATTGACTTATAAAGTCGAAAGACTTGTTCTGCTATGTTTGTTCCTTTGTATCTCTGAACGTATTCCAGACTTGCTGTGATACGTCTTCTGCATTCTTCCTTGTCATTAAGCAGTTGCATTACTGCCGCTGACATCCCTTCCGCATCGTCAGGATGGACGTAGAGACAGTCAGGACCGCCTGCTTCTTCAAGACATGAACCTGTGCAGGCAACGACAGGCAAACCGCTTAGAATGGCTTCTATGACAGGAATGCCGAAACCTTCATATCGTGATGGATATACAAAGACTTCTGCCTTCTTATATATGACGTTCAATTCATCATCATTGACGCCGCTCAGCAGATGCAAACGTGACGTTCCGCCAATTCTTTCAGCTTCTTTTATAACCTTTTCTGCATACTTGGTCTTCTTCCCTACAGCAACGAGATGAACGTCTTCTGGTAGGAGACTCAACGTTTTGACCGCAAGCATCAGGTTCTTCCTTTCTTCTATCGTTCCTACACAAAGTAAATATCGTTTCGGTAAGTCATATTTTTCAGTCACGACATTCATATCTTGTTCAGATGGTGTTGTCGTAAATTTTGGGTTACAGCTTTGATAAATGACCTCAATCTTTTCATCATTTATCCTACCGAATTCCATAATGTCGCGCTTTGTACATTCCGATATCGCTATTATGCGGTCTGCTTGTTTTATGGTCTTATGAAACTTCCAGGTGTATATTTTTCTGTCGAGCCAGCGATAATATTCTGGATGGCGCAAGAAGATGAGGTCGTGGATGGTGACGACACTTTTGATGCCGTTTTTCTTTAATCCTATGGGAAGCTCGCCGCTGAGACCATGATAGATTTGGACATTATCCTCAACGAGCTGTTTGACGATTTTTTTTGTACGCCATAAAGACTTGTAAATCTTGCCGTGTCTTTTTTTAGGGAAGACAAAACCTGAATTGTTAGATTCAATGATTTGGTTTCTTAACTCGTCGCGTCCCTTGTCGGGTGTGTATAACAATAATGTATTGTCGGTGTTGCAACGAATCATATCGTTTACCAAAGTCCTGCAATAATTGCCTAATCCAGTGCCATTGCGAACGATACGTTTTGCGTCAAAACCAATAATCATTGAATCTTTCATCAGATATATTATTTGGTATTATCTTACTTGATAGCAGCGATGCCAGGGAGTTCCTTGCCTTCGATAGCTTCCAATAATGCGCCGCCGCCTGTTGATACGTAAGATACCAGGTCTGCTAAGTTGAACTTGTTGACACATGCCACAGAGTCGCCGCCACCTATCAAAGAGAAAGCACCGTTCTTGGTAGCTTCAACTATAGCCTCAGCAATAGCGCGTGAGCCGTTTGAGAAGTTGTCGAATTCAAACACGCCGCATGGTCCGTTCCATAAGATAGTCTTTGAGTTTTTGATAACTTCGCCGAATAACTCTCTTGTCTTAGGACCGATGTCCATACCTTCGTAAGCTTCTGGGATATCCATTGGGTCTACAACCAAAGTGTTAGCGTTGTTGCTGAAATCGTCGGCAACGACAGCGTCTACTGCTAATACCAAGTTGACACCTTTATCTTTAGCTTCCTGTAATAATGAGAGAGCTAAATCGAGTTTGTCGTTTTCGCATATAGATTTTCCGATGTTACCGCCGAGAGCTTTCTTGAATGTGTATGTCATGCCGCCACAGAGGATGAGGTTGTCGACTTTGTTGAGAAGGTTCTCGATGATTTCTATCTTTGTTGAAACTTTAGAACCGCCCATGATAGCAGTGAAAGGACGTTTGATGTCTTTCATGACTTTATCGACAGCTTCTACTTCCTTACCCATGAGGAATCCGTACATCTTATGTTCTGCATCGAAATAGTCAGCGATGAGTGCTGTTGAAGCATGAGCGCGGTGTGCTGTTCCGAAAGCATCGTTGATGTAATAGTCGGCGTATGAAGCCAAGGTCTTGGTAAATTCTTTTTGGCTTTCTTTGAGAGCTTTCTTAGCTTCGTCGTAGCCTTCTTCGCCTTTTTCTATGCCGCGTACTTTACCTTCTTCTTCAGCGTAGAAACGGAGGTTTTCGAGTAAGAGAACGTCACCGTTTTGCATGTTAGCGATTTGGTCTGCAGCCTTCATGCAGTCGTCAGCGAAAGCTACTTCTTTGCCTATGACTTGGCTTAAATAATTTACTATATGATTGAGAGAATATTTTGGGTCTGGGTTTTTCTTTGGACGACCGAGGTGTGACATCAAAATGAGTTTGCCGCCATCGTTGATGACCTTGTTGATAGTAGGCATCGCTGCGCGGATACGAGTGTCGTCAGTGATATTGAAGTTCTCGTCCAATGGGACGTTGAAGTCGACGCGAACGATAACGCGTTTTCCGTTGAAATTAGTTTGTTCTATGTTTGTCATGATATATAATTTTTAGTGATTATTTTTTATTGTTAAAAGATATTAACGAAACAGTTTCTCTACAGCTTGGATTGTCTTAGGTAATACGAGTACCACCACTCTATCTTCAGCTTGTATCTGGAAGTTACCAGTAGCGATGTAGCTGTCTTCGCCTCTGATGATACCTCCAATGATTGCGCCTTCCGGCATATTGAGTCTGTTGATAGGTTTGTCTGTCACTGCAGCGCCGTCACGTACCACGAACTCTACTATGTCGGCATCGATACCGCTGAGACATTTGAGAGATGTAACGTTGCCGCCGAGGGTGTAGCGTACCATGTAACTAGCAGCGATGAGTTTTTTGTTGATAATTGTATCGATGCCTATGTTTTGTGATATGTCGATATAGTCGATGTTTTCAACCATGGCGATAGTACGTTTCACGCCGAATGACTTAGCCTGCAGACAAGTAAGGATGTTGGTCTCAGTATTGTCTGTCACAGCGATGAAAGCGTCCATGTCTTTGATGCCTTCGTCTTCGAGGAGGTCGACATTACGAGCGTCGGCGTTAACGACTAAGGTATTAGAAAGAATGTTGGTAAGTTCGAAACTGCGTCCTTTATCTTGTTCGATAATCTTGATATTAAGATCGTTTTCTAGACGTTTTGCTGTCAGCTTACCGATACGTCCGCCACCGACAATCATCACGTTGTTGATGTTGAATTTTGTCTTGCCGCTGAGTTCCATCAGCTCTTTGATAGCATGAGGCTTGGTGATGACATAAACGAGGTCGCCTTCAAGGAAGATGTCGTCGGCTTTAGGGATGAAAGTGTTTTGACGACGATGTATTGCCAAAGCTTTGAAATCGATGTGTTTGTAGTTCTCGATGAGTTCTTCCAAAGTCTTGTTGATAGAAGGAGCGTTAGGCTCGAGTTTAATCATCAGCAGCTCCAGTTTGCCACCAGCGAAGTCGTGTGTCTCGGTAGCGACATTCTGTTTTAATAAGTTGATGATTTCCTGAGCGGCTATGTCTTCAGGAGAGACGATGCCGTCGATACCCAAGTCTTGATAGATACGCCAGTTTTCCTTGCTGAGGCTTTCCATAGTGTTGACACGCACTATGACTTTCTTCGCGCCTAGTTTCTTGGCAAGGATACCTGTTAAAAGATTGATATGTTCATCATGTAAGACGGCAATAACCAAATCAGCCTTCTTGACATTAGCCTGTTGTAAGACTCGTATGGAAGTAGAGTCACCTACAATAGTCATCAGGTCAGATTGCGATTCAATCATTTTAAGAAGTTCTTCATGAGGGTCGACGATGGTGATGTTATGATCGCCATGTTCAAGGGCCTCAGCCAAATGCATCCCGACTTCTCCGTCTCCAGCTATGATAATATTCATAATTTATTTTTAGGCAAATGTAATAAAAAAAACTTTATTTCTCAATGACAAAACTATCCCAGTCGCGATGCACTGTGAAATAGTTCCTGAATTTTGTCAGCGACTCCATGTCGATTTCTGCTTCTAGAATATCTTCTCTGTTTTCTGTGAGTTCTGCCACTATCCTGCCCTTTCCGTTCACCACCTTGCTATTACCTATGTAAGGAATATTGTTGTGGTCGATGCCCACTCTATTGACACCGATGAAATAAGCCTGGTTTTCTATCGCTCTCGCTGAGAGAAGAGTGCTCCAGATATAAGCCTTCTGCATCGGCCAGTTGGCAATAACGATAGCGAGGTCGTATCCGAATTCTCCTTCTGTGTAGCTGTTGCGAAGCCATACCGGGAAACGTAAGTCGTAACATACGAAAGGACGAATCTTCCATCCTTTGTAATTTATAGTTACCAATTCTTGTCCAGTACATAATTGCTCTTTCTCACCACCCATGAAAGTGTGACGTTTGTCGTAAGTGTAATATGTTCCGTCAGGATTCATCCACACGAGAGTGTTGTGGTAGTTGAGTTGCTGAGTTGCTGAGTTGTGGATGAGGTCTGTTGACTGTTGTCCAAATGAAGTGATAAAACTCCCTACGATAGCGCAGTTACGTTCTTTGGCTTTTTTACGGAGCCATGTCATTGTAGCGCCGTTTTCATCTTCAGCGAAGAGTTCTGGCTCAGCAGGGAATCCTGTTGTGAATGTCTCTGGTAATATAATGATATCTCTGTCATCTTGAATTCTTGTAAAAAGCTCATCAAGATGTTTGAAGTTTTCCTCAGGATTACGAGCGATGATGTCGCTCTGCACGCAAGCTATTTTTAGTGTCATAATTTTTTTATCAGTTTTCCTGTTTTTGAAAAATCTCTGTGATTGATGGTATAAATGTAAGTTCCAGAATGGAGATTCTCAAGATTTAAAGTCAATGTTTTTTCTTCGCTACAAAGTCTTTCTCTCTTTATCATTTTTCCATTAAAATCGTAGATTGTCAGAATGGCGTGTTGTTTAAACGGCAATGAATAACTGACAGTAAGATTGTTTGTCAAAGGATTTGGCGATAGTTTGATGTCGAATTCAATAGTTTTGCTTTCAATTCCTAATGTTTCTGCTTTGTTTAAGATTTTATCAGCTATTCCTTTGTTGCTATAATATTCTTCAAGAGATTCTTGTTGAGCTTTTTTTGTTTTGACTAATGTAACAATTTGATTAAGCTGCGTCTCAGTCGCATGGTCTATATTTTCAAGTATAAATAGTTCCAAAAACATAAAATCAAAAGAGTACTGACCGCAGTCATAATCGTCATTAATTTCTTCAATGAAAAATACATCTCTTGAATCGTATAAATCAATCAATTCTTGAATGAAATTACTGCGTAGGAACAATTCTGCGTATCCGTTAAAATTATTTCTTACTTTTTCAAAACCTATAAGATAATCATCGGAAAGCATGATATTTATGTTGAAAGGATAATAAAGACAAGTTTCTAACAGTCTTGATGTAGAGATATTTTCCAATGTGTCGGATGGAATCTGAAGAGATTCTAAGCGTTGCGAATAATTCATGTCATTCCATTCGACACAACCAGGGAAATAAGGATAAGAATAACCGTTATATTTGATGACATTTGTATGATATGGACTAAATCCTTGCGCCATAATGCCGCAATGACTTAATAAAAACAATGTCATAACAAAAATTATCTTCCTCATATATATTCTTAATTATTTATAAATCTGTATATTATCATCTTTCAAAAATTGTGGACAATGTCTGTTGACTGTTGTCCGTTGTCTGTTGACTTTATTGATTCATCGCAAAAGCGTAAGCTCCGATACATACTGCTGATGATGTTCCAAGTTTCGTTGCAGTGATGCCGATTTTCTTTGATGGGTCGTACCATACTTCTTTATCAGAGAATGGCACTTTTATCATCTTGCCTGTTGTTGCTGTGAATGCCTTTTGGCCTTCTTCATCGTCGAGGTTGTATGCAGAAATCTCCATTCTTGGGATTTTGTTTCCGTCTAAGCCAGGATATGCTGTGTTGAGCAATTCAACTACTTTAGGCATGAAAATCTTTGATGCACCAGACAGGCCGCCACCGAGGACCACGATGCCGTCTATCACTGTAGCGATGTTAGCGATGATGTCGGCTAATACTGTTGCGAATTCGTCCCATGCTTTGAGTGCAGCATCTTTATTACCTTCTTTATTTCCTAAAGCTATTTCGTAGATGTCGAAAGGCTGTGGAGCTTCATTGAATTCTATGCCAGCCTCACGAGCATAAACGCGGCGCACACCTCTGATGCTTATTGAGTCTTCTGCGCTAGTCTGAGGATAAAGTATGTTTCTCATGCACCATACCTCTGCGCCTGCTGAGTTGTCGCCTTGTAACAAGTGGCCGTTGAGTACCACGCCGCCGCCGAAGCCTGTGCCGAGTGTCAAGCCGACGAGGTTTTTATATCTTTTAGGGTTGCTAGCTTTTTCCAACATAGCATTGACATCTTTGAGAACGCCGCCTAATGCCTCGCCGTATGCGAACAAGTCACCGTCGTTGTTGATATATACTGGAACCTTGAATTCGTTTTCCAACATGTCTTTGAGAGCTACACCGCCTCTGAAGAGAGGGAGGTTGGCGAGGTCGCAGATGATGCCGTTAGGATAGTCGGCAGGACCAGGGAAACAGAAGCTGATAGCTGCAGGCTTGCTGCCGCATAACTCTTCAGTGCGACGGAAGCCTTCTATGATTTTATTGAGTTGTTCTTCTAAAGTGTCGGAAGCAGTCTTGATAGTGAAAGCTTCTATTATCTCTTTATAGTTTTGTACTGCAGAAAATTTGAATCCTGTGCCGCCGGCATCGAGGACGAAGATAATGCTGTTTGAATCCATAGTATTTATTTTTTAATTTTTTCTTTTTTATGTAAAAATTTTTCTACCCAGACTACCCACATTATAAATATGAAAAAGTAGAATAATGTTTTGAAGAAATAGTCGTGGAAGAAGTTGAATTTGTCAGGGAAAGGTATCATGCAAAGTGTGATGCCTACCACTCTTACCACATTGACAAATTCAATGATGACGAGACCGAGTGGGATATACCAAGCTTTATGTTTCCAAGGACCAGGGAAAAGCAGCATGAGGAAAATCCAGTGGAGCCATTGTTTCAAGCTAGTACACTCTGGAGCTACATTAATAAATGAATAAGCCTCATTGCAGTTGATGACTCCTATAGCATGATTATGCGTGATGAAGTCGACATGGAAGATATGCTCCAGAACCCAGCAGCTTTGGTTGAACAATAAGGCAGAAGCAGAGTCGAAGAGCTTAGCTATAAGGTCGCCAATAGGAAAATAATTCACAGCTTGCCATCCTAGATATAGAAAATGGAAAGTGAAGATAAGCACGATAAACAATCCAACGTCAATCGTTGAAGTGTATTTCGGGTCTTTGTATAATTCTTTTATTTTTTGAATAGACATTTTTTTTAAGTTTAAAGTTTAAAATTCATTGGTGCCTGAGCCTGTCGAAGGCAAAACTCGGTGCTTCGACAGGCTCAGCAACCGAAAAGCTCAAAGTTCAAAGCTCAAAGTTCTTAGTTCAAGAAATCAATCATCCGAAATCTCTTTAAGTGTTGCTTGATATGTTGTGAATATCAAAGCACGTGATATATATCCGAGGTATTTCTTTCCATCGACGACGGCGATGTTGTAGTTGCCTGAGCGTTCGAATTTCTTTACCACTTCTTCTGCGCTGTCTTCTGTAGTGACGAGGTAGTCAGGCAGCAGCATGATATCTTCGATGGAAGTGTCATATTGTTCAGGGTCGAAGATGATTTTGCGTATTGAGTCGAAGAGCACGTGACCTTTGAAGTTGCCTTTTTCATCCACTACAGGATAAATGTTTCTTGTTGAAGAAGAGATTATAGGCAAGAGGTCGCGCAGTGTCTGTTCTGGTCTTATCGTTTTAAAATTGGTTTCGATAAGTTTGTTTACCGTTATCATATTCAAGATGCTGATGTCTTTGTTATGAGACACGCGTACACCTTTGTCGCTTACAGCTTTGGTATATATAGAGTCTTTGAAGAAAGCTCTGTTGATGGCGTACGACATTGCCGACACAATCATCATAGGCACCATGAGCGAGTAGCCGTTTGTTATCTCTGCGATGAGGAAGATACCTGTCAGCGGAGCATGCAACATACCCGCGATGACGCCACCCATTCCGACGAGTGCGAAGTTGGTGATGTTAAGGCTGCCAATGCCGATGGTGTTGATGAGTGTGGCGAAGAACATTCCAGAGAAAGCTCCTAAGAACAAGGCTGGAGCGAAGGTACCACCCACTCCACCAGCGGCGAAGGTGAACGAGGTGGCGAAGGCTTTAAGTAAAATGATGACTAGCATCAAGGCTAGTATAATCCATTTGTTATTCTGGAAACTGGAGAAGATATCGTTTTCGAATAAGATAGAGTTGTCGTTGTTGAGAGCAGCGTTGATGGCTTCGTAGCCTTCACCATATAAGGCAGGGAAGATGAAAATCAAGATGCCGAGTCCGCTGACACCTAAAGCAAATCTCATCCATGGTGACTCTATCTTCTTGAATTTCTTGTCGACTTTGAAGTAGACATACATGAAATAAGCAGAGACGAGACCTACAAACAATCCCAATCCTACATAGAACAATGAGTTTGCTGGCATGAAGGCGGTGCTTGTGGTGATAGTATATTCGAAGGCTCTTCCCAAGAAATAATAAGAAGTGAGGATTGCCACGAATGACGATACTATGATTGGTATCAAGGAGGCCATGGAGATATCTATCATAAACACCTCGATAGCGAAGATGATGCCTGTGATAGGAGCTTGGAAGATTGAAGCCAGAGCGGCAGCGCATCCCATTCCGATGAGCACTACTATGTTTTTCTGATTCAGTCGTAGCAGCTGTCCGATGTTGGAACCTATGGCTGAGCCTGTAGAGACAGACGGACCTTCAAGTCCGACGGAACCACCGAAACCCACCGTCAAGGCACTGGTGAAGATAGAAGCGTATGTGTTGTAAGGCTTCACTGCTCCTTTGTTTTTCTGTATGGCATATAAGATGCCGGGAATACCGTGACCTACATCTCTCTTCAGTATGAAACGACAGAATATTATGGTAAACAAAATGCCTATGGCAGGGAGGATGAAAAACAGCAGTCCGTAGTGGTCTTCGTGTGTCGCGATATTATAGAAATAATCTCGTATGTAGTGAGCTAGTTTTTTGATAACGATAGCCGACAGACCTGCAAGAAAACCAGTAGGCAAGCTGAGTAGCAGCATAAACTGTTTCTCCGACATATGGGTGTGACGCCACCTGTTTATCTTCTGCGCCATCAATATGGTATATGCTTTTATTTTTGTTTTCACGATGTTCGATTTTAAGTCTTCAAATATAAAAAATCAATCTGTAACGTGGGCATTTTTGAACAAATATTTTTTATATTTGCAGAAAGTAATAATGCTATGAGGATTTTCAGTTATAACGTTAACGGAATAAGAGCTGCTATCACAAAAGGGCTGATTCAATGGTTGGAGGTCAACTCACCTGATGTCGTTTGTCTTCAAGAAATTAAAGCTACACAAGACCAGATTCCTCTCATGGAGATAGAGATGTTGGGTTATCAGCACTTCTGGTTCCCAGCAAAGAAAAAAGGTTATAGCGGTGTAGCTATCCTCACTAAAATAACACCCGACAATGTCGTCTATGGAATGAACAATCCTGAATACGACGACGAAGGTCGTTTCATCAGAGCCGACTTCGGCGACCTTTCTGTAGTAAGCGTGTATCATCCTTCTGGAACTAGCGGCGACGAACGCCAGGACTTCAAAATGAAATGGCTCGACTTCTTCCGTTCTTATGTCAACGAATTAAGAAAGACTCGTCCAAATCTTATTATCTCTGGCGACTATAACATCTGTCACGAAGCTATCGACATCCATGACCCAATACGTAATGCAAAGTCATCGGGATTCCTTCCAGAAGAGAGACAATGGTTTACTGACTTTCTCAGCGATGGTTATACTGATAGCTTCCGTCATCTTGTAAAAGAACCTCATCATTATAGCTGGTGGAGCTATCGTGCCAATGCAAAGCAGAATAATAAGGGTTGGCGCATCGACTATCATATCTTGACAGATAATCTTAATGATAAATTAAAATCAGTTGGCATAATGCCTGAAGTGAATTTTTCTGACCATTGCCCTATTGTAGTAGAATTAAATTATTGAAAATGATAGAATACATTAAACATCATCTGGTAGATACAGCGGTTCTAGTGCTAGCTGTTTCATTTCTTTTAGTGTTGATTTTATTTCTTAGAAAGAAAAGAAATAGATATAGAGTAAGATTTTACTTCGGCTTTTTGTTGTATAAATTAGGGATAAAGAAAAGAATGTCCCGAACACACATTTCTTGGATTCATGTTAGAGAATGTTATGAACCTTTGGTAGAACTTGTCAAGCATCCAAAGATATTTTATAATGACGACACTTTAGAGCATCCTATATTGTTGAGAAAGGCTGTAGCCATGAAACTTTATAAGGTGGCAGACCGACTCCCTGAAGGTGTTTATTTGAAGGTTTATAGCGCGTTCCGTTCACGTATTTCTGTTTATAATGTATGGAAACAGGAAGAGGAAAGACTGACAAAAGAAAACCCACAGATGAATAGAGGTGAGTTGCTTAAGCTTGTGAACTCTAAGGTGGCTAGTCCTAACGCTAACATGAGAGGTCACGACACTGGAGCTGCTGTCGATGTAGCTCTCTGTGATGGTAATCAGAATGATTTTGATTTCGGCACAAAAATCAATGATAAAAATAAGAACCATCATCTCACTTCTGAACAGAAAAACAACCTTAAGATGTTAAGGAAAATAATGAAGTCTCAAAGATTTATTGCTAATCCTGATCTTTGGTGGCATTTCTCTTATGGCGACAAGAATTGGTCGGCATATAAAGGAAAACGTAATGCTGCTATATATGGTGCTGTGGAAAAGGAGTTTGAGAACATGGGTTACGTAAGTGTCATTAAGACTGAAATAAAATCTGTTAACGTAAAATAATCCTGCCTGATGAAAATAGCAGCTTTGGTATCCGGTGGCGTTGATAGCTCCGTAATGGTTCCGATTTTGAAAGAACAAGGTTTTGACCCTCATATCTTTTATATTAAAATTGGCCTCGAAGGTAAAGATGATTTGATGGATTGTCCTTCTGAAGAGGATATCGAGATAACGACATATATTGCAAAGAAATATGGTTGTAAGTTCGACATCGTGGATTTACAGAAAGAATATTACGACAGAGTAGCGTCTTATACTATGGAATCGGTGCGTAAAGGTCTCACCCCAAATCCTGACGTGATGTGTAACAGAATGATTAAGTTCGGAGCTTTTGAGGAAAAGATGGGCTACCAATTCGACAGAATCGCTACCGGTCACTATGCTCGTCAATGGTACGATGAAAACGGAATCTCATGGCTCGGAACAGCAGTCGATACTTTTAAAGATCAAACTGACTTCCTCGCCAGAATAACATACCATCAACTCTCAAAGGCGATGTTCCCAATCGGAGATTTGCCAAAGGCAGAAGTTCGTCGTTTGGCAGAATTTCATAAACTCCCTAGCGCACAACGTCACGACTCTCAAGGAATTTGTTTCCTCGGTAAGATAAATTACAACGATTATATCAGAGAATATGTCGGAGAGAAAGAAGGCGACATCATCGAGATGGAGACAGGCAAGAAACTGGGAAAGCATAAAGGTTTCTGGTTCCACACCATCGGTCAGAGAAAAGGATTAGGTTTAGGCGGCGGTCCTTGGTTTGTCGTAAAAAAAGACACAGAAAGAAATCTTGTTTATGTCTCAAAAGGCTATGACCCAATAGCTCAGTATACAAACAACATCGACTTGGTTGACGTGATGGCGATGAATCCAGCCATTACATTAACTGATGGACAAAGAGTACGTTATAAGATACGCCATCAACCTGGATTTAATCTCGGTAATTTAAAACTCACCGAAAGCGGCTTGACAATAATATCCGATGAAGCTATCTCAGGAGTAGCTGCTGGTCAGTTCGGCATCATCTATCACGAAACCGATCCAGTTGTTTTGGGCAGCGGAGTGATTGATTGAAATTTTTGTCCACGAATCTTCACGAATCCACACGAATATTTTTAGTGTTCGATTAGTGTCTTTTCGTGGATAATTTTTTGTCCGCGAATTCACACGAATCCTCACGAATTATTCTTAGTGTTCGATTAGTGTCTTTTCGTGGATAGTTTTTTAGTGTTTGATTAGTGTTTTTTCGTGGATAATATTTTTCGTGCTATTTCGTGCCATTTAGTGGACATAAAAAAAACTCCCGTGAATTTCTTCGCGGGAGTTTTTGTATTTAGTGGAGATTTTATCAATCTTCGTCTTTCTTGCTTTCTTCGTAAGCTTTCAAGAGTTTTGTTTGAACGTCAGTTGGAACTTGAGCGTATTCTGCGTATTCCATTGTGAATGTACCACGACCTGATGTCAATGAGCTTAATGAAGTTGAATATCTATCCATTTCTGCGAGAGGAACTCTAGCGCGGATGATTTGGTAGTTGCGGTCAGCATCCATACCCATGATGATAGCACGACGGCCTTGGAGGTCTGTGTTAACAGCACCCATCATATCTTCTGGCATACGAACTGTCAAGTCGTAGATAGGTTCCATGATTTTAGGACCAGCGTTTTTAAATGCTGCTGAGAATGCCATACGACCAGCGATCTTAAATGCCATTTCGTTTGAGTCAACTGGGTGCATCTTACCATCGTAGATGTAGCAGATGATGTCACGAGCGTAAGAACCTGTAAGAGGACCTTCTTCTAAACGTTCGTTGATACCTTTCAAGATAGCTGGCATGAAACGAGCGTCGATAGAACCACCAACGATACAGTTGCAGAAGATGAGTTTACCGCCCCATGGGAGATCGTATTCATCTTTACCACGAACTTGGAGGTCTGATGG
>JAZRNQ010000120.1:0-16508 GCA_045648285.1 Bacteroidales bacterium | reverse complement strand
GATCCCTCAACAATATCGGTATTGAATGAATTTCCGTTTTTTGAGTTGGAAGATTTCAACCAGATAAAATACTGCGGATTAAGAACATCATTTCTTCCTCTCACCACATATCCACTCGGGTCGGTAAATCTCAACGGGTTGTTGAAGCAGTAGGAATAACGGTTGTAGGATTTCATTTATTTTAACTTTATATCTGATAATTTCTCCCAGTAACAATCAATAAATTCATCCATATTGAATAATAACGGAGTATATTGATCCTTTTCTTTCCAGTTTTCATAAAGAACATAAAATTCATTATCTTTGATACCAAATAAAACATCAGGGAGTGTGCTGACAGAGGCTTTTCCATCAACATCAAAAAAACGAGTTGGATAAGCAAAAATGCAGTCTATGATTCCATTGCCTAACAATTTTCCCATGAATTGTTCAAATTTATCACATTCATAAATGTAGTCTTTCAGTTTTATTGGATTAGCATGGTTATTCCTATCTATCCACTCGTTCATTCTAAATACATAACACTTATTATTGCATTTGTCATATAAGTATGGTCGTCCTTCCAGAAAGAAAGATATACATTTATCTTCTCCTTCAAAATACTTGGTCTTTTCAATATGATCATGCAAGAATTTCCCGCTACAAAAATAATGCTTTGAAAACATCGCTGTATCTACCATTCCAGATTCAAGGAAAGTCAAATTCGTAACAGGCCCACACGTCAGATAAGTTATATGAAATGTAAAAAAGCAATCGTCATCTATTGTGTCGCCATATATATTACGACAAAAATCAAGAGCTACTGAATCAGATTTTTTCTGATTATCCGTATCAATGAGATAATCCAAATAATTCTGTGCTTTAGAAGATACAGGTATAAGAATTATGACAAGGAGTCCTATTATGTTTTTCTTGATCATATTATTTTGAATATTAGATGTTATCTTTTAAAAAACGTACCAAATTTTCCGTATAATTTATTCAAATCATAAAACGACATTGATTTATATCCTTCAACAACTTTGTCTTTATTGAGACCCGAATCCCAAATAATGATCTCATATCCCTTTGATTGGTTGTCAAGAAAGAATTGCGTTGCGATTGATGCGTTTACAACATGTCCATTAATATTGTCGTTACCAAACATAAAGAACACCCCAGAATTTCTAGTCATCTCAGTGAACGCACGTTTTTCAAAATAAGATATAGGATTTTTATTTAGTATCATTTCCATATAGACCTTATAATTTTTATCATATACCGTTGATTTTTCCAAAAAACGAGGAATTATATCACTTGTTGTTAAACCTTCTTCGCATGAATTTTCTTTCCACGACATTATAATTTCAGGAGTTAGTCCGTTGTTGCCATTTAATCTCGCTTCCTGCGCTGCAAAAGCATCTGCAACACAACTGTTTTCACAATATTGGATATAATCTTTCAATTTATGATCAACAACTGACATCTGATATTCCTGGCTATACATTTCCCATTTTATAGTAGTAGTTTTAGTGCCATTAACGATATCTGTGTTGAAAGCAACATTATTGGCACCCATTTTTTCAAGTTCCTTTTTATAGACATTGAAATCTGAGAAGTACTGAGGCATATAAAAATCTTCAAACTCCGGTGGAATAGTCACCACATATCCGCTTGGATCGGTAAATCTCAACGGGTTGTTGAAGCAGTAGGAATAGCGGTTGTAGGATTGGGAGTATTCCGGGTTTTGTATCACAATATCTGGCGAGAGCATCCTGCCAACAACCGGGTCATACATTCTGCCGTTCATGTTGATGAGACCGAAGTCGCGGTAATGTTCGTGCATGCAGAAGCCTCTGGAAAATGAATGCGAAGGAACGTTGTCGTACAGAAATGTATTAGGGTTTCTTTCTCTTCCCCACGCATCAAAGCTGTAATAATCAACACTGCCATTCGTAACGGTGGCATACATGCTTCCGAGATGGTCTTTGAGAATGTAACTCATAGTGGTGTCGATATTGTCCGTTACAAATATAGCAAACAATCCAGAAGGAGATGTGAGATAGTGATATTTTTTTACAATGCCCCCAAGACTTTCCTCTTCGTACAGATTTGTAAAGTATCTTTTGGTTTTGGTATTGGAAAGTCCTTCGTATGATGTGTGTTGGTATACGCGCTGTCTTCCTCCATCGTAATACACATCCATTTTCCTAACACCTTGTTCTATAGAAGAAACTTTGTTGAAAGAGTTATATGTTATATTTTGTTCTTCGTTGAAAAGCGAAAGGTCAGATATATCAATAACTTTAGCAAGAGCATACGGATTGTTATTGTTGTAATACATATTTCCAATACCGCTTTTCCCTAAGATATTTCCCAAATTACTATATATTATTGAATAAGTCTTACCATTTGTTATAACTTTAGTGAGGCGGTTGAAATTGTCGTACTGAAACTCTTCATTTAATCCTAGGCTTTGTCTGTTTGTTAGATTGCCATGGATGTCCCATGAATAATCAAGGTCTTGTATTTTTGTAATAACGTATTGGCCAGTATGTTCAGCTGATTGATTTTCGACCAATCCAGTAATATTGTTATAACTATTGCTAACAGATATATTATCTCCCAAAGTGAAATTGGTAAGGTTGCCAAATTTATCCATACTTTCAGCTTTCCACACCACATCTTCTGTAAGAGCATTCTCAACGCTTGTGACAAATCCGTTGTAATCATACTTATACGCAACTTTATAACCAGTTGGATATGTTATGGAATTTTGCAATCCCCATTCGTTATAATCGTATAATAACGATAGATTTGGTTTTCCTTCTAGTGATTGGGTATGATTTCTTAGTCTTCCTAGTCTGTCGTATGAGTAATTTTCAACAACATTAGGAGCGTTATCGTCAGTTGGTGTATATTGTAAATGTGAAAGAAATCCTTTTATTTGATTGTCATATATCCATAGTGTAGTTCCGTCATCATCAATTCTTCTAACCATTCTTCCTATAGAATCGTAGATATAATTGGTGGTTGTTGAATCAGGATTAGTTTCTGACAACAATTCTCCAAATGCGTTATATGAATATGTTCGAAGACCGAGAGATGGATCGTTGATGGATGTAGGGAAGCCATTGGCATCATAGGTATAAGTCACTCTTGTTTTTTCGTTATCGTTAACAATTGTACTTTTTATATTGCCATCACCATAATATTCATAATTTATCGTAGTATTTTCGTTATCTCTTATTGAATAAGGTTTTCCTAAAGGATGATATGTGGTTGTTTTTTGCTGTCCATCAAAATTTGTGGTTATCAAAGTATTGTCACTATATTTGTTGCTTAAGTTAGATCCATCAGGTTTTGTTATAGTTAAGATTCTGTCATAAATATCATAAACATATTCTATATATTGAGGAGTTTCTCCTTGAGATTTACAATATGGCAAAGATTCTTTCCATAACAAACCAGAAATGTCATAATATATATAATCAGTATAATATTTATTATCATTCATATCCATTACTACGGTGCGTACCTTTCTTTCATGCTGGTCGTAGAATGTCGTGACTTCGTTTTGTCCATTCTTTTTTGACCATGTATAATAAACAGACTCTATACCATCTGGGATGTCAGGATGGTCACTAACTGTGTTGGCACTATTGGTATGTACCCATCTTCTTACAAACTCTTCTTTTGTTCCTTCTGGATATTCTATTGATTTTATGTTGTCAAGTATATCGTAATTGTAAGTTGTAACAAGTCCATTAGGGTCTGTTATATTTTTCAACAAAGCTTTGTTTGCAAAATATGAATAACTGGTTGTATGATTAAGCGTATTTTTGTTTTGCAACAATAATATTCCATCTTGAGAATAAGTCATGGTATTTGTTCTTACACTTCCATTTGAAGATTCTGTCATTGACGTTATATTTCCAAAATTATCTCGTGCATATGTTTTTGTAATACCTTTTTGATTTGATAAAATCATAAAACCATTATCATCATATTCATAATGCTCGTTATATATAACAAGATCATTGTTGTTATAATTATAATGATAATTTATTTTATTGTTAACAAGACCTATTATTCTTTTAGGACTTGTTTTGTTTACATATGCTATGGAGTTACGTTCCGAATATAATAAATTATCGGATGAATTACCAAATTGGCGAAAGATTAGAGTTGGATTGCCATATTCATCAATCTGACTGAATGTAGTTTTATGACACGTAGAGTTATAGTAGTTCTTATTAGTTACAGTATTTTGATGTGGATAAAAAGCTTTTGCAGGCATATTTGGATAAGCACTGAGCTTCTTTGATTCGAATGTAAACAATGTTTCAGATATATTATTGAAAGAAGGATTTTCCAAAGTTCCACTCATTGTATACACTTTTATATTTTCAGGATAAAATATAAAGTAATTAGGGTCAAGTGTAAATTGTTTTGATGTTGTAATTTTTATATTAGATTGTTGTGTTTCTTCTATTTTTGAAACATTAGCAAATCCTAAAAATCCTTTTCCTCTAGTATGTAGAATTGGTTTTGTGAAGTAATATTTGGCAGTCCTATATTTTCTCTGATTGGTTTCTCTTTGCATTTCCTTTACTACCCAAAGGTTGCTAGAATAAGGTAGGGTTTGCGGAATATATGTCTGTGCAAAAGAAACGGATGATTCTGTTCTTAGATTATCAGTCCATTTTCCTTGTCCAGCGTGATGCACATAATCATATTTGGTTTTAACGCCAAATCCATTTGCCACTTCTGAGATTACTGTGGTTGCAATACTATCAAACATACCTACATTAATCAACTGTGTGTATATTTCACCGCCGTTCGTGTTGGGAGCATAATTTAATTTTGTGTATATTCTTTCATATTGTGATGTACCTCTAAAATTACCTACACAAGACAATAAATGATTTTTCCTCCAGATAGCCGTATTGTTGACCCTTACCTTTTCTATTGGGAGTTCTTGGTCACCATCAACGAGATTTTTCTTTATAATTTTAACATTGCCATCATCAACTCGTATAAGATATTCGCATCTGTAATAAATGTCTGCGATATAATAGTCATGATTTACAGATGAGTTATATACCGTATCATTTTTTTTATACATAATATCCAAATCTGTAAAGCCATCATTATTAAAATCCGCCATAGAAAGAACTATGTTATCATAGAAATCACTAATGTTGTTTTGATTCAGATGAGCCGTAATTTTTTCAGAGAATTTGCCGTTCCCTTGAGATAGATAGAAATACCAATTATGGTCATCATATCTATTCATTATTACAAGTATGTCCTGTTTATTATCTCCGTTAAAATCTCCAGAACATAGATGTGCACATTTGTTATAATTGTTGGTTTCAAATTTATAATCTGCAAATTCATCTCCAACAACATTTGTAAGTATAATAGGATCTTGTAGTGTCCTGTCAAATTTTATCAAAGTTGTAATACTGCTATTTATTGCATTTTTGCACAAGCACAATATTTGGTCACGTCCGTCTCCATTAAAATCACCAACTATAAATTCGCGATCCTTATCATCATGATAAAGTTGAATTGTCTTTGTTCTTCGTTCATTAAATACCCCATCTATGCTGAAATATACTGCAGCACTATTGCCATTGATTATAAACATGTCAGTGCATCCATTGCCATCATAGTCGCCAATATAAAATTCGTAAGGTATGTTAGAATTCCTTATTTCTTGAATGATATTCTCTTCTATTGTGAATATATTTCCTGTTGGATTGAATCTAATTATATTTACGTGGTTTATCTCATTAATTTTATTTATACATAATATTTCATTATATCCATCACCATCCGTATCAATTGGTTCGAATAATACTATATTACATACGCTTGCCAAAAAGCTGTTGACATTTTCTGCATTAATATTGTTATTATCATTATTAAAATTGAAAACATAATTAAAATTTTCCGAGTTATCAGATGTATTAAAATACATTGATTGATTCATATATGCTTTCATATAATAATAAGGATAAACATTGTTGTTCTCTAACAAGTGTATAAGGTCAGTATGGTTGGTTGATGATATATGATTGAATTTGACTGGAAGCAACTTGCTTTGGCACCACATATTATTATCATTATAAATTTTACCAGTGTATGGAGTATGTGGTATAACATCTTTCTGAAGTGTTCTTTCATTATTCTCCCATATAAATTCAGCATTGCAAACTTGATTTGCAGCAGCTCTATCATCTATATTGTTTGATCCATATTTTTCGATATTTGTTAATTTGCTATTTGAGAATTCGCCATCATGAGTGTATAGCAAAACATATTTCTGAAACCAAGACTCATCATTAGCATAATAAAATGATATTTCTTTAAGCAATTTGGTAATCTTGGAAAATCCTACAGATGACGATGTTGAGAAATACTTCTTTTGTGTATTGGTGCGATTATTGTCATGGTATTCAAACTTTATTTCATATTTCCCACCATATACAATTCTTGTAGGATAAAAACTTCCTTCAGGAATATCATTGTAATAATAGAAATTTATCTTGTTCCCATATGTATCTTCTATTTCTTCTAAATGCCATTCTATGGGTTTGTTTATTCCGTTTATGTAATATCTTGATTTATCAGTAGTGCCATATCTATATATGTATCCATTAGGTTTTCTTACTACAAAACCGCTACTTTCACTATAGCTAATAATAGAATTGTCAAAAACTTCAGGATAATACATCCCATCTGTACCTTTTAACAATCTATTGCCATCAAGTGAGTAATTATCGGTATTTGTAAATGTAACAGCATTTGTATGGTCTGAATAATGATATGTATATGGAACTCTAGATATTTTTGACATTCCACCTATACTCCAACCTGTTCCCATAATACCATCTCCCGACTGACTATTGTAAACAAATGATAAATCTGGTTGAAATCCATTTATACCTTTGGGACATTCAATTGGAATGTTTATCGTTGCCGCACCATTATCATTAACATCTGTATATACAGGTAATGTATAAGGCATTCCCCAACCTACATTAATGTCTAAAGGCTGATTAACATCTTCTCCATATTCTGGAGATATCAAAAGCATTTTGGATACTTCTAACTCCAATTCACAATTGTTTATAGCTTCATAATAAAATCCGTGTTCCAAATTGATGCTATCAAAAGCTGTGTAATAATAACTTTGATACTTCGGTTTTGTGGTATTTATTGTAAAGTGTTTATCCTTATAAACCTCTTGGGCAACAGTTGTACTTACGATGAGAAGGACAAAACTCATCAGGATATATCTTTTCATTTCATGTTATTCTTTAATTATTTTCCAAGTTCTTTTCTCATTGCCATCAGAAAGCTCAAGGATATATATCCCGGATGACAATGCACTTAAATCGAAGCCAGTCATGTCGGAACATATATCTTTCCTTTCTATGCAGATTCCCAATGGAGAATACAATGTCGCCGTGATTTTCTTGCCATCTTCATATGACGCAAGCTTCAACGACACTTTCTCTTTGACGGGATTCGGGAAAATACTAACATCACAATTGCTGATGTTATCAGTAAGGCATTCAACAGCTGTAGTGTCAGATGAAACACCTCGGTAATATTCCGACATCCTGATAGTACGGCTTATACGGTTACCGTTGGCATCATATGCGAAACTTACGATGTACATCTGAGACATGGCATCTGTTGCAGCTCCAATGAAAAGCATTAATGTCAGAAGAAGTTTTAATCTCATACTTTTCATATCATTTAGTTTTTAGTTCATTGATTTGCTTTTGCTGTTTATTTATCTGTTCTTGCAAGTCTATTATGTAAAGCGTCAGTTCTTCTATCTTCTCCAACAATTTTGCATTTATCTCACCTATATCTACATTACCTTGCATTTCAACTTCTTTGGCAGAAATAATTCCTGGAAGATGCTGGTTTTTATAGATATAGTTTTCTAAATCTTTAAGATTCATAAGTTCGTAATCTTGAGAGAAAACATAATCTGGCCAATAAGAAGAACTTGTATTAACTTTCACGCTTTTCGCTAATATACTGCCGTCTACTGCCAGTTTCGCCTGTGGATTTGATGTTCCAATACCAACATTACCAAGTGTGTCAATGGCAATACGAGTTTCATTATTAGTGATAAAATAAATAGGACATGCGTTTGTGCTTCCAAGTTTAGAACCACAAATTGCATTTATCTCATTGCCTCGTGTCTTCCATGTTGTGTACATTATAACAGGATCTGCAATGTAAATAGAATCAACTGGATTTTGTGGCAGTCCATTTGGAGAATATTGTGCAAATACATTGATAGATACTAATATCAACAATGATAACAAGAAGGATTTTTTAATGTTTTTCATAGGTCTATTTTTTACGTGCTTATTAATTATTTTCTATCCTAAATTCTCCTTCTGCACTGCCGTCGTTATAATCTATTGTAATATAATATGTGCCTGATGGCAAATTACCGATAGGTATAAACAACACATCATGTTCGCTAACATTAGTTGATGAGTTATAAGCCATATTGCCATACTCGTTTTCTATAATAATGTCGGTCTGTCCTAAACTGACATTAAAGTTGATGGTTAGACATGAATTGTTGTAAGTGGCTTCTAAAGCTTCTAATGAACGTAAATTGTCATTGCCCATATTACCAATCTTAACAAAAAGAATTTTCTTTTCTTCTCTTAAATTGTTTTCGCAACACATAGATGTAATGCACAAAAACATAAAAACTGCTAATAAAAACTTTTTCATAACGATAATTTTTTGAGGTTTGTTTCTCAAAATTATCCAATCAATCGTTATGATTTTTGTCTTTACATTCAATTTACACAAGTTATTTGTGTGTATGATTGTATGTTAATGATAATCAAACGCTAGTAAGGTTTGCGTTTACACATGTATTACACAGAAGGGTGTGATTTTTTTAAAGCCAATGATAATATTTCTCCAAAATATATCCTGAAATGCTTGTTTTCTTCTCTTCAATATGAAGTTTCTTTCTGATATTTGACCTCGATTTTCTAACCGAATCAGAACCTAACTCAACGATATTAGCAATATCATCAGTGCTTAAAGGAGTTATTGACAATATACAAATCTTATACTCGGTCTCATTCAATTCCGGATATGACTCTTTTATGAACGTTGTTATTTTGTTATATGAAGATTCTATGACATCGACACTTGCTTCAAATGCTGTTTTATAAGGAGAACCATAAGCATACTCCTTAATCTCTTTTATGTTCTTGCTGCTTTTATTGTTACGTTCAAATATATTGACTTTCCGTATGATATTTAAACGTTCCTTCAGACTGTTGTCAAACGATTCTTTTACCTCATGCTTGAATTTGTCATAATCGTTGCTTATATTGCTTAAATCATCGACTTGTTTCGATAACACTTTCTCCCTGCGTTTTGACTTTGTGATTATTATAAAAGATAGAATTGTCACAAACAATAATACAATCAATATGCATATAATTAATAATAATCGTTTGTTTAATTTTGTCTGATATATGTTTCTCTGCAATTCATAATCGTATTTTTTCTGTATTTCATATATGTTATCATCAATACTTTGTTCGTATATTTTCTGAACCAAATACGTTAATTCTTTCTGATAATACAAAGCGCTGTCATATATATTGATTTTATAGTAATAATCAGATAAAGCATCACATATACTGGTTTTTGTGTGATTGATTTCTATAGAATCAAATTCATTCCTTAACTTATTTACATATATTCTTGCAGAATCCATATCGTTTTTGTCAAGAAAAAAAGATAAAAAATTCAGATTATATAAATAATTGGGTAATCCGTTTCTATTTATATTAACTGACATGTTCAGATATTTCCAAGCAAGCTCAGTTTCATTATTTTCTTCGTAAATCACATATGCATTTTGGTAAATCTGTGATTTTGTGTTTTCATCATCAGTTACTTCAGCTACTTCTATTGAACGTTCAATATAGTATATGGATTGTTCTTTATCATCATTCAAATAATACATTTTAGCAAGATTAGCATAACTTCTTGCTTTTTCAACATAATTGTTTGCTAAACAAACAGACTTTTTATAAATTCTTAATGCCTCAGCAATAAATGCCTGATTGCAGTTAATAGTTGCCATATAATTATTTATCCTCCACATATAGAGGGAATCCTGCATATTTTCAGCCAATGTGAAAGCCGTTTTATAATCACTCATAGCATTTTCGTACTCGCCTCTTTCGTCATAGACGCAGGCACTGTAAAGATGGGCATACATCTGGTATTTTCGGCTATGAGCCGTGAGCTTTGAGCTTTGAGCCTTTTTGTCGAAATATTTTTTTGTTTCAAAAATATTGGTGTCGTATTTTATATTGTCGTAGTTTTTATACTTGGCTTGTACTTTTGTCACAAGATATTCCATGTATCTGTCTTTCTTCAGGAATTTCTCCGGAATTAAGATAGAGTCAAGATACATTATGGCACTATCTGGAGATGTTTCCATAACAGCCTGCGCTTTCTCCAAAAACATTTCCGCATTCTGATGATGCGAACATGATAACAATAAGATAAATGACAATATATATAGGACTTTTCTCATAGACGATAATTTTATGTAAAAATACGATAAATTATTATCAGTTTTACTTTACCCAAACGAAAAATTAGAAAAGCATAAAACAGTTAGTAGGACAGTTTTTGCACAAACAAAGAAAAAGGCGCGTCAAATAATATGACACGCCTCTTTCATATTGATGAAGTTCTGAGATTTTGAACTTCTGAATTTCAATTATTCAGCTACTACTTCTTCAACAACTTCTGCAGTTTCTTCAACTTGTGGTTCGCTTTTAACGATTGTCAACTCTTCGATGAGGTTTGTTGCACCAGCGAATTTGTCGATTACGAATAATACGTAACGAGCGTCAACGTTGATTGTACGTTGTAATCTTGGTTCGAAGTTGATGTCACCGCTCATAGCTTCCCAGTTGCCGTCGAAAGCGAGACCGATGAGTTCGCCTCTGCTGTTCATGATAGGGCTGCCTGAGTTACCGCCAGTGATGTCGTTTGTTGAAAGGAAGCAAACGATTAACTCGCCGTTTTCGTCAGCATATTGACCGAAGTCTTTAGCTTCGATGAGGTCGAGGAGTCTTTGTGGAACGTCGAATTCATAGTCACCAGGAACGTATTTTTCAAGGATACCGTTAGCTGTACAGATGTAGTCATAAGAAACAGCGTCAGCTGGTTGGTAATCTTGAACAGAACCGTAAGTCATACGTAATGATGAGTTAGCGTCTGGATATAAAGATTTTTCTGGTTGTGTCTCAGCGTAGAATTCGCGTAAGCCTTTAACGAAGAGATGGCTGTTTTCAGCAACTACTTGGTTTGCTGCACGGTAAGGAGCAAGACCGCTCATCATGTGGTTGACAACTGCATTGAAAACTACATAAGCTGGGTCTTTTTCAACTTTCTTAGCATTTGGTTTTTCGATGAATGCCTTGATTGATTCTGGAGTAGCGAAGTTTGAGTTTTCCAAGATATCGTTAGCTAAAGCAACAACATCACCTTTGTATTTCTTTTCTACCAAGTTATAGAAGTTAGGATTTGCTTCAGCGTTGAAAGTGTTGTAATATAATTTTAACATTTCAACTAACATCTTATCTTCTAATGGCTTGTATGTTTCTACGAAATATGCGTCAACGTCGATAGCTTTGAGAGCTTCTTCTGCTGCAGCGATAGCTTCTTTATCTTTGCTTTGAGCTGCTGCTACATATTGAGCGAATTCTGCTGAGATAGCGATAGCACCTGTTTGTGCAACGTAGTTAGGGAAATATAATGATGCGCTTACTTCTGAGAGCAGTGCGTATGTTTCAGCTAATGTGTTCAAAACGTTACCGTATTCTTCAACGCGTGCTGGGTCAGCGTTTACCCATTCTGTGAATCTGTTTTCGAGTTCTAATTTTGTTTCAGCTACTTTATTCTTGCGGAGCATCAACATTTGACCTTCGAAGTTTTTCCATGTGTTAGCGAGACCTGCTTTGTCGTCAGCGTACATGATGTTGACAGAAGCGTCTTTTTGCATGAATTCGTCCATGATGTCTGTTTGGAGTTTGAAGATATCGTGGATGATTGGGTAGAATGTTTCTACGTTATAATCGATACCGTATGAAGTGAGGTAACGTTCTGTTGTGCCTGGGAAGCCCCAAATCATTGTAAAGTCATCTTGTTGAACGCCATCGAGGCTAACTGGGAGATGATGTTTTGGAGTTAAAGGTTTGTTTTCTGGTGAGTATGGTGCTGGATTGCCTTCAGCGTCAGCGTAAACGCGGAAGATTGAGAAGTCGCCAGTGTGACGTGGCCACATCCAGTTGTCAGTGTCGCCACCGAACTTACCGATTGATGAAGGAGGAGTACCAACGAGACGAACGTCTGTATATACTTGATATACGAACATATAGTATTCATTACCTTCGAAGAAACCTTTGATGATTGGGTTGTATTTGCCATCTTCTGAAGCAGCTGCTTCGAGTTCTGCAGCTTTAGCAGCGATAGCTTGGTTACGTTCAGCCCATGACATTGTGTCGTTCAAAACGCTGAAGATTTGTTCTGTAACGTCTTCCATACGTACTAAGAATGATGCTGAGATGCCTTCAGCTGGAAGTTCTTCTTCAAAGCTTCTTGCCCAGAAACCGTCTGTTAAATAGTCGTGTTCAACAGTTGAGAGTTTTTGGATTGAGCCATAGCCACAGTGGTGGTTGGTGAACATAAGGCTGTTTTGAGAAACGATTTCGCCTGTGCAGAAGAAACCGCGTGGTGTTGCGCCTTCTGAAAGACCAACGATAGCGTCTTTTAAGCTGCTGTTGTTGATGCTGTAGAGTTCTTCTGGTGTGAGTTGAAGACCCATTTTTTCCATGTCAACATAATTCAAACGCTCAACGAACATAGGAAGCCACATACCTTCGTCAGCGTGTACTTTGCCCACTAATGAGAAAATTGCGAGGGCTACGAATAAGAAAGTTTTTTTCATTTTAGTATTAATTTAATGGTTAATTATTCATTTTTATTCCCCCAGAGTTTCGTGCTTCGCACTGTGCTCTGAGTTATATCTGTAATGCCCTTTCAGGGCTTACCCTCCCAGAGTTTCGTGCCTCGCACTGCGCTCTGGGTTGTATCTGTAATGCCCTTTCAGGGCTTACCCTCCCAGAGTTTCGCGCTTCGCACTGTGCTCTGGGTTATATCTGTAATGCCCTTTCAGGGCTTACCCTCCCAGAGTTTCGTGCTTCGCACTGTGCTCTGGGTTATATCTGTAATGCCCTTTCAGGGCTTACGGTAAATTCTCAATTTTCAGTTTTCAATTTTCAATTTTCATCTTCCAATGAGGAGCTCTGGTGACATTTCGTAATAGATGTCTGTTGGAATTCCCATGCCGTTGACTTTGTCGAGGTCTGATTGGAGAGCTGGTTTGATGACGCCGTCTGTAGCAATCCATTCTTTTACGAATTCGTAGTTGCCGTCGCCTTGAGCTTTGAGGATTTCGCCACCGAGTTTAGCAACTGCCACTTTCATGTTCTCGAAGTTGATAGCATACATACCTTCTTCATTACGTGTGAAAGCACCTTCTTTTTCGAGGAAGTTGAAAGTTAACATATTAGCTTTACCGTGTGCGCTTGATGCACCGAAACGTACTGAGCGGAAGATACCTGCCATGAAAGTGGTGTAGTTTTCTACCAATGTTGAATTTGTATATTCACCCATTTCTGAAAGCTTTGTGACTAAGTAAAGACCTAAGATGTCAGCCTTAGCTTCTTCGATAGCTGAATATTGTTCTTTAAGAGCGTGACGTACTGTACCTTGACCATCGAGAGTGTTTTTGATACCCATACCGTGAGCCACTTCGTGGAACATAACATTAGCGAAGAAAGCTTCGAATTTAACGTTTTCGCGTGACTCTGGAGTCATGAGGACGTCTGAGATAGGAACGAGGATATGGTCGAACTTAGCTTTCATAGCGTTCTTAAGCTGTAACTTACGAGTTCCTTTTTGAAGCTGTACGCGTTCGTCGTTAGGGAGGTTGATGGCGATAGTCTTGCCAGCCATGTTACAGTCACCGCCATAGAATACAGCGTCGTAGACAGCGAGGTCAGCGTCAGCGCCTGGTTTCTCTGCTTTATATTCTTCTGCCACTGGAAGTTGTGTTTGTAACAATGGAAGAAGTTCTGCGTAATGAGCGAGTTGTTTGCTCCATGCTTGGTCTTTGATTAAGATGAAAGCTTCGTGAGCTGACTTGTAGCCATAGAGAGCATCAACGTAATTTTCGATTGGACCAACGACGAAGTCAACGTTATTGTTACGGACATCCATCCAAGCCATATCGCTTTCGAAATAATCGTCTGTCAAGACAGCCTTAGCTCTGAGGCGTAGGTAATCTGCGAACTCTTTATCACCAGCGAGGTCAGCGGCTTTGTTTAACAATTCAGCTACTTTGTTGATTTGTTCTGCGTAAGCTTCGTGGAACCAAACAGCTTGTAACTTACCATTTTCGTCACGTTTAATCAAAGTGTATTGGCTTGTTTTGTCAGGATTGTCCCATGCTTCGAATTCTTCTTTTGTCATGTCAGCTGGATAGAAGCCAGCGCCTGCAGGCATTTCGCCATATTCTGGAAGGAATGGAGCGAGGTTTTCAAAGTGATTCCATGGACCATAGTTGATTTCTGCAAAGAGACGAGCGTCTTTATCTTCAATAGAATTCAAGAAAGCTTCTTTGTCACCGCCCAATTGTTGTGTCCAGAAGATGTCATCCATGATGTTACCGATTTCATAGAGATAGTTCAACATTTGTTTTTCATTGTCAGACAAATGTGAAACGTCGGAAGTCAACTGAACCTTAGCATATTGCTTTGTAAGGTCAGCGTAGTTAGTAGTTTCTTGTTTAGCGGAGTTGTCGCAACTGATTGTTGCAGCTCCTAAAGTCAAAATCATTACTAAGTTTCTAATTTTCATTTTTTATTAATTTATGTTGTTAATATTTTCAATGTCAACGGACAACAGTCAACAGACTTTGTCCTCAAATCCTCAAATCCTCAATTCCTTAGTTCCTCAATTCCTAATTAAATCCACGACCATCAAGACATCATTCCATGTTTGTGTGAAATAAAGTTTAACTGCTTCTATGATATTCATCGGTTCTGACATTCCGCCACTTACAGAATATATTATCAGAGAGATGTTAAAAAGAACGAATGTTATGATATAGAGATAAGACAGGAATATTCCGCACAATTTAATATCGTTTTGGTCACGACGAGTATCTTTTTTCCAGCACAAGAAATAGAACATCAAAGAGAAACCTATTATTGTGTCTATTATCGGGAGGCATTCATTTTTAATCATCAAACGGAAGAAAAGAAGCACGAATGTGATGTAAGGCAAGGTATATGGAGCCAATGTCGACATTATGCTGATACGTCCGTTTTTGACTTCACTGCTGACGAATCCCAAAGCGTTATCGTTGTAAGTAAGCGAATCGGAAGATTTCACATTAAACTGATAAATTTTTCTTCTCAAGAAAAGAGCGCCGACGAGCATGTGAGCGCCTTCATGCGACATGGTCTGCATTATACCGATGTTTTTTCTGAAGAGGAAATGATGGAAAATAAGATAAACCACAAAGCCTACTGCCATCCATAAGTAACCAGAATACAACTGATTCATCGAAGCATCAACAGCATATTGTATGGTTCTGTAAAATTCAAAAGCAGCTACAATAATAGCGACAAGCAAGAGGAAGACAGTTAGAAATCTGCGTAAATTACTCATTGTTATTACGTTATAAATATTGTAGTTTCACTTTTTCTCGTTTGTAAAATTAAGAAAAAAAGTAGAATGTTTTACATTAGTGTAAAATTAATTGGAGAACATTGCTTTTGGCTGTTGACTTTTGGCTGTTGGCTGTCAGCAGTCAAAGTTCAGAGTTCAAAGTTCAAAGTTCAAAGTTCAGAGTTCAGAGTTCAAAGTTCAAAGTTCAAAGAAACAAATCAGCAGCTACACCGTCGGCGAAGAGCATCCCTTCATCGGTGAGGATGAAGTTATTGTCATTCATTAACATTATTCCTGAATCTAAATATTTCTTAACATTTTTCAAGAAATGACGAGCATACGACTTGCCGTAGTCATGTTCTATCTTATCGACATTGCAACCCCATGATGTTCTGAGCGATGTCATCACATACTCGTTGAATTTATCCTCTTTTGATAATATCTCTTTTTCATAGTAACATTCAGTGTCAGCGTTAACAAATTGAATATATTTCGTGAGATTAGATACATTCCACTGACGAGAGTTACCGTCGTAAGAATGAGCCGACGGCCCTAGTCCGAGATATTTCACATCTTGCCAGTAGATGCTGTTATGTTGCGAGCGGCAGCCTTCTTTTGCGAAGTTGGAAATCTCATAATGCTCGAAGCCGTTTTCTTTCGTTCTTTCGACTAAGATATTATAATGACGTATC
>JAZRNQ010000119.1:0-3110 GCA_045648285.1 Bacteroidales bacterium | reverse complement strand
CAACATCCTTAATTCAACATTCAAATGCCAAAATAAATTAACACAAATTCTTAATAAAATCCATCAAAACATTAAAAATGAAAAGATGAGGTAAAATTATTGGTCTGAAACCTTGATGTTTTATTTCGTTTGCTATAACTTTGCAGGAAGAATCAAACAAAGTTTATGGTATGACTAAAATAGAAGAACAAATCAATATCAAAAGTGGAGGAGAACTTGTCGTTCAAAGAGTCGAGTCGATGATTTTGGCGATAAGAGGAGTGAATGTAATATTGGATGCGGATGTTGCAGATTTGTATAGCGTTGAGACTAAGAGAATCAATGAGGCAGTGAAAAACAATCCTGATAAATTCCCTGAAGATTATATGTTTGTGCTTACTGATGAAGAGTTGCAAGTTTTGCGGTCGAAATTTTCGACCTCAAATATTTTGCGGTCGAAAATTTCGACCGCAAAATATTCTACCAAAAGCAGGACGTTGCCAAAAGCGTTTACGGAAAAGGGCTTGTATATGCTTGCAACAATATTGAGAAGTAAAAAATCAATAGAAGTGACGTTTGCGATAATAGAAACATTTGTGAAAGTCAGGGAGATGAAACGGGAGTTGGTCGATTTGCATAATGAAACTGATAAAAATATATTATCCGATAAAATGAATCATTTTAGCGATGTACTTTCAGATATAGTAATGCCTGATTTGGAAACATCAGAGACAGAGTCAATATTGGAATTGAATTTTATCATAGGAAAGATAAAGCATACCGTTAAAAGAATTAGGAAGAACTCTAATAATGAACCTTAAAGCCAAAGAAAAACCTCAGAATTTCAAAATTTTAGAAACTCAAAATTTTGAAGTTTTGGGGTTTTAAGATTCTGAATTTTTATAATAGGGGTTTGCGTTAGGGATTGGAGCGGCATCCTTTACGTTCTTTGTGTTTTTGCTATAAAAATGCCTCTTTCAGACCTCCTAAAATCTCAATAAAAAAATTAAACTTTCTTTGTTTTTTATCATATTTATTTTTATCTTTGCGAGCATTTGTGAGTATTCACAAGGGGAAAGGAAATATTAACTTAAAAACACTAAAATACTATGCAAAAGAAAGGAAACAAGTACGGAACTCACCGCGTGATTGAACCAGTTGGCGTTCTTCCACAACCAGCTAACAAACTCGATAACAATATGGACGAGATTTGGGACAACGAAATCCTCATCGACGTTCAAACATTAAATATTGACTCAGCATCATTTACAGACATCTACAACTATGCAGTTCAACAAGCTGGCGAAGGCGCAAGCGACGAACGCATCCTTGAAGAAGTCAAGAAAGAAATGTTCCTCAACGTTGAGTTGCAAGGCAAACACCGTAACCGCAGAACAGGCTCAGGCGGTATGTTGCTCGGTAAAGTTGAAAAAATCGGTGACGCTTTGAAAGGCAAAATCGACTTACAAGAAGGCGACCGCATCGCAACATTGGTATCATTATCATTGACACCACTCCGCATCGACGAAATCATTGAAATCCGCAAAGACGTTGACCAAGTCGACATCAAAGGTAAGGCTATCCTCTTCGAAAGCGGTATCTACGCCAAGATTCCTAACGACATGCCAGAAAAACTCGCTCTCTCAGCATTAGACGTCGCTGGTGCTCCAGCACAGACAGCTAAGTTGTGCCAATACGGTCAAAATGTCGTTATCCTCGGCGCAGGCGGTAAATCAGGTATGTTATGCTGCTACGAAGCTAAGAAACGCGTTGGCGTTACAGGTAAAGTCATCGGTTTGGCAAACAGCCCTAAGAGTACAAACCGTATCAAGGAACTTGGTTTCTGCGACGTAGTAGAAAGCGTTGCTGGCATGACACCAGTTCAAGTTTATGAACTCATCCACAAGCTTACAGACGGCAAGATGGCTGACGTTACAATCAACTGCGTTAACGTTCCAGATCAAGAAATGACAGCTGTTCTCTGCACAAAAGACGACGGCGTCGTTTACTTCTTCTCAATGGCAACAAGCTTCACAAAAGCAGCTCTCGGCGCAGAAGGCATCGGCTCAGACGTTAACATGATTATCGGTAACGGCTATACAAAAGGTCACGCAGAATTCACATTACAAGAACTCCGCGAATGTCCAGAACTCCGTAAGATTTTCGAAGAACTTTATGCATAATAATATTGGAAGTTGAGAGATGAACACGTCTCTCGACTTTCATTTTTCTTTAACATATATAAAATGGAATCAAGAAGAAAACAATTATTTCCAAACGTCACCGACGAACAATGGAATGACTGGAAATGGCAAGTCAAGAATCGTATCGAGACTTTGGATCAGTTGAAACAATACGTTCAACTCACTCCTGAAGAAGAAGACGGTGTCCGCAGCGTTCTTTCAACATTGCGTATGGCTATCACACCTTACTATTTAAGTCTCATCGACCCTAACAATCCAAAGGACCCAGTCCGTCGTCAATGTATCCCAACAGCATTGGAAACACACCAAGCAGACGCTGACTTGTTAGACCCATTGCACGAAGACGAAGACTCACCAGTTCCAGGTTTGACACACCGTTATCCAGACAGAGTTTTGTTCCTCATCACCGACATGTGTTCGATGTACTGCCGTCACTGCACACGTCGTCGTTTCGCTGGACAAAAAGACGATGAGTCACCACAAGACAGAATAGAAAAAGCATTAGAATATATCGAAAGAACAGCAGAGGTACGCGACGTTCTGCTTTCAGGCGGCGACGCTTTGATGGTCAGCGACGCTAAGTTGGAATACATCATCAGCCGTTTGCGCGCTATCCCACATGTTGAGATAGTCCGTCTCGGAACACGTACTCCAGTCGTTTGTCCACAACGTATCACTCCAGAACTCTGCGAGATGTTGAAGAAATACCATCCAATATGGATCAACACACACTTCAACCATCCAAACGAAGTGACACCAGAAGCTGTTGAAGCATGTAACAGACTCGCTAACGCTGGCGTTCCATTAGGCAACCAAAGCGTATTGTTGAGAGGCGTCAACGACTGCGTACATATCATGAAGAAACTCGTTCATCTTTTGGTTAAGATGCGCGTTAGACCTTATTATATCTATCAATGCGACCTTTCA
>JAZRNQ010000118.1:0-5446 GCA_045648285.1 Bacteroidales bacterium | reverse complement strand
AAAGAGGCGATTTTCATCGTCTCTTTTTTGAGGGTGGAAGATGGGACTCGAACCCACGACCCACGGAACCACAATCCGGTACTCTAACCAACTGAGCTACATCCACCATCTGATTGCGAGTGCAAAGATACAACTTTTTTCATTCAAAAAGCAAGTCCGACAATATTTTTTTTTATTTTTGTTTCTCAAAGAAAAATAAGATGAATAGAGACAAGATTTTATCACCGAATCAAATCGCATTTCAACGATTTAAGAAAAACATCACTGGTGTTATATCATTGGTTTTTATCATCTTATGCGGACTCATTGCTTTATTTGCATATTTCATCATTCCAGATAAAACACCTTACGCTAACACTCAGATTTTAGAATTAAGCACACGCAAACCAGGCTTTGAAGTCGATATGCTTCTCGTTCCAAAGCAAAATATAGTCGAAAATACAGGATTTTTATCACAACTTCTCAACGGAAAGCCATTACCATATCGACAGATTCCTTTCGACTCTTTAAAGATAGACAAAGAAAAAACCATCGTTTATGTCTATAATCCTGATGAAAGTCACAATGTCATTGAAGAAATAATTCCGAACAACGACATCGTTCCAGGAACAAAGTTCAACGACAAAGAAGGAGCCACACATTATATTAACGACAACTGTGTTAAACACAGAAAATTCATTCTTGGCACCGACCAGTTCGGACGAGATTTTCTAAGCCGATTATTATTAGGAACGAGAATCAGTTTTTCAGTCGGATTCATAGCTGTCTTTATGAGTATATTAATAGGTATATTCATCGGCAGTCTAGGCGGATTTTTCAGAGGCAAGGTCGATGATATCATGGTCTGGCTTATAAACGTAGTATGGTCAATTCCCACCTTATTGATAGTAATAGCAATTACTTTTGTCTTAGGCAAAGGCGTTGTTCAAGTTTTTATTGCTGTTGGTCTAACGATGTGGGTTGAGGTGGCGCGTGTCACCAGAGGGCAGATTTTATCTGTAAGAGAGACAACATTTGTTGAGGCAGGCAGAGCGTTAGGATTCAAGAATGCCAGAATCATCATGAAACATATCATACCAAATATCATCAACCCTATCATTGTGATTTCGGCTGCCAATTTTGCGTCAGCTATTTTGTTGGAAGCAGGATTGAGTTTCTTAGGCATCGGAGTTCAGCCGCCAATGCCTTCGTGGGGTAGCATGATAAAAGAAAACTACGCATACATTATTTTAAACGACGCATATCTAGCCATATTACCAGGCATTGCCATAATGCTTTTGGTATTGGCGTTCATGCTTTTAGGCAATGCCTTACGTGACGCTTTAGATGTAAAAAAGAACTAAAAAATATTTTCTCAAAAAACTATTTATTTTTCAAAAAAAATTGTATTTTTGCACCTCCTAACGATTCAAGCGGATGTGGCGTAATTGGTAGCCGCGTCAGACTTAGGATCTGATGCCGAGAGGCGTGGGGGTTCGAGTCCCTTCATCCGCACACAAAATAATATATTATTACATGAAAACTACACAAACATCAAAAGGCGAACTTCTCGCCGGCATTCAAATTAGTTTACTTAAAGAAGATTACGAAGCTGAAGTAACAAAGGCTTTAAAAGATTATCAACATAAAGCTACAATGCCAGGATTCCGTCAAGGTAAAGTTCCTTTCGGCATGATTAAAAAAATGTACGGCCAAGCCGTTCTCATCGAAAAAATCAACCAAAAAGTTTCTGAAGCTCTCAACAATCACATCGTTGAAAATAAATTAGACGTCATAGGTTACCCTCTTCCAGATATGGAACAATCACAACCTAACGACCTCGACACACAGGAAGAATTGAATTTCTACTTTGAAGCTGCTCTCAAACCAGCTATCACAGTAGCTCTTAAAGACCACAAAATCAACGATTTCAACATCAAAGCTTCTGCAGAAGAAATCGACAGAACTATCAAGAGCATCCAAACAAACAACAAAGTAGAAGATAAAGAAGCTGAACTTAACGAAGAACTCTTCGACAAAATATTCCCAGGTCAAGAAGTTAAAGATATTGAAACATTCCGCAGCAAAGTAGCTGTTGAAATGGAAAAACAATACGTTCTCGAAGCTGAAAGAATGTTCTACAACAAAGCTGTTGACCAATTAGTTGAAGAAATCAAATTCGATTTGCCAGACACATTCCTCAAACGCTGGATCGTTGAAAACAGCGAAGGTAAAATCACTGCTGAAGATGTAGAAAGCAACTACGACAATTCATACGTTAAGTCTCTCAGATGGCAACTCATCGAAGAAGCTCTCGTTAAACAAAATCCAGAATTAGTCATCAAAGAACAAGAAGTTCGCGACTTCGTAAGAAGCATGTACTTCGGTCACATGGATATTGAAACATTAGACGAAGAGACAAAGAAACGCCTCGAAGACATCATCGACGCTATCATCAAAGACGACAACCAACGTCAAAATATCAACAACCAATTAGCTGACAAGAAATTAACAGCTTACTTGAAAGAAAACATGACAATCACTGTTGTTGACACTGACTACGAAGGTTTCGTACAAGCTGTTTTGCCACAAGTTGAACTCGCAGGTGAAGCAAAACCTAAGAAATCAAGAGCAAAAAAAGCTGACAAAGAAGAAGCTACAGAAGAAACAGCTGAATAATATTATAGCTTAAAGTTTAAGGTTTAAAGCTTAAGGACTTATTGTATCATATACTCTAAGACTTATCTTTAAACCTTATTTTTTAAAAAATAGCTCTGATCTGAAACAAAATATAAAATCTTGAGTTTATATTAAAAAAAGAGAAAACAAAAATGAACAACGAATTCTATAAATACGCCACCAAACACTGTGGTATCAATAGCTTAGCATTGGAGAAATATACTTCAACTGTCACTAACTACATCTCTCCTACTATCATCGAAGAACGTCAGCTTAACGTAGCACAGATGGACGTTTTCTCACGTCTTATGATGGACCGCATCATCTTCTTGGGTGATGAAATCAACGACTACGTAGCTAACATCATCCAAGCTCAGTTGCTTTTCCTCGAGTCATCAGATCCAAAGAGAGACATCCAAATCTATGTCAACTCTCCTGGCGGTTCTGTTTACGCAGGCTTAGGCATCTACGACACAATGCAATTCATCAGCCCTGACGTCGCTACAATATGTACAGGCATCGCAGCATCAATGGCAGCTGTCTTGTTGTGTGCAGGAGCAAAAGGCAAACGCTCAGCATTGAAACACTCACGCATCATGATACATCAACCAATGGGCGGAATGCAAGGTCAAGCTTCAGATATCGAAATCACAGCTCGTGAGATATTGAAACTCAAGAAAGAACTCTACGATATCATCGCAACACACTCTGGACAACCATTCGATAAAGTATGGGCTGACTCAGACCGCGACTATTGGATGACTTCTCAAGAAGCTAAAGACTACGGCATGATTGACGAAGTACTTATTAAAAAAGTGTAAAGTTTAAAGTTGAGAGTTTAGAGTAGTTTAAAGTTGTAACCGTACACTACTCTCCACTCTCCACTTTAAACTCTCAACTAAAAAAAAGAAACATGGCAAAGAAACAACAAGAAAATTTCTGCTCATTTTGTGGAAAAAGCGATAAAGAAGCTGCATTGCTTCTCTCTGGAATGTATGGTTTCATCTGCGACGAATGTATCGAACGTGGTCATATCGTAGTGCAAGAAGAACTCAAACATCTGAAGAAAGGAAATACTCCAGATTTCAAATTACTGAAGCCTATCGAGATAAAATCATTTCTTGACCAATATGTTATCGGACAAGATGAGGCAAAGAAAATACTTGCTGTTGCAGTATATAACCATTATAAGAGAATCAACCAAGAACAGACAGCCGACGAAGTAGAGATTGAAAAATCTAATATCATTTTAGTCGGTGAAACAGGAACAGGCAAGACTCTCCTCGCCCGCTCCATCGCCAAGATGCTACACGTTCCTTTCGCAATAGCCGACGCTACTGTATTGACAGAAGCTGGTTATGTTGGTGAAGACGTAGAGAACATCCTCGTTAAATTGTTGCAGGCAGCAGACTATGACGTCGCAGCAGCTGAAAGAGGCATCGTATTCATCGACGAAATCGACAAGATTGCACGCAAGAGCGACAATCCTAGCATCACACGCGACGTGTCCGGCGAAGGCGTACAACAGGCTATGCTTAAGCTCCTCGAAGGTACTGTCGTCAACGTGCCTCCACAAGGCGGTCGTAAGCACCCAGAACAAAAGATGATTCAAGTCAACACTAAGAACATATTGTTCATCGCAGGCGGCGCATTCGACGGAATTGATAAAATCATCGCTAACAGAGTGGGAAGCAACGCCATCGGTTACGGCAACGACAACAAAAAACAAATCGACAAGGACAATCTCTTACAATACATATCCCCTGCCGACATCAAACGTTTCGGTCTCATTCCTGAAATAGTAGGCCGTTTCCCAATATTGACTTTCCTCAATCCTCTCGACAGAGACACTTTGAAGAGAATCTTGAAAGAGCCTAAAAACGCTCTCATCAAACAGTTCTCCAAGTTATTCGAAATGGATGACATCAAATTGGAAATCAAAGATGACGTCTTGGATTATATCGTCGACAAGAGTATTGAATTCAAACTCGGAGCACGTGGTTTGAGAGCTATCATCGAGGCGATATTGAACGACGCAATGTATGAGATGCCGTCATCAAACAAGAAGAAACTCGTGATAGACCGCAAATACGCAGAAGAGAAATTCGAGAGAGCTGATTTCAGAAACGCTGGATTTTAAGCATTATTCACGAAAATACACACTAAAAATTGAGGCGTAATCATACGCCTTTTTTTTATCCACGAATAGACACTAAATTTAACACGAATAATGGACGTGATGAATCACGTCCCTACAAATCCTCAATTCCTCAATTCCTAAGTTCATAACTCCTAATTCATAATTAATAAGGCGTAAAAAAAGGACGGCAACCACCGTCCTCAAATATAAATTATGCATTATGAATTATGAATTATGCATTATACAAATCACTTACCTCTTCCCTGCACTACAATCAAGACTGTATAAATCAAAATCTTGATATCGATGGCGAGGTTCATATTTTCGATATAAAGGATATCGTATTTCAATCGTTCCACCATCTCATCGACGTTTGAAGCGTAGCCGAACTTCACTTCTCCCCAGCTAGTGATACCAGGTTTTATCTTGAGAAGCATGAGATAATGAGGCACTCTCTGCACTATCTGGTCGATGTAGAACTGACGTTCTGGACGATAGCCAACGATTGACATATCACCTTTGAGCACTGTAAAGAACTGTGGTATCTCATCGAGTCGTGTCTTACGCATGAAACGTCCCCATGGAGTGATACGAGGGTCGTTGTCTTTAGAAAGCTGAGGTCCTGCGCTCTCAGAATCGACATACATA
>JAZRNQ010000117.1:0-5268 GCA_045648285.1 Bacteroidales bacterium | reverse complement strand
ACATATTTAAGGTCAGCGCGGTCAGCGAGAAGTTGTTCCATACCAGCTTCGTCGATAACTTCTTTACGTGCTGTGTTGACTAAGCAACCGCCTTTAGGCATTTTTGAAAGAAGTTCGTAGTTGATAGAACCTTTTGTCTTTTCGTTTGCTGGGATATGTAATGAGATATAGTCGCAGTTTGCGTAGAGGTCTTCCAATGTTGCAGGAACTGTAACGCCTTCAGCTTCCATTTTTTCTGTTGGTACGAATGGGTCGAATGCCCAAACTTCCATACCGAGAGCCTTAGCTTTGTTAGCTACGAGGCGACCTACGTTACCGTAAGCGTGGATACCTACTCTCTTGCCGCTTAATTCGCAACCTGTACCTGGTTTGAATGTGTTACGTGCCATGTAGATCATCATACCGATTGCTAATTCAGCAACAGCATTTGAGTTTTGACCTGGAGTGTTCATAGCTACGATATTCTTTGCTGTACATGCTGCTAAGTCTAAGTTGTCGAAACCTGCACCAGCGCGGACAACGATTTTAAGGTTGTTAGCGTGGTCGATAACTTCTTTAGTAACTTTATCTGAACGAACGATGAGAGCGTCAGCGTCTGCTACTGCATCGTAGAATTGTTGTACGTCTGTATATTTTTCGAGGAGAGCTAATTCGTAACCAGCTTCTTCAACGATTGTTCTGATACCGTCAACGGCTGCCTTTGAGAAAGGTTTTTCTGTTGCTACTAATACTTTCATTTCTTTCTTAATTTTTTAAAATGTTATGAAATATTATTTGTTAGCTGCTTCGAATTCTTGCATGCAAGCTACGAGAGCCTTAACTGACTCAACTGGGCAAGCGTTGTAGATAGAAGCGCGGAAACCACCAACTGAACGGTGACCTTTGATACCGACCATACCGCGTTCTTTTGCGAATTCCATGAATGCTTTTTCTTTGTCTTCGTGACCTGGAGCCATTACGAAGCAAACGTTCATGATAGAACGGTCTTCTTTAGCTGCTGTACCGACGAACATAGAGTTGCGGTCGATTTCGTTATAGAGAAGGTCAGCTTTTTCAACGTTGATTTTGTTCATTGCTTCGAGACCACCGAGTTTCTTAACCCATTTCAATGTTTCGTACATTACATAGATAGGGAATACTGGAGGTGTGTTGAACATAGAGATGTTACGATCTTCTTCAGCAGCGTGTGTGCGGTAGTCAACCATTGTTTGGAGTTTGCGTTCGCCTTCGAGTTTGCCGAGGAGGTCGCGACGGATGATAACGAATGTAACGCCAGCAGGACCAACATTCTTTTGAGCACCACCGTAGATAAGAGCGTATTTGCTTACGTCAACTGGACGGCTCATGATGTCTGATGACATGTCAGCTACCAAGTCGATTGGGCAATCCATATCGTAACGGATTTCTGTACCGTAGATAGTGTTGTTTGTTGTGATGTGGAAATAGTCAGCGTCTGTTGGGATTACATAATCTTTAGGAATGTATGAGTATGTTTTGTCTTCTGATGAAGCAACAACTTCTACATCACCATAGAATTTAGCTTCTTTAGCAGCTTTCTTTGCCCAAACACCTGTTTGAAGATAAGCAGCTTTGTTCTTTAAAAGGTTAGCTGGAACGTGGAAGAATTGTGTTGAAGCACCACCACCTAAGAATAAAACTTCGTAGTTTTCTGGGATGTTCAAGAGTTCGCGCCATAATTGACGTGTTTCTGCCATAACTCTTTCCCAACCTGGTGTACGGTGTGAAATTTCGAGGATACCGATACCTGTGTTGTCAAAATCACGGATAGCTTCGATAGCTGCTTCAACAGCTTCTCTTGGGAGGACACATGGTCCAGCGTTAAAATTGTGTTTCATCGCTAAATTTATTTAATGTTTATAAATATGTTTTTATTGAATTATCTATGCGGCAAAGATAGCAAATAAAACCAAAAAACAATACATTAATTGAAAAATGTTTTTTTTATTTTTTGCCATCGAAAAACATATATTAATTAATGTGTTTTAAACACCATGCCTTGAACTTTGATGTTTTTTGAATATTATGTCTTAATGTGCTATTTGCTTTTGTTGTCTTTACTATTTTTGAACATTTTTTAGTCGGTTTATGATAAAAATACTTTGGTTATTTGATTGTAAGATGTTGATATATAGTTTTATATAAAAATGTTAAAAAAGTTTTTAAAAAGTTATTTTCATTCGAATAAAATTAGTATCTTTGCCACTCAAAATCGAGTAAGAATAAGTAAAAAGATATAAGCAATGAAAAAAGACATTCATCCAAAAAATTATCGTCTTGTTGTTTTCAAAGACATGTCAAATGATCACGCTTTCATGTCACGTTCAACAATCAACACAAAAGATACTATCGTTTGGGAAGATGGTAACGAGTATCCATTAGTAAAATTAGAAATTTCTAACACATCACACCCATTCTACACAGGTAAGATGAAACTCGTTGACACAGCAGGTCGTGTTGATAAATTCAACAGCAAGTACAAAAAATTCCAAGAAGCAAGAAACAAATAATTTATTTGTAGCTCAAAATACGAAAGCGATGGAGAATTCTCCATCGCTTTTTTTTGGCACAATTATTGACGAACGCCGAAACGTAAATTTAATATTTAATAAAATGGACAACCAAAGAAATCACGATTTATTCCTGACAGATATTGTAGAGACTGACACTGAATATATTCCACTTCTCACACCGGAAGATGAGAAAAGAATCAGCGAGGAGGAGATTCCAGAAGAAGTGCCAATCATGACGCTGCGTAATGCAGTGCTTTTCCCTGGAGTCGTAATACCAATTACTGTAGGTCGCGACAAGTCCATAAGATTGATAAAAGAAGCTTATAAAAAACATCAGGCTATAGGCGTGGTGGCACAGAAAGATGCTGCCGTAGAGGACCCAAACCAAAATGACTTACATGAAATCGGAACCATCGCAATGGTGATGAAGACCTTGCAGATGCCAGACGGCAATACCACTGTCATCATCCAAGGCAAACGCCGTTTTAAATTACAAGAGATTACACAGACTGAACCTTATTTGAAAGGTAAGGTCGAGCCATATGGTGACAGCCTCGTCATTCCACGTGACCGTCAATTTAAGGCTTTGATACAGTCAATCAAAGACCTCGCAATGCAGATAACTCAAAAGTCGGCTAATGTTCCTTTCGAGGCAACATTCGCTTTGAAGAATATCGACAGCCCTTGGTTTATGGTTAACTTCATCGCAAGTAACCTTGTCCAGTCGATGCAAGAAAAACAACGTCTGCTCGAAATCAACGACATCACGACTTTTGCTACAGAGCTGCTCTCTATTCTTACCAACGAGATGCAGATGATTGAGCTGAAACATCAGATACAGAATAAGGTTAAGATGGATATGGATAAGCAACAACGCGAATATCTCCTTAACCAACAGCTTAGAACTATCCAAGAAGAACTCGGCGGTACACCTAACGAAATAGATATCAAGGTTCTTAAAGAAAAAGCTGCAAAGAAAAAATGGCCTAAGGAAGTTGAAGAAACATTTGAAAAAGAACTTGGAAAACTTCAGAGAATGAATCCTCAAGTGGCTGAATATGGTATTCAGCATAACTACCTTGAATATATTGTAGAGCTTCCTTGGAACGAATTCACCAAAGACAATTTCGACCTGAAACATGCGCAGAAAGTCTTGGATAAAGACCACTTTGGACTTGAAAAGATAAAAGACCGCATCATTGAATATCTTGCAGTTCTTAAACTGAAGAATGATATGAAGTCACCAATCTTATGTCTCGTTGGTCCTCCAGGTGTTGGCAAGACTTCTCTCGGAAAATCAATCGCTAAGGCATTGGGACGTAAATATATAAGAATGTCGCTCGGCGGTGTCCGTGATGAGTCGGAACTTCGTGGTCATCGTAAGACATACATCGGTGCTATGCCAGGTCGTATCATCCAGAATTTAAGAAAAGCCAAGTCTTCAAATCCTGTCTTTATTCTTGACGAGATTGACAAAGTAAGTGGCAATAACGTCAATGGCGACCCACAAGCAGCTCTTCTTGAAGTGCTCGACCCAGAACAAAACATGGCGTTCTCAGACAACTTCCTCGAGATGGATTATGACTTGTCGAAGGTCTTGTTCATAGCAACAGCTAACAGCCTTTCTACGATACATCCTGCCTTGCGCGACAGAATGGAAATCATCGACTTGAGCGGTTATCTTCGTGAAGAGAAGTTTGAAATTGCAAAACGTCACCTCATTCCTAAACAGCTTAAAGAACACGGACTTACATCGAAAGACGTGACATTCCCTAAGGAGATGGTGATGAAAGTCATCGACGATTATACAAGAGAAGCCGGTGTCCGTAACCTTGAACGTCAGATAGCAAGCGTGATACGTCGTAAGGCTAAGAACATCGTGATGGGTGAGGAAATAGAAAAGAAAGTATCGGAAAAAGATTTGAAAGACGCGCTCGGTGTCGGCATGTTCCACGATGGCGATGAGGTGAAACATTCGGTTCCTGGTGTCGCTATAGGATTAGCCTGGACTCCGGTAGGAGGTGAGATACTCTCGATAGAAGTGAGCTTGAGTCGCGGACATGGAATGTTGCATCTGACAGGTAACCTTGGCGAGGTGATGAAGGAATCGGCGACTATCGCATACGAATATATCAAGTCACATTCTTCACAACTTGAGATAGACCCAGCGGTATTTGAAGAATGGAACGTTCACATCCACGTGCCAGAAGGCGCTACACCAAAAGACGGACCTTCTGCTGGCATCACGATGCTGACAGCTCTGACATCGGCATTCACACAAAGAAAAGTGAAGAACCAATTGGCTATGACAGGCGAGATAACATTGAGAGGCAGAGTGTTACCAGTAGGAGGAATACAAGAAAAGATGCTCGCGGCAAAACGTAATGATGTCACTGATGTCATCTTGTCAGTCGAGAATAAACGCGACTTCTCTGAGATAAAAGAAGATTACGTAAAAGGACTTAACTTCCATTTCGTGACATCGATGATGGAAGTCCTTGATTTGGCTCTTGAAAAAGAACAAGATGTCAACGATTTGGATTACAACCAATATCTGATGAATACGCACAAACGCGTCGCAGGTTTTTTAAGACAGCAAGACAACGAGACTACAAGACAGAGAGTTAATTAACAATTAATATTATAATCCGGGGAAGTGTTTTCTTTCTCGGATTTTTTTTGAAAAAATATAAGCTATGAAAGTAAAGAGAAACATTATAAAAATAGAAGAAGAACT
>JAZRNQ010000116.1:0-3404 GCA_045648285.1 Bacteroidales bacterium | reverse complement strand
TGGTATTGATAATAGAAATGTTTACATTCTTTTCTGCTACATTACCTTTGATTACAGAATAATCATTCTGTGCGAAAGACATCATTCCGCAGATGATAAGCGTGATTGTGAGTAGTAGTTTTTTCATGGTTTTATTTTTTTGCTGTGAGCTGTGAGCTATGAGCTGTGAGCTTTTTTCGAATTGCTCGAGGCTCATGGCTCAAAGATTACTCAATCAGAATTAAATTCGTTTAATAATTTGTTATCGTATTTATATAATACCGTCAATTGTTCGATTGCCATTTTATTCAAGTAGAGAGCTCTTTCAGATTGAGATTTGCCTGTTTTTATCAATTCCGAATTCATACTTTCCAAATTTATTAGTACTATCAATTACGGCGAATTCGCCATAATTAAAATTAGGATTATATACTTTTTCCCAAATACCAATGTACTCCAAAGTGTTTTTGTTTCTCAACCAGTCTGTGACAAAAAACTCGCCGTCTTTAGCCATCATCATGTCGGTTAGACAGATATAATCTTCATTGTTAAACTTTGTAACATTGATTTCAACTTCTTGAATTTTTAATTTTGGCATAGTTCTATATTTTTTATTTAACTACAAATTTACACTCTCAAACACCCTTTGTCAATAGAAAAATTCATAAAAAATTTTAACGTTTTTTAATCAACAGACAACGGATTCCTCATTTTTAGTCACACGTCCGTGTGCCTCTACGGGAGATTCAATTCCTAATCAATCTCAATCTTTTCAATATATGATTCAATATCATTCAGAGCGTTTCTCTTCTTCGTAACGGCATATAAGTTTCCTTTATGAATGATTATCTTTTCTGTCATCCATTGATTTGCATTCGCCACGGAACTTGTCTTTCCTGTCTTGACATCAATCTCATTTACTGTGGAACCGAATATGGTATAGAATTTTCCAAAGGCTTTATCTTTATAAATCTTATGCTGCCAGAAGTCTTCCTTTGTTGGATAAGTAATTTCACATTCGTTGAGAAGGTTCATACCTTCATCGTATATCAGAATCTTGCCGTTGAAATGATCGAAATAATATAAGGTGTCATCAATCACATCTAGATGATTATCCTTGGTATGATACCATGTATGTTTTACAAACACACCCCACTCTTCCGCTGACGGGAATCCACCACCGCACCAACTTTTAGGAAGTTGCTCAATATAAGCTTGATGCCATTTTTCTTCCTTTTTGATATTATGATAAGATTCTATATCGTTGCATATAAACATCATCTCTTTTTCCTTGGTTTCTTTTCCAATCCTGAAGAATTCAGAATAATATCCGTCAATCTTCAACTTATTGAAATAAATATATTTATCAGTAAAGAAAATAATATCTTTCAACACCTTATTATAACGTTCTTTCTCCGCTGGGAACATAAGTTCGTGTGAAGAATTCATTTTTACCACTTGATAAACAGAATCTGCTCCTATCAGCTGACAACTTTCCGTGCAATCGACAATGATTTCTTCCGGTTTTATATGATTAGGAATACTGATTGTATCAATTGGATCGAGCCATAAATCTTGAACTAAAATCCTGCATTCTTTTATGCTGTTACCTTTTCTTTGAAGAACGAAAACCTTATCATCGAAAATCTCGAAATCGAACATCACATAATTAGGTTCGCTTTTCATTATAATCTTGTCTGCATTTATGCCTACTGCGTCAAGCATATATGAAGTTTCCTTCATCTTGAAGTTAAGATTTATCGTATCACGATTGGGAACCATGCTTACCAAAGTGTCTTCATAACCGATGCACGAAAACAACAGTCCGACTTGCTTTTCCATCTTTGGCAACATCATAATGAAATCGCCTTTATCGTCGGAACTCACGCCGAAGCTAGTATTGATAATTGTAATGTTTACATTCTTCTCTGCCACATTACCTTTAATGACAGAATAATCGCTTTGCGCGAAAGACATCATTCCGCAGAGAATAAGCGTGATTGTATGTAGTAGTTTTTTCATGGTTTTTTTATTAAGTCAACAGACAACGGTCAACGGACAACAGACTTTGGGTATGCTTTTTTGCTGTGAGCTATGAACGGTGCCTGAGCCTGTCGAAGGCATCTTGTTTGTCACTTCGACAAGCTCAGTGACCGATATTATTTTCTTTCGCAGAGACACAGAGTCAACAAAGCGCCGATTTTACGACTTTATCTTACATATCTCGAAAGTGCGTCACTCATAATTTGACCTTCCTCAGTTCCTCTGATTGTAAGCATAGTGCCGTCATATTCATCAACAGAAACACTCACGTAGCCATCCACTATTATATCAATTTCTTCATTAATGAAAATATCCTTTTTGACGGCATTTCTAACTTTCTTTGGCAATTCAATCAAATACTCATTTGCTGGAGTCTGACCATGTATGACTTGCGGAATATCTGCTGGTTTTGTTACCTTGAACTCCTCCTGATAAACAAGGATTTCATCATTTTTTTTAACACTCAAAAGATTTCCTTCTTCAAATATCAAACAAATCTCTACATCGTAATTATCCGCTATCCACACAAAAGTACCTGTTGATGTGGTTGCATTCCACTTCCACGTGCCTTCAATGCCAGGAATGCATTCGGTTAATTCATAGTTTTTTTCTTTGTCACATGAATATATAAACAATGACAATAATGTAGAAAACACAAAGATTATCTTTTTCATATCATTAAAATTTTAAAAAGTTAATATTTATTCTATTGCATATTTATGACCTTATGTTTTGTATAAAGCTTATAATTCAATTCTTTCAATATACGATTTAAACTCTTTCAAGGTGTTACTATTCTGCGTTACCGAATAGAGTGTTCCTTTGTATATGATTATCTTTTCTGTAAGCCAGCTGTTAGCATTAGTTATGGCTGTCGTCTTTCCTGTTGCTACATCAATTTCATTCAAAACCGAACCGAATATGGTATAGAATTTTCCAAAGGCTTTGTCTTTATATATCTTATAACGCCAAAAGTCTTCTTCGGTTGGATAGGTAATCTCACATTCTCCAATCTTATACATTCCTTCGTCATAACGAACTATCTTGCCGTTGAAATGGTCAAAATAATATAAGGTTTTGTCGAATATATCAAGATGATTGTCTTTTGTATGATACCAACTAAGCTTGACAAAACGTTCCCAATCATCAGCACTAGGACCACCGCCAAGCATCGGATGGTCTATATGCCATTGTTTTTCAACCTTAATGTCTCTATAAGTCTTCATATCATTCATAACAAACATCATCTCCTTCTCTTTAGATTCCTTTCCAATCCTGAAGAAATTGGAGATATATCCATCCATCAGCAATTCATTGAAATAAATGTATTTATCAGTCAAGAAAATAATATTATTCAATACCTTGTTATAGTGTTCCTTTTC
>JAZRNQ010000115.1:0-25919 GCA_045648285.1 Bacteroidales bacterium | reverse complement strand
AAAAAATAAATTTTAAAAAACGCTTTTTATCTAAATAAAAATGCTTAATTTCGTGGACTAGAAAAACATTATAGTAATTAACCGTTATAAAAAATAAATATCATGCAAAACATTGAATGGTCAACACTCCCATTTGGTTATTTACCAACAAATTACAATGTCCGTTGTTACTACAGAAATGGACAATGGGGTGAAATCGAAGTAAGCTCAGAAACAACAATCAACATCCACATGGCTGCAACATGTTTGCACTATGGTCAAGAAGCATTCGAAGGTTTGAAGGCTTTCCGTGGAGCTGATGGTAAAGTTCGTATTTTCCGTTTGGATGAAAACGCAAAACGTTTGCAATCATCATGCGATGGTATTATGATGCCACAATTCCCACTCGAAAAATTCGAAGAAGCTATGAAGAAATGTGTTCAACTCAATGCAGACTTCATTCCTCCATACGGCAGTGGCGCATCATTATATCTCCGTCCATTAGTTATTGGTACAGGTATCCGTGTTGGTGTTAGCCCAGCTGACGAATATTTGTTCTTGGTATTTGCAACACCAGTAGGTCCTTATTTCAAAGGTGGTTTCCAAGCTAACCCTTACGTTATCACACGTAAATATGACCGCGCAGCTCCTCTCGGAACAGGTACTTTCAAAGTTGGTGGTAACTACGCAGCAAGTATGCGTCCTCACGTTGAAGCATGCCACGGCGGTAAATACGCTTGCGAATTCTATCTCGACGCTAAAGAAAAATGTTATATTGACGAAGCTGGCGCAGCTAACTTCTTCGCTATTAAAGACAACACATACATCACTCCATTATCAACATCAATCCTCCCATCAATCACAAACAAGAGCTTGATGTTCTTAGCTGAAAAAATGGGTATGAAAGTAGAACGTCGTCCTATCCACGTTGACGAACTCTCTACATTCGAAGAAGCTGGTGCTTGCGGTACAGCAGCTGTTATCAGCCCTATCTCACGCATCGACGACCTCGACAATGATAAATCATACGTTTTCGGCGATGGCAAACCAGGTCCACAAAGCGAAAAATTGTATAACAAACTTCGTGGTATTCAATGCGGTACAGAACCAGATGAATACGGCTGGATTACAATTGTAGAAGGTTGCTAATAAATCTTTCTTACATTAATATGAAAGGAGATGTCATATATTTTGTGACATCTCTTTTTTTTGAAAAAAAACTTAAATGCTATGTGAAAATTTCTTAATTAAAGTGTATATTTGTAGGCTGAAAAAAATGTTTTAATAAATTAGAAACTATACTATGAAAAAGCTATTGTTATCAATATGTTTAGTGGTGTTGTGCTTGTTAAAAGCAAATGCACAAGAACCAAAATTGGTTTCAACAGAACCATCAAATCGTAATGTTCTCATTGAGGAACTTACTGGTAGAAATTGCGGATATTGCCCATGGGGTCAATATTTTGTGAACCAGACAATAAAGAAAAATCCGGGAAGAGTTTTTACTGTTAATATTCACAAACAAAGCAGTTTGTCTCCAACATCGTATCCAAACCTCAACACTTTGAAAGGTGGTGATATAGCATCAGCTTTCAATAAAGACGGATCTTTGCCAGAAGCTATGGTCAATCGTAATGAAGAAGAGTCTGTCGGTTTAAGTACCACTCAAAACTGGTGGGATCAGATGGCAACAGAACAATTAAACCAAGCTGCAGAATGTAATATAGCAGGTACTGTTTCAATCAATCCAGATACTCGTCTTGCAAGAATAACAGTAGAAGTTTATTATACAGCAGACAGTAAAGTCGAAAACAATTATCTTACAGTGATAATGTTACAAGATAGTATTTTAGGTTCACAATCAGGAACAGAATACAATCAAGAACAAATGGTAGGTGATCAATATTGCCATATGCATGTGTATCGCAATACCATAACAGACAAGTGGGGTGATGCTATAAGCCCAACAACTGCAGGTACTTTAATAACTGAGACTTATAAATATACTATTCCTGAATCAATAGGTAGTCCTAATGGTGTTGACGTTGATTTGAATAATGTACATTTCCTTGCATTTGTTACAGAACATCAATCTAGTGGAGCTAAGACAATGCCAATTCTCAACGTATGTAAATTAGAACATATTGAACACGGACTTTCTGTAGAAGAAAATGTTGAATCAGCAAGTTGTATTTACCCAAATCCAGTGAAAGATGTACTTACAATAACAGCAGAAAATGTTAAAAGAGTTGTTATGTATAACTCATTAGGACAGATGGTTAAGTCTATTGAAGCTGATGGTGATAATGTAAAGATGGATGTTAGTGATTTAGAGAACGGAATGTATTTCGTTAATATCATTGACAATAATGAAAATGTCACTACTAATAAAGTAGCTGTTAATAAATAATGGAGTTTTAGAAAACAAATCAATAATAATCATAAAATTAAAAAATCATGAAGAAATTTACATTGATGATGGTTGTGATGTTAGCTTGTTTGTTTAAAGTTAACGCACAAGAACCACAGTTCGCATCTAAAGAACAACAAAACAGAAACGTTCTTATTGAAGAATTAACAGGTAGATTGTGTGGCTACTGCCCAGGTGGTCAAGCTACGGTTAATCAAATCGTAGCAAAAGATCCAGAGAGAATATTTACTGTAAATATTCACGCACAAAGCTCATTGTCACCAACAAACTATCCAAACCTTAACACAACAAAAGGTGCTTCATTATTCAATGCTTTCATTGAAAGTGGTATTCCTGCAGCAGTTGTTAACCGTATGGAAGAAGGTGGTAAATTAGTAAAACTTCACCCAAGCCAATGTGCTTCATATGTTGACACTCAATTAAATCAAGTAGCTGAAGTAAATATGGGTGGTCAAGTTGTTATTAACCCTGTTACACGTGTTGCTACTATTACAGTAGAAGCTTATTACACAGCTGACAGCCAAGTTGACAACAACTATCTTACAATCATGATGATGCAAGATAGTATCTTCGGTTCACAATCAGGAGCTACATCAAATCCTGCACAAGTAGTCAATGGCGAATATTGCCACATGCACACACTCCGTGACATCATCACAGATACATGGGGCGATGCTATTGCACCAACAACAGCAGGTACATTGATTACAAAACAATATGTTTATACTATCCCAGAAGTTATAGGCGATCCTAATGGTGTTGAAGTTAACATCGATGACGTTCACTTCATCGCATTCATAACAGAAAAGAAAAAGGGTACAGCAACAGAACCTATCCTCAATGTTTGTGGATTAGATATTATCGAAGGTACAGATGAACCTATCTATCCTTTCATCAAGACTTTCGCACAAGAAAACTTAATCACATGTACAAAAGAAAAGAAATTCACTGCTAATGTTATTAACGGTGGTACAGAAGTTATCACATCATTGAAATTCGAAGTTAGCGTTAATAATGGAGCTACAACAACACTTGACTGGACTGGCGAAATCCCAGTTTATGGAAATGTTGACATTGACATGTTTGCTGAAATCCCATTCGGTGGTGAACTCGTAAGCGTTAAAATCGTTGAAGCTAATGGTACAGATTATAAATATGAAACATCTACAATGGCATCAAGCGAAGAATGGATTCAAGTTGAATTAGGCGATACTCAAGCTAAAGAAGAATTCAAACTCGAACTCGCTCAAGATAGATTCGGTAACCAAACAACATGGCAAGTTATCGGTCACGATGATAAAGTTCTCGCACAAGGTGGTCCATACGAAATGTTACCACAATCAGGTATTAAAGTTCACGAAGAATACTTCACAGTAAAAGCTGGTGAATGTATGATTTTCGTTATCGAAGATAATGTTGGTAATGGTATCACAGGCCCAACATTCGGTCAAGGTTATTACAAACTTTATGACAGCAAAGGTAACGTTCTTATCGAAAGCGACGGTAACTTCGGCTTCGGTGAATATCATATCATCTATGTTCACGGCGCAATGGCTGTAGAAGATGTAACAGAAACATCATACAATGTATTCCCTAACCCTGTAAAAGACGTTCTTACAGTAACAGGTGAAGATATGAAACAAGTAACAGTTTACAATGCTTTGGGTCAAATGGTTAAATCAGTTAACTGCAATGATAACACAGTCCAAATCAATGTAAATGACTTACAAAATGGTATGTACTTCGTTAACGTTATCAACCACAATGGTGAAATGACAACAAGCAAAGTTTCTGTTTTGAAATAATAAACAAGTAACGATTGTTAATAAAGAGATGCTGCTTTTTCAAAGTAGCATCTCTTTTTTTTGTACTATTCTTCATTCCATTAATTGTAAAAAGTATGCGAAATAATTGTATCTTTGTAGGTCATTAATAAATGCAATAAATTATCAATAATCATAAATATGAAGAAAATTACTTTTTTAATGTGTGCTGTTTTAGCATGTTTGTTAAATGCTAATGCGCAAGAACCTCAGTTTGTTTCTAAAGAACCACAAAACCGTAACGTTTTGATAGAAGAATTTACAGGAAGATTGTGTGGCTACTGTCCATATGGTCAGGTAGCAGTCAATCAGATTTTAGCAGAAAATCCTGGAAGAGTATTCACAGTCAATATTCATGCACCTAGTTCTTTGTCACCAACAAACTATCCTAACCTTAATACCAATAAGGGTGCGGAAGTTTATATGGCATTCAATGCAGGCGGTGGTATCCCTGCTGTTACCGTGAACCGTGGAGAAACAATACACCCTGTTGAGTCTTCTCCAACAGTAAATAAACTTTTAGCTCAAACCTCAGAATGTAATATTGGTGGTAATGTTCTTATCAACGAAGAAAAACGTACCGCAACAATAACTGTTGAAGTATATTACACATCAAATAGTGTTTCTGATAAAAACTATCTTACAGTTATGATGTCACAAGATAGTATCTTAGGTTCACAAGCTGGTGCAGAAACTTTCAATCCACAGCAAATGATAGGCGATCAATATGTACATATGCACACTGTTCGTGACTATATTACAGAGACTTGGGGCGATGAAATTACAACAACAACAGCTGGTAGCTTGATTACAAAAACATATACATATCAAATACCAGAATATATAGGAGAACCTAATGGCGTTGAAGTTGACCTGAATAACCTTCATTTTATAGCTTTTGTTTCTGAGCAAAAGCAAGGTACAAAAACAGCTCCAGTATTGAATGTGACAGGCTTGAATATCTATAAAGTATCTGAAGATGAAATCTATCCATATTTTGGTAAAATAGATATTAAGAGCAATGTATCATGCTCTGAAATAAAACCAACAAGCATTGAATTTATAAATGGTGGTACAAAAGAAATCACATCAATGAAATATGAGGTAGAAGTTTGGGGTGTTACAACACAATATACATGGGAAGGCAGTCTTCCTTCATATTCATCAGTGATTATAGAAGAAGACCTTACTATGTATTTAGGAGAACGTAATGTGAAATTCCGTATAGTAGAAGCTAATGGAAAGTCTTATAAAAATGATAGAGAAGTTAGATTTGTAAGTGAACCATGGTTCAATGCTTATTTCCAAGGTGAAGAAGATGAATTCAAAATTGACATTCTTCAAGATAAATTCGGCGCTCAAATCACATGGGAGTTGATAAATTCAAACGAAGAAATTATAGCTCAAGGCGGTCCTTACACAACACTCGCAAGTAACGGAACTAAATTGCAAAGAACAAAGGTTAAAGTGCCAAACAACGAATGTATTAAATTCATCATTAGAGATGAAGCTGGCAATGGTATCAATTGCGGTTATGGCGAAGGTTTTTACAAGATTACAGACAGCAAAGGAAATCTTATTGTTGAAGGTGATGGTAAATTTACAAATGAAGCATATCATAATATCTCAACGAAATCTGGTTATGCTTCTGTAGATGAAATGACAAATGAGACATTAAGACTTTATCCAAACCCAGTGAAAGAAACACTTACAATTGAAGGCCAAAACATTCAACAAGTTAAAGTCTATAACACAATGGGTCAATTGCTTAAATCTGTAAATTGCAACGACAATATAGTTAATATAAATGTCAATGATTTACAGAATGGCATGTATATAGTTAATGTTATCGATGCTAATGGTGAAATGTCATCAAGGAAAGTTTCAGTGTTGAATTGATACAAATAAAATTTGATAATTACTAGAGATGTTACAACTTGTAGCATCTCTATTTTTTTGATGATATTTGAATGTTTTTTTTGAATAAAAATTGTATTTTTGTAGCAAAGACAAAGCAAATAATTAAATTATATATTTATGAAAAAAAATCTTTTACTCTTAGTTCTATTGATGACTTCTTTTATTACGCTTAATGCGCAAGATTTTGTTACAAAGGAAGTTACAAAAAGAAATGTTCTCATAGAAGAATTCACTGGAAGAAAATGTGTCAACTGTCCTATCGGACATATTGAGGCAAAAGCTATTGAAGAAGCATATCCAGGAAGAGTGTGGTCTATCAATCTTCATGGTGGCTACTATTCATCACTCGATTATCCAAACTTGAATACGGATATATGTGATACACTAGGTATGTATTTCAATCCTCAAATGTTCCCATCAGCATTGGTAAATCGTAGGACAACATCTACACTTGCCAATACACAATGGCGTGCAGCCGTTGATGAACAAATCCAACAAACAGCAGAATGTAACATCGCTGGTCAGGTGGCAATCAATCCTTTAACACGTGTCGCTACAGTAACAGTAGAGGTATATTACACATCGAATAGTGCTTATGATGTTAACTATCTAAACGTATTTATGTTGCAAGATAGCATCATTGGTGATCAAACAGGTGCTGGTTCAAATCCAGATCAAATGGTTGGTGACAAATATTGTCACATGCATGTCCTTCGTAGTAACGTAACTCCATTCTGGGGCGATGCAATCAACACAACAACAGAAGGCACATTGGTCACAAAGACTTATCAATATCAAATCCCAGAAAGTATTGGCAAGACAAATGCAGTGGATGTTATCTTGGAGCATCTTAATTTCATGGCTTTCGTGACAGAAAAATATCAAGGCACAGGAACGCTTCCTATTCTTAACGCCAATAAGTTGCACACACTCATAGCAACAGATGAATCAGTTCTTCCTTATCTTACAGAATTGCGTCCTAAACATGCAACAGCATGTTCAAACAATAAGACATTCGAAATGATAGTTCAAAATTCAGGTAAAGAAGATATCACAACAATGACATTTGAAATATCAATTGACAATAGAAACCCTGAAGAATATATATGGACAGGTATCATTCCTTCAAATCAGGTGCAAGTTGTTGAACACGATATTAAAGTCCCTCAAGGTGACCATATTGTTAGTGTGAAACTTAAAGAAGCTAATGGAGTTAAATTTGATATAGAAGAGTCTGTCGCATATACAAGTGAAGAGTGGACCAATGTAATAGTAGAAGGCGAAGAAGAAGAATTTACTATTGAAATAGCACAAGATAAACACGGTAACCAGATAACATGGGAAGTTAAAGCTTCAGATCATACAGTGCTCGTATCAGGTGGTCCTTATAAAGCTTTGTTAAGTGGAGCAGGCGGAATTAAAGTTCATACAGAAAAGGTAGTGTTGACTACAGGTGATTGTGTGAAGTTCACTATCAACGACTCAAATGGTGACGGCATAAACTGCGGTTACGGTGAAGGTTATTACAAAATTACAGATAGTAAAGGTAATGTGGTTGTTGAAAGCGATGGTAAATTCGGTAGCCAAGCTGTACATGTGATGTCAATATTAAATGAAGATGATATTGTAGACGAACCAGAATACGTTTCTACTGAAGTGTCAAATAGAAATGTAATTATAGAAGAGTTTACTGGTAGAAACTGTCCAAATTGTCCAGACGGTCACAGAATCTCAAGTAGTATCGTTAATAGCTATCCAAACAGAGTATGGAGTATGTCTGTACATTCTGGATATTTCACACCAAAGACATATCCTAACTTCCAGACAGATATAAGCGCTACATTTATGGATCCTTATGATGATGTAGCTGGCGGTCTTGGTTTACCAGCAGCTTTAATCAACCGTACAACTGAAGAAGCAATAGCTCGCGGTCAGTGGCAAGGTAAAGCAGAAGATGTCTTGGGACAAGTGGCAGAATGTAACGTAGATGGTCATGTTGTTATAGACCCACTCACAAGAACAGCAAGCATAACAGCAGAGGTCTTTTATACAGCTAATAGCAATGAACCTATAAACTATCTGACAATAGTTATGTTGCAAGATAGTATCATAGGAGAACAAGCTTATGCTGAAACAAATCCTGCACAACACATGGGCGGTGACTTGTATTGCCACATGCACGTTCTTCGTGATGCAATAACAGCTGATTGGGGCAATGCAATAGCTCCTACTACACAAGGTTCTTTAATCACAAAGACTTACGAATATAAGATCCCAGAAATAATAGGCGATACTAATGGAATAGTCGTTGACCTCGATAATATTAGCTTCTTGGCTTTCGTAACAGAGAAATATCAAGGCGTTCCTACACGTCCTATACTTAATGCAAATAAATTAAGTCAGGAACAGAATACATTTGAAACAGTATCTCCTTATATATCAGAAGTTGTCGTAGATGAAGGTATCTACTGTGGCAACGATAGAACATTCAAGACATACATTAAGAATGTCGGTACAAAAGAGCTGACATCAATAGATTTTGAAGTCGTTGTAAATGGTAAAGATAAGACTAAACAATCTTGGAAGGGTTCATTATTGCCTAATCAGACTACACGTTTTGATATTGAAGTTGAACTTCCTTTCGGTGATAATGAAGTTGCTGTGAATATTGTTAAAGCTAATGGCACAACATTTAACTATGGCAAGACTATCAATGTTGTATGCGACGAATGGGCAACATATAAATTGTCATGTGTGGAATCAGCACAGCTTACTATAGAAATCATGCAAGATAAATATGGTAACCATACAACATGGGAGTTCTTGTCATCAGATAATACAGTCTTGGCTTCTGGAGGTCCATATAAATATTTGCCTAATGCTAATACAGAGTTACATACTTATAAAGTTGAAGTAAAAGCTGATTGCTATAAATTGGTGATTTATGATAGCTATAAGAATGGTATCAATAATGGTGATGGTGAAGGCTATTATAGAATCCTTGATGAAGTTGGTAATGTCATCGTTGATGGTAATGGTGAATTTACAGATGTGACATATAGTATACTTTCTGTATTGCAAGGAGGTTCTGTAAACGAAATGTCATCATCTGCATATAAAGTTTATCCAAATCCTGTTAAAGATGTCTTGACAATTAAAGGTGAAAATATGAGCCAAGTCAAGATTTATAATTCATTAGGTCAAATTGTTAAATCAATAGAAACAAATGATGATATTGTTGAAGTGAATGTAGAGAATTTCCAAAATGGAATGTATTTCATCAATATTATAGATAAAGATGGCAGAATGTTATCTAGAAAAGTGATTGTGGAATAAATATCTTTAATCACACAAAAAAAGCAGTAAAGGACCTTTACTGCTTTTTTTATTCTGTCAAACGTTCCAACTCCTAACTCCTAACTCCTAACTCTTTCTCCAGTTCTTCTAATTTCTTTTCTATTCTGTTAAGGTGTTCAATAACCTTGTCGTTATTGTCTTCAACCATTGCGTCTACGAAGACGGAGTTGACAAACGATAACCCGATGATGCCACCGCAGCAAAGGAGAAGACAGAAATACAGACGTACGATTTTTCCTATAAAAGGCATTGTCGCTAATGTTATCGCATCTGGTATCTCATACCATCCTTCTAATGTGAATATTCTGAAGACAGTGTAAATGGAATCAAGAGGTGTGGAGAAATGTTCTGGCGCGATGTTTTTAAATAAACAGCAATTGATTAATCCAGAGATAATGATAATTATGATATAGGCAATTAATATAGCTCTGGATTGTTTCAGTGCGCGTACAAATCCCTTTGTAATCTGATTTATGTTTGGAAAGAACTTGAATACTCTGAAGATACGTAATATTCTTAAGAGACGTAACGCGAGAATCACAGAGAGATTTGATAAAGAACTTTCGAAGAATAATGTAGATATTGAAGGAACTGATATAAATATTATGATGAAGTCAAATCTGTTCCATCCATTTGACCAAAATCTTTTAAAACCATATTCCTTGATTTTAGTCATTATCTCTATAATAAAATAGATAGTGATTAAGATATCAAGATATAGTAAAAATGAATTCTTGATACCCGACTCGGTGATGAAGATGATAATTGTGTTGATTACAATTATAGTTAATATGATACTTTCATTTAAAAATATCTTCTTGAAATTTGATAACATAATTCATGGAATTTATAATAAGCAAAGATAATAAAAAAGTAGAGATATCATCTGTATGATATCTCTACAATTATGAATTATGCATTATGAATTATGAATTACAAAAATGCTGCCATTTGTTCTTGTAATTTCTTTGCTTCTTCAGCAGCTTTTTCAGCGAAGTCTTTTTCTTTAGAAGCGTAGATGATACCTCTTGAAGAGTTGACTAACAAACCACATTCTTTATTGAGACCGTATTTAGCTACTGCTGCCAAGTCGCCGCCTTGTGCTCCGACGCCTGGAACCAAGAAGAAGTGGTTTGGTAATATCTGTCTGATTTCGCCTAATTCTTCAGGATGTGTTGCGCCAACAACGTACATCATTTTGTTGTCGTCAGCCCAAGTGCTTGATTTTGCGAGAACTTCTTTGTAAAGCTCGCGACCTTCAATATTGAGATATTGGAAGTCTTTAGAACCTTTGTTTGATGTGAGAGCTAATAAGATAACCCATTTGTCTTCGAAGCCTAAGAATGGTTCAACAGAGTCGAGGCCCATATAAGGAGCTACTGTGATAGCGTCGCTGCTCATTGTTTCAAAGAAAGCTCTTGCGTAGTTTGCAGAGGTGTTGCCGATGTCGCCTCTCTTAGCGTCAGCGATAACGAAAATCTCTGGGTAGTTAGCCTTGATATATTTTATTGTCTTGTCTAATGTTTCCCATCCTTTTGCACCGTAAACTTCGTAGAAAGCAGTGTTTGGCTTGTAAGCTACTGTATATTGTGCTGTAGCGTCGATGATTTGTTTGTTGAATTCAAAAACAGGATCTTCACATTCTAAAAGATGTTGTGGAATCTTGTTGATGTCGGTGTCTAAACCAACGCAAAGGAATGATTTCTTTGCAAATATCTGTTCTACTAATTGTTTTTTATTCATGATGTTATATTTTTTAAATTGTTTTGTTATTTGAGACGCTTCAATGTGTTTTTATTTTTGCATGAAACATTGATACGTCTCTACAATTTCTAATTCTCTTTAAGGCGTTCAGCGTTTTCTGCCATCTGTAACTTCTCAATGATTTCATTGATGTCACCGTCGATGATTGACTGTAGGTTATAAATTGTCAAGTTGATGCGATGGTCTGTGACGCGTCCTTGTGGATAGTTGTATGTCCTGATTTTTGCGGAGCGGTCGCCAGTAGAAACCATTGTCTTTCTCTGTGATGCGATGCTTTCCAGGTATTTATTGTATTCTCTTTCGTAGAGACGTGTTCTGAGAACCTTCATCGCTGTCGCAAGGTTTTTAATCTGAGACTTCTCATCTTGACATGAAACAACGATACCGCTTGGGATGTGGGTAAGACGTACTGCAGAATATGTTGTGTTGACAGACTGACCACCAGGACCTGATGCGCAGAATGTCTCCTTACGGATATCTTTTTCGTTGAGTTCAACGTCGAATTCTTCAGCTTCAGGAAGCACTACTACAGATGCTGCTGATGTGTGGATTCTGCCTTGTGTCTCTGTCTTTGGCACACGTTGTACGCGATGTACTCCCGACTCGAATTTTAATAATCCGTAAGCACCGTCGCCTATTACGTTGAAAACTACTTCTTTGAAGCCACCGGCAGTACCTTCGTTCATCTCAACGAGTTCTATCTTCCAGCCTTTTGTCTCGCAGTATCTGATATACATTCTGTATAAGTCACCAGCGAAGATTGAAGCCTCATCGCCACCGCTACCAGCGCGTATTTCCATTACTGCATTTTTGTCATCGGTAGGGTCTTTAGGGATGAGCATCAAACGGATTTCTTCTTCAATGACATCACGTCTTTGTTCAGAAGCCTCTAGTTCTTCCTGTGCCATCTCGCGCATATCATCGTCTTTCTCGTTCTTTAAGATTTCACGAGCTTCTTCGATGTTTGATAATAAGGTTTTATATTCTTTAAATGCAACGACGATAGGTTCAAGTTCTTTGTAATCCTTGTTAATCTTGACGAAACGTTTCATATCGCCAATGATTTCAGGGTCGTTGAGCTGTTCGCCTAAAGTCTCCCATTTAGTTTTAATATCTTCTAACTTATCAATGATTTCCATCTTTGGTAGGTTATTTTTTATTAATATTCAAAAGTACCGAATTGGCTCTTGATTGTGAGTTGTTTCTTGTCTGACGCTTCAACGTGACCAACAATCTGAGCTTCGATATTGAATTCTTTTGCTATTTGAATCATTTCTTGAGCTGCTTTTTCGTTTGTATAAATCTCAAGACGGTGACCTATGTTGAATACCTTATACATTTCTTTCCAGTCTGTTCCTGATGATTCTTGAATCATTCTGAAGAGAGGAGGAAGAGCGAACATATTGTCTTTCACGATGTGTAATTTATCTGTGAAGTGTAATACTTTTGTCTGTGCTCCGCCGCTGCAATGTATGATGCCGTTGATTTGTTTTCTGAAATTATCTAAGATTGGAACCATCATTGGGAGATATGTACGAGTAGGAGAGAGGATGAGTTTACCTACGTCGACGCCTTCTATCTCTGTTGGTTCTGTCAATGTATGAGGACCTGAATAGATTAAGTCTTCAGGAATTGAATGATCATAGCTTTCAGCATATTTTTCAGCAAGATAATGACCTAACACATCGTGGCGTGCTGATGTGAGACCATTGCTGCCCATACCTCCGTTATAGCTTGTCTCGTATGTAGCTTGTCCTGATGAAGCGAAACCTACGATAACGTCACCTGGTTGGATATTGTTTTCAATGACTTCGTCTCTTCTCATACGAGCTGTCACAGTACTGTCGACGATGACTGTTCTTACGAGGTCGCCGACGTCGGCTGTCTCGCCGCCTGTTAAGTAAATACCTACGCCGAGTGAGCGTAACTTAGCGAGGAATTCCTCAGTACCGTTGATGATAGCTGAGATGACTTCGCCTGGTATAAGGTTTTTGTTACGTCCGATTGTTGATGAAAGTAACATTTTATCTGTAGCACCAACGCAGAGTAGGTCGTCTGTATTCATGACGATAGCATCTTGTGCTATACCTGACCATACAGATAAGTCACCTGTCTCTTTCCAATAAAGATAAGCTAATGACGATTTTGTTCCAGCGCCATCAGCATGCATGATGTTACAAAATTCATTGTCGTTTCCCAAAATGTCTGGGATGATTTTGCAAAAAGCATTAGGATATAATCCTTTGTCTAAATTCTTTATTGCATTGTGAATGTCCTCTTTCTCTGCAGAGACACCACGAAGTTGATAACGTTTTTCTACTGACATTACTTTTCCTTATTAAATATGAGTTTCATGCTGTTAGTGTCAATGTTATACTCTCCAAATTCTTTAAGAGTCTTCTGACCTATCAGCCAATCTGTTTTCAAATTATTATAAACTGTAACTGTTACATTCTCAACACGACGATCAGCGATATACATCTCTCTGATGATGAATTTGGCTTTGTCGGCAACGGCTCCCACTTTGATGATTTTCCTGACATCACCGAGGAAATCATCTTTTGTGATGATACCATCGTTAAGCATTTCCATTACCTTTCTTTGAGATACACCGAAATCGAAGTTCTGATTATATGTTACATTTTCTGTGTATGCATTAATAATAGCCTTGAATGATACGAATCCTTGTTTGTCGACAGCAATACTTACGACATTATCTTCAGGTCTTATCTCAACATTTGCCATTTGGTCGTCGCTGATGTCTTCTCGTGGCACGTAATCTTTACTTATAACCTTGAACTCAGTTCTACGGTTGAGCTGATGTGCAAACTCCTGAACTTGTTTTGGAAGTTTCTTGATATATTCCTCTGTGAGTTGTGTTCCAGCAGGAATTACATGATTGTTGTATGTATAGTCTTTATTTAATGTTCTAGGGACTCTTTCACCGTAGCCTTTAGCTCTAAGTCTGTAAGGGTCAATACCTCTAATTACCAAGTAATCACAAACAGACTGAGCACGTTTTTGTGACAAGACGTCATTGCTTTCATGGGAGTCTCTGTTATCGGTATGTGATGCTAATTCTATAGTGAGGTTTGGATTAACTTGTAGAATTTCTATAAGTCCTCTCAAAGAATCTTGGAATTGAGGGCGTAACTCCCATTTTGACAATTCATACAAGATATCAGGCAATACAACTGGTGTATTAGGTATTGTGCTTATCTGGTAGTCTTTGACAAAATCTTGACTTGTCTCATAGCCGAATGTGCTGATTGTGTCAGTAAATGTGAAATAATTTTTTCTATTTACAGTCAGGACGTATGTCTCATTTGCCTTTATCTGTGAGTTGGTAAACATAAACGCGCCAGTCTCACTGCTCTTTGTAGAGAATTTGGAGCCATTAGAAGCGGTTATTTTGATGTCAGCGCCTTCAACGAATTGTAAGCTGTTCTCATTTTTAATAGTTCCACTCAGAGTGAATAATAAAGGTGGCTCGATGAAATAATATAAATCGTCATCTAAACCGTTTTTAGTATCTCTGTTGCTGCTGAAAAATCCGCGTTCTTCAGTAGGATGGAATGTGATTCCATAATCATTTCCAATTGAATTGAAAGGATGTCTTAGGTTTATTGGTTCTGTCCATTCTCCGAGAGAATCGAGTGTTGTCACGAAGATGTCTAATCCACCCATTCCGCCATGTCCGTCAGATGAGAAATACAATGTGCTGTCATTTCTCAAATAAGGATAAAGCTCATTGCCAATGGTATTGACTAAATCGCTTAAGTTTCTAGGACGTCCGAATTTTTCTCCAGTGCTTTCTCTTTCAGAGACCCAGATATCTTTACCGCCTAAGCCATTTTTTCTTTCAGAAGCGAAATATAATTTCAATTCATCGCTTGATAGGGTAGGGTGACCTATAACATCCAAAGAGTCGATAGTTTTTATTTCTACTGTCACAGGGTCGCTCCATGTGCTTCCAGAACGAGTGGCTTTCATAATCTGACAACCAGAGGTTCTTTTTTTATGGTTTGGACAACTAGTGAAATATAATGTTGAGTAAGACTTATTCATGAAAGGCATTCCTTCACTGCCTGCCGAATTGATTACATCTTCATCCAGCAATGTAACTTCTTCCCATTCACCTTGCTTGTTTTGTCTTGAAGTGTAGAAGTCGGCGAAATTTTGTCCTGTAATGGCATCTTTTTCTTTAGTGATACCGTCTTCTCTTGTGGATGAGAATATAATCTCATTATAATTGTTTGATGTCCAAGCTACACCGAAATCTGAAGCGCGTGAGTTTAATTTCTTAATACGAGTCACTTCATATTTTGTTGGAGCTTCAAGCCAGGCTTGTATGTTTTCTATGTCAGCCAATGCTGCAACACCTCGTGGGTCGTCTGGCATCAATTCATTATAGATGGTATAATTAGCAGCTGCATCTTCATATTTTTTATTTCTTTTGAGTGCATCTGCGTAATAAAGATATATCGTTGGATATTTCTTTGGATATTCGGTTTTCAGTAAGCGTTTATAATGAGACTCTGCTAGCTTAGTAGCATCTGTTATTCTGTAACATTCTGCGAGTTGATATGTGATATAGTTACGGTCGTCTTGGTTCTTTTTCTTGCCGCTTTTTTTAAGAGCTTTTTTGTATTTTTCGATGGCAGTGTTATACTGCTTACGTTCAAAAGCTATGTCAGCTGACTTGCTAACTTTTCTTTGAGCAAAGATTGGCTGAATGCTGAAAAATAATGTAACTATAAATGTGAAAATGATTTTCTTAGTCATATCTTAACCTTTTATAAGGTGTAACGCAAATGTTGTTACAAAAGTATAAAAAAAAACGATATGATTTTGAAAAATAATTAGGAATTAGGAGTTAGGAATTATGAATGTTTTTTAATGTAAATTTTAAATTGTAAATAACTCATTAACAAAAAAGAGCCCCTATAATCATAGGAGCTCTCTTTAACATTAGCCGTTAGCCATTAGCCGTTAGCCATTATTTCTTTTTTGTATTAGCTGCTGCTTCTAATTCTGCATCATATTGTTTGCCTTTGAATAATCTGTAAGCCAAAGGTGAAGCGATGAATAATGATGAGAATGTACCAGCGAGCATACCAACTAACAATGCGAATACGAAACCACGGATTGTTTCACCACCGAAGATGAAGATAGCTAACAATACGACGATTGTAGTTCCTGATGTATTGATTGTACGTAATAATGTGCTGTTGTTTGCGCTATTGAAGAGTTCTCTCCAACCTCTCTTAGGGAATAATGTAACGTTTTCACGCACACGGTCGAAGATAACCACTGTGTTGTTGATTGAGTAACCGATGATTGTCAAAACAGCAGCGATGAATGATTGGTTGACTTCCATTGTGAATGGTAATACATTGTTGAACAATGAATACATACCGATAACGATCAATGTGTCGTGAGCCAAACAAACGATGCTTGACAAACCATATTGCCATCTTCTAAAGCGGATAGCGATGTAAACGAACATAACAACGAGAGAGATGATAACAGCAACGAAAGCTTTACGTGTAACGTCGTCAGCAACTGTAGCACCAACTTTTTGTGAGCTTAAGATACCGAGTAAAACGTTGCTCTTGTCTGAGTCTGTTGTGAATTGTTCGTATGTCATTTCTGTGTTGTACAAGCCTTTAAGAGCGTTGTAGATAAGACCTTGGATTTCAGCGTCAACGTCTTGACCGTTGTCGTTAATCTTATAGTCTGTTGTTATCTTAACTTGACGGCTTGGACCGTATGTCTTAACTTCTGGAACGTTGCTGAATTCTTTAACATTAGCTAAAGCATTACGTACTTCGTTAACTGTAACGTCTTTGTCGAAGCGGACAACGTAGTTACGTCCACCTTTGAAGTCGATACCGAGGTTTAATCCGCGAACTGCTAATGAACCAACGCTGATAGCGATAACTACGCCAGCGATGATAGCTGCTGTCTTACCGAACTTGATGAAGTCGAATGAAGTGTTCTTCATGAAGTTACGTGTAGCGTTATTTGAGAAGCTGATGTTCTTGTCTTTCTTCAACCAGCCTTCGAATACTAAGCGAGTGATGAAGATTGATGTGAACAATGATGTAGCGATACCAATCATCAATGTTGTAGCGAAGCCTTGAACAGGACCTGTACCGAATTCGAACAATACGAATGCTGTCAAGAATGTTGTGATGTTACCGTCGAGGATAGCTGAGTAAGCTGCTTTATAACCGTCAGCGATAGCTGTTCTTAAACCTTTACCAGCGCGTAATTCTTCTTTAACACGTTCGAAGATAATAACGTTAGAGTCAACAGCCATACCGAGTGTCAATACGATACCAGCGATACCAGGCAATGTCAATACTGTTCCGAATGATGCTAACACACCAAACATGAAGAATATGTTTACTAACAATGCGATGTCAGCAGCGACACCAGCTTTGCTGTAGAAGAATACCATGTAAATAAGAACGAGGATGAAAGCAATCACGAATGACCAGAGACCTGATTGGATAGCTTCTTGACCTAATGATGGACCAACGACGTTTTCTTCGAGGATTCTTGCTGGAGCTGGTAATTTACCTGCTTTCAAGATGTTAGCTAAGTCTTGTGCTTCTTCAACGCTCATGTCACCGCCAGAGATTGATGAACGGCCGCTTGGGATTTCGTCGTTAACAACTGGGTATGAATATACGTAGTTGTCGAGAACGATAGCAACTTGTCTGCCGATATTTTCACCTGTTAAGCGTTTCCATGTTTTTGCACCTTCGCTGTTCATTTGGATTGTAACTTCAACGCGACCATTTTGATCGTAGTCTTGACGAGCGTCAACGATAACTTCACCGCCGAGAGCAGCTTTGTTTTCGCGTGATGTCTTTAATGCAACGAGGTCGATGTATTCAGTGCCGTCTTCAGCAACATTTGGTTTAACGCACCATGCGAATCTGACGTTACGTGGGAATACGTTCTTAGCTTGTTTGAGCATTCTGTTGATGTTAGCTGTGTCTTTTACTAAAGCCATACCAACGCGTGCTGTTTGAGCTGGGAATGTTTGACCCATTTCGTTTTGGAAATAAGAAGGTGTTAAGTAGTTGTAGAGAGGATAGTTAGCTCTCATTTCTTCTAAAGCTTCTTCTTGAGCTTTTAATGAATCGTTAGCTAAAAGAGCTGGTTCATCGTTGTTTTCTTCTTTAACTTCATCTTCAGCTAAACCTTCGTTAGCTTTGTTGATTTCAGCAAGACGTTTGTTTGCTTCATCGAAATATTCATAAAGTTCTGTGAAGTTGTATGTTTCCCAGAATTCGAGTTGTGCTGTACCTTGTAAAAGTTTACGAACACGTTTAGGATCTTTGATACCTGGGAGTTCGACGAGGATACGTCCTGAGTTTTCTAATTTTTGGATGTTTGGTTGTGCAACGCCGAAACGGTCAATACGAGTTCTTAAGATTTGGTATGAACGGTCGATAGCGCTGTTTGTTTCTTCTTTGATAACGCTTAAAACTTCAGCGTTTGTTGAGTTTACTGTTATGCCTTTATCTTTGAATTCGAACAAGAAGATAGGAGCTAACTTAGCATTTGGGTCTAATTGTTGGAAAGCATCGCCGAATAAATCAACGTAATCTCTTTGACTGTTGAGATGTTCTTCGTTAGCCATTTGGATAGCTTGAACGAAAACTGGGTCTGTGCTGTGGCCTGAAAGAACTTCGATGATATCTGGAACAGATACTTCCATCATAACGTTCATACCGCCTTTAAGGTCGAGACCTAAGTTGATTTCCATTTCTTTAGCTTGACGATAAGTTTGTCCGAAAACTGGATAAACTTTAACTGTGCTCATAGAATCTAAATAATAAGTTTCTCTAGCACCTTGAATTGAATCTAACAAGTAATCGTAAGCGTTTTGATCACCATTAGCAAGAGTTTCTGCCATTTTAACAGACTCTGCATTTGTAGCATATTCAGCAGCTTTCTTTTCAACTTGTCTTGTTACAAAAGAAAAAGACAATTGATACAAAGAGAAAACAGCTAAAATAACTGCTAACAATTTGATAACTCCTTTGTTTTGCATTGTAAATCTATTTTTTATGATTAATTAATTTCAATGTTAAAATGATAAATTTATTTTTTGGGGTGCAAAAATAAGATTTTTTTATTTCAATTACAAGTGTTTTTTTTAAAAGTTGTTACGATAAAAATACAAAAAGATGCTGAGTTAATTATTTGTTTTATATCTCAGCATCTCAGTGTCTTAGCATCTCGGTGTCTTAATATTTAAGCCACTTCCATATTTCTTTCCAAGTAGGTTTTTTGCCGTACATCAGAATTCCAGTCCTGTATATCTTGGCTGCAATCCATGTCATCAATACAAATGTAAGTATTAACAATATAATTGAAATTCCTAATTGCATATATGGCACGCCAAATGGAATCCTAATCATCATGGCTATAGGGGAGGTGAATGGTATCATTGACAACCATAATGTTAAGCCGCTTTCTGGGTTTTCCATCATGGCTGGTGAACATATTATTGCTAAAATCAATGGAATAGTTAGTATAGTTATGAATTGGTTGCTGTCTGTCTCATTGTCAACCATTCCGCCTATCGCTGCAAATAATGCTGCATACAACAAAAATCCAAATAAGAAGTAAAATAAGAAACTCCACAATATTGCGCTGAAGTTTATTGTCTGTATCATATTAACAGCTTCCAGCATAATATCTTGTGCTTCTGTTGTTTCTGCTATCTTGCTGATTTCTTCAGTCATGACAGTGCCTGTTGCTGACATAAGTTCAGGGCCTAATATTACTCCGCTAGCTACAAAATAGATTGCTAACGTCAAGACAATCCACGCAGTGAATTGTGTAAGTCCAACTAAGGCATTACCTATGATTTTTCCCATCATCAATTCAAATGGCTTGACAGAACTGATAATGACTTCAACGATACGGTTTGTCTTTTCTACTATAACACTTCTCAAAACTTGGCTACTGAATAGGAATATTGAGAAATATATCACGAAAGCAAGTACGAAACCAATAATCGATTCTAGTTCAGTATATCTCGTCTCTTCTTTGTCTTCAGAATCCATGCGAATGTTGGCAATGTTGATATTCGTGTTTGCCGATTTTACTATGTCAGGGTCGATGCCAGAAGCAAGCAGTTTCTTGTGCTCTACTTCTTTCTTCATAGTGTTTTCAATGTAACTGCTTAATGTCATTGATATCTGTTTGTCACTATAAAGTTTAGCATTGACTGGTACGTTTAGCGAAGTGCCTGGGATATACAGAATTGCATCGTAGATGTCTTCGAAAACAAGTTTCTTCAAACTATCCAAATTTTCATTTTCATCATGATAGACAAAAGTGTTTGTTTCAGTTTTGTCGAATTTTTGATCGAACCAGCCAGTCTCATCTAGAACAGCGATTGCCTTTTTCGACTCCATTTTGTCGGAATTTAACGCAAGTAGGGCTGGGGCAATCATCAAGGCTACAAAAAATATTGGTCCTAAGAAAGTGATTATTAAGAAACTCTTGTTCTTAACTCTTGTTAAATATTCTCGTTTTATTATTATGCCTAATTTATTCATGAGATAAAGTCTTAAATTACATTATGCCATTAACTTTATTGATAAAAATATCGTTTATTGAAGGTAATAATTCACGATAAGAAACGATAGTGCCTTTTTCTGTAAGGTAATTTATCAAAATGTTAGGGTTGTTTTCTTTGTCAGAACTAATGATGAATGTAGTTTCATCGTTTTTATTTTCTTTTTCAGAAACAATAGTGAAACCGTCAGGGAGACATATCGCTTCTGTGCCTTTGCGTCTCAGAATAACTTCGAATTTGTTTTCCTTGAAATTTTGCTTGACTTGATAAACGCTTCCTTCGAGAATTTTTTCACCTTTATTAATAAGCATGATATTATCGCATAATTCTTCTACTGAAGCCATATTGTGTGTAGAGAAAATTATCGTTGCTCCTTTGTCGCGTAATTCAAGGATTTCTTTTTTTAGAAGATTGACATTGATTGGGTCGAAACCAGAGAATGGTTCGTCAAAAATAAGTAGTTGTGGGTTATGTATCACAGTCACGATAAACTGTATCTTTTGCTGCATACCCTTACTTAATTCTTCTACCTTTTTGTTCCACCAGTCGGTGATGCCAAATTTATGGAACCATTGTTTGAGTCTTTTCTCTGCATCTTTCTTGCTTACACCTTTCAGCTGTGCGAGATATATTGCTTGTTCTCCTACTTTCATGGATTTATACAAGCCTCGTTCTTCTGGGAGGTAACCTATTTCAGAGATATGATTGCGATTTAACTTCTCGCCATTGAATATTATCTCGCCTTCGTCAGGAGCAGTTATCTGATTAAGCATTCTTATCAATGTGGTTTTGCCGGCGCCATTAGGACCAAGTAAACCGTAGATGCTTTGTCTTGGCACATTGATACTGATGTTGTTCAATGCTTTATAATCGCCATAAGACTTGCTGACGTTATTGATTTCAATGATGTTAGTCATGATTTTTTAAGTTTAGAGTTTAGAGTTAATAGTTTATAGTAGTTGAAAAGTTGAAAGTTGTTTGGTTTAAAAGTTTATTGTAAAATATGGACTAAAAACTCTTAACTATAAACTATAGAACTACTTTGAACTATAAACTATTAACTATAAACTTTATTACATTAACTAAAGAATTTCTTGAATTTCTTGAAAGGACTTTTATCCTTGTCGGAAGCTGGATCCATGTTTTCGCTTTCCAGCAGAGTCTTCATTATTTTCTCTTCTTCTTTATTGAGATTTTTCGGTGTCCATACGTTTACGTTCACGAGTAAATCTCCTCTGCTGTAGCTGTTGAGTTCTGGTAATCCTTTTCCTCTCAATTTGATGACTTCACCGCTTTGTGTTCCTGCTGGGACTTTTATTTCAGTAGTTCCGTCAATGACAGGTATCTCTACTGTTGTTCCAAGAGCTGCTTGAGGGAAGCTGATGAAGAGGTTGTATATAAGATCGTTGCCGTCTCTTTCGAGATTTTTGTCTTTTTCTTCTTCAATTAAAATGATGAGGTCGCCAGCTATGCCGTTTCTTGCACCGGCGTTGCCTTGGCCTCTCACTGACAGTTGCATTCCGTCTGCAACGCCGGCAGGGATGTTGAGTTCTATGATTTCTTCACTCTTTACGATGCCGTTGCCTTGACATTCAGGACATTTGTTCTTGATAATCTTGCCTTCACCGCCGCAGGTAGGACAAGTAGAGACTGTTTGCATCTGTCCGAAGATGGAATTCTGAATTTTAACGGTCTGACCTCTTCCGTTACATGTAGGGCATGTCTCGAAGCTATTGTCTTTTGCACCGCTGCCTCCACAATGTTGGCAAGGAACGAATTTGTTGACCTTAACTTTTTTCTTTACGCCTTCGTTGATTTCGCTGAGATTTAGTTTTACGCGAAGACGAAGGTTGCTGCCTCTGTTGACATGTCTTTGTGCTTGTCTTCCTCCGCCGAATCCGCTGCTGAAACCGAATCCGCCACCTCCAAATAAATCGCTGAAGATATCACCGAAATGACTGAAAATATCATCCATGCCACTGAAGCCTTGTTGACCATGCATGCCAGCATGTCCGAATTGGTCGTAACGAGAGCGTTTCTCTGGGTTGCTCAAAACTTCGTAAGCCTCGGCTGCTTCTTTGAATTTTTCCTCAGCTTCTTTATTGTCTGGGTTTTTGTCAGGATGATATTTTATAGCCATCTTACGATAGGCTTTTTTTATCTCATCGGCGGTGGCGTTCTTAGACACCTCAAGCACTTCGTAGTAATCTCTTTTCTCCATCGTTTTTTTATTTTATTATCAACCACCAACAACTACGCGTGCGTAGCGAATCACTTTGCCGTTAAGTTTGTAACCTTTTTGAATTACGTCTAATACTTTGCCTTTTTGACTTTCGTCAGTGACAGGAACGTTTGTCAGAGCCTCATGCTCGTCTGTGTCGAAAACAGCGTCTTTGGCATTGATTTCTTCAAGACCTTTTTGTTCTAATGTACGTTTGAATTTGTTGTAAATCAATAATACGCCTTCGTAATTGGCATCGGTTTCCTTGTTTTCCATTGTTTGGAGAGCACGTTCAAAGTCATCGAGGATTGGCAGTAAATCTACCATGATGCTTTCTGAAGCGGTTTTTGATAACTCTATTTTTTCTTTGGCAGTACGTTTACGATAATTGTCAAATTCGGCAAAAAGACGTAGATATTCGTCGTTCAATTTGTTGTACTTTTCATTCAACTCTTCGAGCTGTTTGTCGTTTTTGTTCTTTCTGAATTTTTTGCCTTTTGAGTCTTCATGAACTTCGTTTTTGTTAACATCTTCATTTTCATTGATGTTAACTTTGCCTTCTTCCATTTTTTCTTCCATGGTATATATTTTTTTATTTATTAACAAAATAGAATTTCGTTCCGGCATAATCAAATAATCTGCCGTTTTTTAAGGATAAAAATATTTGACAAAATGTCATATTGATAAGACAACAAGTCAACAAGTCAACAAGACAACAAGTCTTTTGTATTGTAAATATCTTATAGTCTTGTAGTCTTGTGGTCTTGTGGTCTTGTAGTCTTTTATATTCTCTCAATCTCAACGCCTAGTTCTCTGAGTCTGCCGTCTATGTTTTGGTAACCTCTGTCGATTTGTTCTATGTTTTCGATGATGCTTGTTCCTTTTGCTGACAATGCTGCTATGAGGAGAGCAACGCCGGCTCTGATGTCAGGCGATGCCATTTTGACTGCGTGCAATTGCTGTGTGCGGTCAAGGCCGATGACGGTTGCTCTGTGAGGGTCGCATAAGATAATCTGTGCGCCCATGTCGATAAGCTTGTCAACGAAAAAGAGGCGGCTTTCGAACATTTTCTGATGGATGAGGACTGTTCCTTTTGCCTGTGTTGCAACGACTAAAACGATGCTGATTAAGTCAGGAGTGAATCCAGGCCAAGGAGCATCGGCTATTGTCAAAATGCTTCCGTCGATGAAAGTCTCAACTTCGTAATGCTCTTGTGCTGGGATATAAATGTCATCGCCTCTGAATTCCATCTTTATTCCTAATCTTTGGAATGTTTCAGGAATCAAGCCGAGGTCTTTGATGCCAGCGTTTTTTATTGTGAGTTCGGAACCTGTCATAGCTGCCATTCCGATGAAGCTGCCTACTTCAATCATGTCGGCGAGCAGACGATGTGTGGTTCCGTTTAATTTGCTTACACCTTTAATAATTAATAAGTTTGAGCCGATGCCGCTGATTTGTGCTCCCATAGAGACAAGCATACGGCACAATTGGACGATATATGGCTCGCAGGCTGCGTTGAATATTGTTGTCTCGCCTTGTGCCATGACGGCAGCCATGATGATGTTGGCAGTTCCTGTCACCGAGGCTTCGTTAAGAAGCATATATGTTCCTTTTAATCCGTCGGAAGGAGCTGTGGCGACTTGGCATTTGTTGCCATCCTCGAATGTGGCTCCTAATTTCTGTAATCCTATGATATGAGTATCGAGACGGCGGCGTCCTATCTTGTCGCCTCCTGGCTTAGGTAAGTAACCTTTGCCATAACGGGCGAGCATAGGACCTAATATCATTACGCTTCCTCTCAGACGAGTTGCTTTTTCAGTGAATGTTTCTGATTCAAAATATGAGAAATCAATGTCTTTGGCTTGAAGTTCTACTACGTCAGAAGATATTCTGTTGACACAAACGCCCATATCGCCAAGTATGTCGATTAGATTGTTGATGTCAGAAATATCTGGCAAATTGGTGATGGTAACTTTTTCTTCAGTAAGAAGACATGCACATAAAACTTGCATTGCCTCATTCTTAGCTCCTTGCGGTGTTATGCTTCCGTGCAATTTATTACCGCCAACAATTTTGAATTTTCCCATTTCTTTTAGTTTTATGACAACTGACAACAGTCAACAGACAATAATTTTTTATTTTCATTTGACACACAACGTGCCTATTGGTATAAGACTAGGTCTGTTGACCGTTGTCCGTTGACTGTTGACTGCTGAATCACTGCAAAAGTAATGAAATTTTCAATACGAATCTGATACGAAGTTGGTACGAATGAGGTACGACTTTGATTAGATGGAAAAATTATTTTTTACAAGCTATGGTTATTTATTGTGTTTTTTTGTATATTGCATTGCCGAAATGTATCCAGCATCTATATGAAGAAACTAATAACCATAGCACTCACAATATTGCCGCTTTTTCTGTCAGCTCAGAATGACAGCGTTATAAGTAATATATACAAAAGAGCAGGATATGATGAATTGTATTCAGAATTATATAAAAAAGATAATTGGAAAAAATATTTTGAATCAAAAGGCATGTATAAGATAGATAATTCTATTTATGCACAAATAGATACAATTTATCATATATTTAGCTTTCGTATTAAACATGATGGTCCACTTCCCCAAGAGAAATTCTTAGACGGTTCATTTACTGAATATTTGTCGTATCATTGGAATAGCCAACCTATAGAAATGATATTGCCATGCGATAGCACCGGCATCTTGTTGAAAAACACATGGTTTCGTCCAAGATTTTTAAATAAAACATATTTGGATTATATGTTAGATCTTCTTCAGAAAGAGTATG